>JAGPCK010000049.1 GCA_018058135.1 Bacteroidia bacterium | reverse complement strand
TGGGCAATAGTCCTGAAGCCTATTTTTTTGGCCCTGAAATTCCGGGCGTGCGCGAAGAAGACAAAGGCAATTACCGCGATGAAAAAGGACGCATCAAAAGACAAGCCGCCCGTTTTCGCCTTTTTGGTCTAAACAGCAAAGGCCAGATTGTAAAAGAGCTGAGCGCAGCCGATGGCGAAATTACCTGGACGGTTCATATCGCCAACAAAAAAGCAGCCTGGTTCAATTTTGATCAGGCCCTCGACATTCCGTCATCCCGCGGGCAAGTAGGAAGCGATGTGCCCGCCATTGCCAGCATTTACCGAAATGCCAAAACCAAAGACCGCAGCCTGCTCGCTATTGATCCGGGTCCACGCACCATCAGCGGACGTAATGTAAATGCCAATGGAAAAGACAGCAAATATGCCTTTGACAATGGCCAGTTCTTTAACACACCCGTGTATCTGGGCGAGTTGCGCACCGATGCCAGCGGTAACCTTATTTTCCTGGGTGGTTATGGTCATTCCGCTTCTTATAAAAACACACCCCCTACCACTTTTGCCAACAATGATGGCTGGCATGATGATACCTCAGATGGCCCGGTTGATGCCAGCATTAAATTAAAAAATGGAAAAGTACTTTCTGCACATGATGGTTGGGTGCTTACCGCTCCTCCCGATTTTGCACCCGGGGTAAGGGCATTTACCTCCGGATATGACTTATTGCTGCAGGTAGCCACTGAAAAACAACCCGCACTCAAACCCAAAAAAGTAAATTTCTACGACCATATTTATCCCATCCTTTCCGGCCTCAGTTTAACCCAATGGGTAAATGCCGGATTTTTTCAGGACTACGGCTGGGGAAGCACCAGCTATTTTAATGCAGCCGAACTGCTAAAGCAACTCAGCAACCCGTCTGACAAATACAAGCCCATGCGCGTAAACCTGTTCAGCCAGTTTCGTAACCCCAATTATGAAGTGATGCAGGCTACAGCCATTCCGCCTTTTTATGGTGATGGTGTAACCCTGAATGTAAACAGTGTTGACCCGCGCGAGTGGATGGCCATTTTACCCTTGCAATATGAATGGCTGCAAGCCTGGGCCAACGGAAATTTTGTAACCGGTAAACTTACTCCACCCAAAACATGGAACAACATGACCCCGGAAGAAAGAGCCAACGGTTTAATACGCGCTACTTTGGATGAAACACTTGGAGGTCCATTTCACCCCGGTTGTGAATTTACCTGGCCCATGCGCCACAAACAAATGTACAGCGCACCTTTCAGAATAAAACGCAGAACAGCACCCGAAGGTGACTTGGGCACTGAACTAACCAGCTACCTGTGTTTAAAAGAAGGTGGTGTGCTGGATGGCAGTACACCCGGAGACATTACCCGCTGGATGGCTGTACCATGGCAAACGGATACAGCCAGTTGCCTGTCATCTTACGTAACTTACAGCGGAGAATACCTGCCCACCTTTTGGCCTGCCCGTGTACCCAATGATGTATTGTTGGAAGAAAACTACCTCACCATTATGGACCCCAAGGCCAAATCAGCAGATAAAGAAAAAGCTTTCAGCGTAAGCGAGCGCAAAAAATGGCTACGTGGTATTATCTACAACGATCAGAATCCGGCTCAAAGACTTTCTACCAACCGCACACCTGGCCTTATTCGTTTTATTAACGACTGGTACCAGCTTGGCATCATCTTGCGTAAAAAAGGACCAGCCCGCAATGTGTTGTTTCCCGAAGTGATGTGGGTAGAAACAGGCAGAACCTTAGCCAAAAATACCTTATTGAAAACCTCAGTATCGGCAGAAAAAGCTTTGTATGCCATTTCTGAAGAATACCATAAACATTAATACTGAAAAATTTGATGTGCTTATAGCAGGAGCAGGTGTGGCCGGATGCACGGCTGCCCTGTTCCTGCAACAAGCAGGTTACCGGGTTGGCTTGTTGCACCGCCCCCAACTTCTGCCTTTTAAAACAGGCGAAAGCTTACCGCCCATAGCCAACAAGCTGTTGCAACAACTCGGTATATGGGAAAAGTTTAAGGCCCAAAATCACCTGCCCTGTTATGGCAACAAATCAGTATGGGGAGCAACTACTCCGCAGGTACACGATTTTCTTTCTCACCAGTATGGACATGGCTGGCACATCAACCGTTTACTTTTCGAACAACTTTTGCTCAATGAAGCTGTAGAAAAAGGTGCCCGCCTGCTGCCCGCTGCAACCTTGCCTAAAGTGATTTCAACTAGCCCCGCATGGCAATTTCAAACCTTGCAGGGCATAGTAAGCGCACCATTTTTATTTGATGCCGGAGGACGCAATACCCGCCTGCCTCAACTGCTGGGATTAACACGCAATACCCTCGATAAACAGGTGGCCCTTTGTGGCTTTTTTGAAGGCATACGCATACAGGCGGAATTCAGTTTTATTGAAGCAGTGCCGCAAGGGTGGTGGTACACTGCACCACTGCCCGATGGTAAGGTAATTACCTCATTATTTACCCTAACGGGCTGTTATAAAAACGAAGCAACCGCCACGGAAACCTTGTGCGCTCAACTGCAAACGAACCCCGCATTGCAGCAACTATTGCTGCACAAACAACCTGTTTATACGAAACTGCACAATGCAGGTAGCTCCATTTTAAACAAACTCCAGACCTCCAACTACCTCGCCATTGGCGATGCAGCCCTCACCTTTGACCCCATCTCCTCCCACGGCATGGTAATGGCCATGACCAGCGCCCGCGATGCAGCAGAAGCTTTTGACCTGAGACAGAAAGGAAATATGGAAGCGCTTAAACAATACAACCATACCTTGCAAGAAGTATTCAGCAAATATGAGTTATCTAAACAACAAGTATATGCGAGTGAATGGCGGTGGCCCGATGAACCATATTGGAAAAAGAAAAGCCAGTTACTTGTTGATATTACTTAAACAAGTTTATGCCAATTCTTGTGGAGACATATGTAGTGCAAGCAGAAAAAAAGAAATCCTCGTTGCAAACGAGGATTAGTGGAGGTTTGATGGCAAAGTCATCAACGCATTCCCTGTAAAATAATGATAAACAAATATGAGAGTTGAATTTGAAATAACTGATATTCCAAAAGAAGAACAAAATAAATATCCTACATCCTATTTGGAGGGAATACTCAAAATTTTTGTTAACCAAGTTATATTCTTTAATCAATCAGGAATATTACTTATAGAATTTGCTATTTTCATTGACAGATGGCTAAAGTCAATTAAAAATGGTGAGTTTATTGACCTAACTTATGATACAATGGACAATGATGAGCCAATCTTTTCATTGAAATACGTGAAGGGAGATTTATATAGAATTGAGTCTATTTGGCAAGAAGCAGAAGTTTTAGAATTACTTTCTAAGGAAGACATAGTTGTAACGTTCGAGAAATATTTAAAAAATTTAGAATATGAATTAAAATTAAAAACAGGAATTGAATTAAATAGCATTTTAAGGGATATTCAGTTATAGTGATTGTGTACAACGAGGATGCATGAGCTTGTGTGATTAAAAGCGGATTTTACCCGCTCGTTTACAAAGAGCAAATATTATTTTTGTTTTATGAATACTCAACCTGATGCACATGAAAGAAAAGAGAGCGTTGCAAACGCAAAGAATCGAAAATCCTCGTTGCAAGCGAGGATTAGTGGAGGGACGGAAGGTTATATATGAACATTAATTATAAATTAAAAAATGAATTTTTTATTAAAATTTTTACACTTAATCGTTCTAATACACTTTATCCCATTTCAACGACACAGCAATTCTATCCTTAGCAAAATATTTTTATGGTTAGCGTTACCTTTAACATTTTATTTAACCGCCATCATATTTTATTGTTCTAAGTTCATACATAGTCAGAATAAATTAATTTTTAATCCTCTCTCTGCTGGCATTATTGTACTTATACTACTCTATCTAATTCCAAGATATCTAGATAAAATAAATAAATTTCAAAAGGACAAATTAACAGCAGAGGCTAGCAAATTCAATACTTGGCACTTTAAAACTGCGTGTGTTGCGTTGACCCTGATGTTTTATACAATTTCAGTAATAGCTGTTGTTATTTCGCTAAAGTACTTTGTGTTATTGCATCGATAGGACTAGCGGTGTACCATTTATTACCCCCACTCGTCTTCGTTTGCAAAGTGGATGTATGAGTTTGTGTGATTAAAACCGAATTTTACCGCTCGTTTGCAACGAGCAAATGTTATTTTTGTTTTAGAGTAATGAACCTGATGCATATGAAAGAAAAGGGAGCGTTGCAAACGCAAAGAGTACGAAATCCTCGTTGCAAACGAGGATTAGTGAGGAGTTTCCTATTGGATCTGGAGCAAGTACAGCAGAAAAGAGTTTGCTTAAATCATTTGTTAAAGTTTTCCCTCAAAGCAATGTTACACTACCATATTTTAGATAAAAGATATGAATAAACAACTGTTTATTCTGTGTATAATTCTATCGTTAGGAGTTAATTATTGCTTTTCGCAACAATATATTCCTAACCATTATTCTCCTGATAGTGTTGAAGAATATTCTATTATAGGGGAACATTTAAAAGCTATTCCTGAGGAGCTCTCAAAATTTACAAGACTAAAAAAACTTGATTTACGGAATAATGAGATAGAGGAAATCCCGGAGTTTATTTTTAATATGCTTACTTTAGAGGAGCTTTCACTTTCAGGAAATAAGATAAAAGTAATACCTAAAAATATTGCAAAACTAAGAAACCTTAAGACTTTATATCTCTCAGACAACAAAATTGATACACTTATAATACCGCAACAACACTCTCTGTTAAACCTACACAAACTTTTATTAGATAATAATAATATAAATAGTTTTGAACAGTTGTGTAATATCACAAACCTTGATTGTTTGGTTTTAGATAAAAACAATATTCAGTACATTCCTAATGACATATCAAAGCTGAAACATCTTACAGCTCTTAACTTGTCTAATAATAAAATTATGAATACAGAAGGGCTTTGTCAGTTAACTCAACTGCAATATATTTTTCTCGAAAATAACCCATTAACAGAATTACCTGATTGTATTGGTCAACTGTCAAGTGTGAAAGCTATTTCTATAAGCGATGTAAGTCTTCCTGATTCATTTTTCTATCTTAAGAACTTAAGCTCATTAAATATTTATAATTTAAAAGGTGAATTAAAAATCGGAGCCATTGATAGTCTTTCATCACTATATATAGATGGGGCTGATTTCAGGAAGATGCCTAATATAATTTTTGAATTAAAGAATTTGACTTCTCTATATTTGTTGAATGCAAAGTTAGTATCAGTTCCAAAGCCTCTTGAGCTGCTCAACAAGCTTTGGGAACTTGATCTTTCAAATAATGCTATTACTGTTATCGAGGCAGACTTTAGGAAATTAGTACGGCTAAATCATTTAAGTATATCTTACAATAAAATTACATCATTACCTGTATTTAGCCCAAACTCACAAATAAGTGTAATCGGAGCTAGAAATAACGATATTCGACAACTTAACAGAGCATTGTTTCAAATTCCTACGTTAAAACAAGTGTACTTAAACAACAACAAAATTACTAAACTGCCTAGCAGGGTGTGTCCACGTAAAAGAAAGTACAAAATGATTGTGTACCTGTATGATAATCCTTTACCAAAAATTGAAAAGAATAAACAGCCTTGTAAAAAAGTATATTTTGCTAATTGAACCAGTACTTTAAAAATGTCAATAATAACCAAAAACACCGTGCAATTAACCAAGCACCTGTTTCAAATCGTCCATCAAATCTTCCAGGTCTTCTACACCCACACTCAGGCGCAACAGGTTATCTACTACACCTGCTTTCTCGCGTTCTTCTTTGGGTATAGAGGCGTGGGTCATGGTGGCGGGGTGGTTAATCAATGACTCTACTCCACCCAAACTTTCAGCCAAAGAAAATACCTTAAAGGAAGAAGCTATGCGAAAGGTTTCCTTCAAATCGGCTCCTTTGAGTACAATGGAAATCATGCCTCCGAAATCGCGCATTTGTTTTTTTGCTACCGCGTAATTGGGGTGATCTTCAAAACCGGGCCAGTACACGTGCTCAATTTTTGGATGGTTGCGCAAAAATGCGGCTATGGCTCTTCCGTTTTCGCAATGCGCCTTCATGCGCAGGTGCAGGGTTTTTATACCGCGTAGCACCAGAAAACTATCCTGCGGTCCGGGAGTGGCACCGCAACTGTTGTGTATGAAGGCCAGTTGCTCGTGCAACTTATCGTCATTGGTTATCAAAGCACCCATAATTACGTCACTGTGCCCACCCAGGTATTTGGTTACGCTGTGCATTACAATGTGGGCACCCAGGTCAAGCGGGTTTTGCAGGTAAGGTGAAGCGAAGGTGTTGTCCACCGCCAGTATCAGGTTATTTTTTTGAGCAATAGCAGCACAGGCAGCTATGTCAACAATTTTCATAGTGGGGTTGGTAGGCGTTTCTATCCAGATGAGTTTGGTATTGGAATTAATGAAGTGGCTGATGTTATTGGCATCATCCAAATCAATGAAATGAAA
The DNA here is from genome assembly GCA_018058135.1 of Bacteroidia bacterium. GTDB lineage: Bacteria > Bacteroidota > Bacteroidia > UKL13-3 > UKL13-3 > JAGPCK01. Next base: position 12,683 of record JAGPCK010000049.1, on the reverse strand, counting down.
TTTAATACCAAACTTGGCAAACACCTTGGTGAACATGCGGTACGTTCCTCCGTACAAATCATTGCCGGTAATTACCTCATCACCGGGTTGCAGCAGTTTTATCACAGCATCGGTAGCACCCATACCACTGGAAAAACACAAACCGTGTTTACCATTTTCTAATGCCGCTATACAATTTTCCAAAGCTGTGCGTGTAGGATTTTTACCGCGGGCATAAGCATAGCCTTTGTGCTTGCCCGGGCTTTCCTGCCAAAAGGTGGAGGTTTGGTAAATGGGAGTCATAATGGCTCCGGTGGTTGGGTCAGGTTCCTGACCGGCATGTATGGCTTTTGTTCCGAATTTCATATCCAGTTAAATTGATGCGTAATAGTAAATGTACCCTAAAAATTATCTTGCAAATCCTAATCGTGTTTCCAACTCTGGGCTTAGTTGAGGCAGCCTTCTGCGTTCAATAAGAAAAGTATTGAGGCGCGCAATGTCTTTAAAAATATAGTGCTTGTCGAGGGCTCCTTTCAAATAATCCTTACCGCTACTGCCTCCGGTACCTACACGTGTACCAATCATGCGGTGTACCATGTTAACATGACGGAAGCGCCAGGTGGCAAGCAGGTTGTCAATTTCCAGTAACAACTCCAACATACGGAAAGGCAACTGAAGCATGGGGTATCCACGGTACAACATAATAAAGAGCGCTGCACGATTGGCTTCTGCACTAAAGGAACTTCCGCTGTTGCCACGCAAAAACAGGTTATCAAACTCTTCCAGATTTTGCGCCTCTCCTTCTACCAATCCTGATGAGTAAATGTTGCGGTAATCGTTCCAGAATGGATGGTGCAAACTACCCTCAGGAGTAGTAGTTTTATACGTTGACCAATAATCATTATTATTGAAAAACGGAGTGCGTTTTAACCATGCATCCACCAACTCCAGTAAGGTGAGTTGTTTCTCCACTTCTTTAATCATCTCTACCTGTTCAGGGCGTAGTTGCGAGGTGTAGTATTGTTGTCCGTACCGGTGGTCAAATTTCAAACCCAATTTAGCCTCCGTAATTTTAAACTGCCAGCTTTGAAAACCGGAAGCCGGACGAAGCATATCTCTGAAATCAAGAAAGTCCATAGGAGTCATAGTCTCCAACACATCCACTTTATTTACCAGCATGCGTAAAATAACCGCAATACGATTGAGTCGGTGTGTAACCGTTTGCAACTCGGGGCTGTTATCATTTACTTCCGTTTTGCTCAGAATCTCAGCAATGGAATCTATTTCATGCAAAATCTGTTTGAACCACAATTCATAACTTTGATGAATGATGATAAATAACATCTCGTCATGTGCAGGTGTGCCGTGTTTTACACTTTCCATGTCCTGCGCCTTAAGAATCTTTTCTAACTGTAAATAATCGCTGTAATGTACGTTACTCATATTAATGAAGTTTACTCAGGCAAATTAAGTATTTTACCTCTATTGAAAGTATGATTAAACTCAATCCTTTCTATTAAGCACCACAAATAACTCATTACCCGCACGCTGCGGGATAGAATTATAACAAGGTTCAAATACCTTAAATTCAAAATACGGCTCAAAACAGACTTTATATTCTTCTGCACTTCCGCCAAATGGCGGACCTTCTTTTTCAAATACACAATTAAACAACAACCCGGCAAGCTTGCCCCCGGGCTTTAACAAGCGGTGCATGTGCGTTGCATATTGATTGCGGAGTGAAGGATTCAACGCACAAAAAAATGTTTGCTCCACAATTAAATCATACGTTGCGGTGTGTTCAAAAAAATCCCCGCATAGTACTCTTAAACCTGCGTCTGCATAAGATGCCCGCAGGCGGTCGCACAACAAAGGAGATATATCAATACAGGTAACATCAGTAAAACCTGCGTTGAGCAAGTATTCCGCCTCGTAAGCGTTGCCACATCCGGGTATAAGAATGGCTATGCCTTTATTGGTTAACTGATCGAAATAGTTTTTAAGCGGTGCAGAAATTTGGCCCACGTCCCAGCCGGTTTGTCCATCTGCATAGCGGTTGTTCCAGAATTCCTGTGAAAGTTTTTCCATAACTCAGAATTTAAGCAATAAGGCCAGATTTACTCTACGCGTAGTAAGGTAATTGGGCACAGCATATTGTGTGTTGGTTACATCTTTTACCCAAAGGTACGAGATGGTATTGTTCATTTGTAGCAGATTAAATACTTCCAGACTTATCCAGGCTGACTTATTGGTTTTGGTTAAACCTGAACGTTTGTCTTTAGGCAATTTTTCATCTACAATCATTTTGGAAAAGCCTATATCCACTCTGCGGTAAGGCGGCATGCGTTGCTTGTCTGAGTATACGTGTTTATTAGGCGGGCCAAACGGCAAACCCGAACCGTACACCAACATCATGTGCATTTTGTATTTCGGATTTTTAGCCAACTCATCCTGAAAGAATAAACTGAAATTTACTCGTTGATCTGTTGGACGCGGAATATAGCCCGGATACTTTATTGACCCATCTGAGGCCACTATTGAATCATTAGAAAGATTTTCAGCAACACGCATAAAAGATAAACTGGCCCATGATTCTATTCCCTTCAAAAACTCTCCGTTCACTCTGAAATCAGCACCGGTAGCAAAACCCTGCGAACTGTTTTCAGCATAGTAACGGATACGTACGTTGTCAATTTCGTAAGGAATCAATCCGTCTAATTTCTTGTAATATCCTTCAGCAGAAAATTTAAACGGGCGGCCCCAGGCATCAAAAAGAAAATCAGTTCCTAAAACAAAGTGAATGGCTCGCTGTGCTTGTACATCGGTATTTAACTCCCCTTTCAGGTTGCGTAATTCACGGTAAAAGGGCGGCTGGTAATAGTACCCAAAGGCTGCTTTAACCGATACATCTTTCTTGAGTAAGCTATCACCTTTATTATTAAACCGTATGTCCCTGTTGTGCCTGCGGTTGGGCTCAAACGAAAACTGAAAACGCGGACTGATGACGTTCTGATAGTTCACATCCCAGTAATTGGTTCTTACTCCGTAACTGAAAACCATGTTGCTGGCCTGATGAATGGTTTGTGCATTTTGAATATACGCTGTGTAACGGTTGCTGCTCATGTTTACCCTAGCACGATACAACTCATTCATTTCAAAATTTCCATTCACCAAAAGAGGCACTGAAAAATCGGCTGAGTCCATGTATTTCCACTCGTGCAATTTGTCGTATATAATCTCGCGCTGGTACTGTACTCCCCATTGCAGGTTGTGTGCACCTGAAGAATAATATCCGCGATGACCAACATTTACAACGGTTGCTTCCAGGTTATTTCGTGCATGATTAATAAAATACCCCGTTCCTCTGTTGGCCACAGATTCAGCAAAATTATCAGAGCCCAGATTACTTTCTAACTGATCTAAACGGTAAGCACCTTCCACACTAAAATATTCATTCTCGATGGTATTGAATGCTGACGAAATAAATTTCAAAACTACTTTATTGCTCGGGCGGTATGAGAGGGTAAGTCCGCTCATCATGGTGCGGTAACGCATCAGCTCAGCCCCTTCAAAACCTATATTTAAGCGAAGTGCGTTGGTTACGGTGCCAAAAACTGTTTCACGGTTTTGCGGCACAATCAGGTAACTGTTCTCTGCATAATTCGCCAGCCAACTTACCTCCAGATTATCGCGCAAATGGTACGTGAGCAAGGATTGCACATCGGCAAAACGGGGTTTATAATCGCCTTGTACATCTAATGAATTGAGTAAATAATTGTTGCTGCGGTAACGTGCTCCGGCAATGTAATTCAAGCGAAGATTCTTTGAACTGCCCTCCACCGTTACATTGGCGCCCATTAAACTGGCATGTGTGGTTACTCCGAATTTTCGGGGTTGTTTGTAGCGTACATCCAATACAGATGACATACGGTCTCCGTAGCGCGCCTCAAAACCGCCCGCTGAAAATTTTACATTATTCACCATATCAGGATTGATGAAACTCAGCCCTTCCTGTTGCCCTGAGCGCACCAGAAAAGGCCGGTAAATTTCGATGTCATTTACATAAATTAAATTCTCATCGTAGTTACCGCCCCGCACGTTATATTGTGAACTTAGTTCGTTGTTGGATGAAACTCCGGGTAGTGTTTTTAATATCGCTTCAAAATTTCCTGAAATATTCGGCATTACTTCCAGAGTTTTGGGGTCAATGCTCATGGTGCTTACCTTTTCTCTTTCTTGAGCCCCTTCCACCACCACTGTGCCCAGTTTGGTAGCTGTGCCCATCACTACATCTACCCGTTTGCTGGTGCCGGGTTGCAAGGCTGCAATCTCCAGATAAATAGTATTGCGCCCCACAAATGAAAAAGCCAGTTGAAAAGTTTCTTCTGAAGGAACGGTTAATACAAACGAACCGTCTTTAGCGGTAATGGTACCAAAAGATTTACCAACACCTGCCACATTTACATCTTCCAACACAGCATTGGATGAATCGCGTACAATACCAAAAACAGTGGCTTTGCGTTGCGCCCAAGCAGTGGAAGATAGTAAGAGTAAAAAAGCAAATGCGGTTATACGAAAAGGCATGTACGGTGTGTAAAACGAAATTTATATTGCCTTATTGCCGTGGTGTACCTGTTTTAACTCTTGTATAGTATGAACGGGATTGGATGCACTGAAAACAAAATTTCCGGCTACCAAAACATTGGCTCCTGCATTCAATAATTTGGGCGCATTATCCAAGTTTACACCTCCGTCAATTTCAATGCGGGCCTTAGAGCCTGTGAGTTGCTTGAGGGTGGCCAACTCCGTAATTTTGTTATACGTATTTTCAATAAATTTTTGTCCGCCAAAACCCGGATTAACACTCATCAGACAAACCAAATCTATATCAGCCAGCACCTCGCGTAACAATTGTACAGGAGTATGCGGATTAAGTGCCACCCCTGCCTGCATACCTGCTTCTTTAATCGCACCAATAGTTCGGTGTAAATGCGTGCTGGCTTCCAAATGAACAGTTAAAATATCTGCCCCTGCTTTTTTGAAATCAGCAATGTAGCGCTCAGGTTGCACAATCATCAAATGTACATCCAGTGGTTTTTTAGCGTGTTTTTTTATGGCTGCAATAACAGGCAAACCCAAAGAAATATTAGGCACAAAAACACCATCCATCACATCCACATGAAACCAATCGGCTGAGCTGTGGTTAATCATTTCTACATCACGTTGCAGGTTGGCAAAATCTGCCGAAAGTATGGAGGGGGCTATTAAATGACTCATAATGGGCAAAAATAGGCTTTTTATCGGAATGAAAGCTGACACAAAAAGGAGAAAAACACTAACTTGCCCGCACTTATGTTACCGGTTGAATATCATTTCACTTATATAGAAACAGAGCGTCTTAAGTTGCGTTTAGTTACTCCTGAGGTATATGAACACCTTTTCTGCCATTATACTGCCGAACAGTGGCAAAGCTTTTTCGGGTTCAATACGGTGGAAGATGCAGAAAAAGAGATGGCCCGCTTAAGCGGAGGTATTGTTTCGTATAACCGAACAGTTCTGTTGTTCGTAATTATTGATAAGGGATCAGATAAAGCTATTGGTGCCTGTGGTTATCACAACTGGTATCAACAACACAAAAGGGCTGAGGTAGGTTACATAATGCACAACCTTGAGTTCAGACAAAAAGGTTTAATGAAAGAAGCCTTCCACAAAATAGTTGATTATGGCTTTAATGAAATGGGGCTTGAACGCATTGAAGCCTTTATAGCAAAAGACAATGAAGCTTCTTTTCGCTTGCTAAAAGGATTAGGTTTTCAATACGAAGGAAACCTACGCAAGCACTACATGGTTAAAGGAGTTCTTGATGACTCTCAGGTATTCGGTTTACTTAAAGCAGACTTTAGCCACTAAACATTTACCCGAATAACTTGCCCGTCAAAAGTTTTCATAAAACCAATACAATGAACAGGTAAAGCACATGCATTAAGTAGTGTTTCTAACTCTTGCGCCTTATCTGCCGCAATAGCAATTAACAACCCTCCGCTTGTTTGCGGGTCATTCAATACCTGAAAGCTTTTCAGATCCTCTACTCCGCTCACTTTTTTCTCCCAACTGTTCCAATTGCGAAAGGTGTTATCGGGAATGCAATTTTGCTGCAGATAGGTATCCAGAAAGGGTAAAACAGGCACTTTGCTGAAATCCAATTCAGCACTCAAACCACTTCCCTCTGCCATTTCAATCAAATGTCCCAATAAGCCAAAACCTGTAACATCAGTGAGTGCATGAACTGCTTCTATTGCACCTAAGCGTTCTCCGATACTGTTTACTGTACACATAAGTTCAACCGTGTGTGCGATATGTTCATCTTGGGCAAGCCCCCGCTTGATAGCTGTAGTCATTATACCCACGCCAAGCGGTTTAGTGAGATAAAGTAAGTCTCCTGTTTTAGCGGTATTGTTTTGTTTGATATTTTCTTTGGCGGCAATACCATTAACGGCCAATCCAAAAATAGGGTCACTGCTGTTGATGCTGTGCCCGCCAGCAATTGGAATGTTCAATTCAGTGCATATACTTTTGGCTCCGTTAAGCACCTCAGTAGCTATTGTTGAGGGAATTTTATCAATCGGCCAACCTAAAACGGCATTGGCAAATAAAGGTTTCCCACCCATTGCATACACATCACTAATAGAGTTAGCGGCAGCAATACGCCCGAAATCAAACGCACTATCAACCACCGGCAGAAAAAAATCAACGGTGCTGATAAGAACTTGACCGTTTCCTAAGTCCCATACTGCGGCATCATCATTGGTATTATTGCCTACCAGCAGCTCCTTTATTTGCAGCGATGATTTATTTCCTGAAAGTATCTTTTCCAATTCAGCCGGGGCAATTTTACACCCGCACCCTGAACCATGACTGTATTGTGTTAACCTGATTTTTTCCATTTGTCTAAATGTAGTTGTACAAACTCTCTCAACTCTTGTCCAATTGCCTGAATGGTTTCAACCTTTGGCTCAAAATACCATAATACTTCTGCCTCTTTGGTGGATAAGCCAAAATCATATGCCTTGTCATAATAACGCAAAGCCACCGCTGCAGCAAGTTTTAAATCTCCGTTGTTCAAGGCTTCCATTGCTGCATTAAGGTGCTGTCCTCCCAGTTTTTTCTTAATGCGTTCAAATGCCTGATCAAGCAATTTCCGTTCTGCAGTTCCGTAATCAGTTGCAAGACGTGTTAACCTGTATTCATCAGTCACCTGTAAAACAACAAGCGGAGCTTTACGTAATGTATTAAAAAAAGCTTCGTCAATATTAACCGTACCAATCATGCGGCTTTCATCTTCTATCCAGATGTACTTTGATGTATCAAGTAAACTAAGCTGCTCACAGAGCAAATTGCCAAAATGCTCCGTTGTTGGTTGAGGCGGTTGATGGATGCTACCAAAAGATGAACCTTTGTGGTGTGCCATGCCTTCCAGGTCTATCACCTGCTCACCGTTTTTTTTCAACTCCAGCAAAACATCTGTTTTCCCGCTCCCGGTTCTGCCGCCCAAAACTATTAACTTATAATGCTTTGACAATTCACCGAGCACATGTTTCCGGTAGGCTTTGTAACCTCCTTTGAGCGTGTAAACGTCCATACCAGCCGTACTGAGTAACCAGGCCATACTACCACTGCGCATCCCCCCGCGCCAACAATGTACAAATAGCGGCTTATTAAACTCCCGCGCATGTTTTACAAAATTGGCCAGCTTAGGACCCACCAGTTCCAACCCTTTTTCAATAGCCGTTTCGCGACCCTGATGTTTGTATAGGGTTCCTACAACTTTACGTTCTTCATCCGTAAACAAGGGAAAAGATGCCGCACCCGGAATATGCCCTTGCGAAAACTCTCTTGGCGAACGCACATCAAGTATCTGTCCCTTAAGAGATAAAGCTAAAAAGTCAGTGGTATTTAAAACCTGTACAGGCATGGCCAAAAGTAGAATTATTTGATAAGAGTGTTACGAATAATAAGTTTACTAAGATAAAAAATGCCCGAAGAATATAACCAGGACAGCGATTTACATTAACTTCATACTAAAGCCGTTTTATTTACTTACTTTTGCACCCTCAAAAAATAAGGCATGTCAAACATACGCAATATAGCCATCATCGCTCACGTTGACCACGGTAAAACTACATTGGTTGATAAAATCATTCACCAAACCCAATTGTTTCGTGAAAATCAACAATCAGGAGATTTAATCCTTGATAACAATGATTTGGAACGTGAACGCGGCATTACCATTCTGGCTAAAAACATATCGGTAAACTACAAGGGCACTAAAATTAATATTATTGATACTCCCGGTCACGCTGACTTTGGCGGAGAAGTAGAACGTGTATTGAACATGGCCGATGGTGTTTTACTTTTGGTAGACGCTTTTGAGGGCCCAATGCCACAAACACGCTTTGTATTGCAAAAAGCTTTGGCTTTGGGTAAAAAACCTATCGTTGTTATCAATAAAGTGGATAAACCCAACTGCCGTCCGGATGAAATCCATGATCAGGTATTTGATTTATTCTTTAACCTGGATGCTACTGAAGAACAGTTGAACTTCCATACTATTTACGGTAGCTCTAAACAAGGCTGGATGGGTCGTGATTGGAAAAACCCAACATCAGACTTCACCGTTTTACTGGATGATATCATTACAGAAATTCCTGAACCACACGTAGAGGAAGGAAATTTGCAAATGCAAATCACTTCATTAGATTATTCTTCATTTACTGGTCGTATAGCTATTGGTCGTATCCTTCGCGGAAACATCAAAGTAAACCAACCTATATCTTTAGTGAAAAGAGATGGCTCCATCCAAAAATCACGGGTTAAAGAACTGTATACTTTTGAAGGTTTAGGTAAGTTAAAAGTAGAAGAAGCATTTGCAGGTGACATTTGTGCCATTATGGGTATTGAAGGTTTTGAAATCGGAGATACTGTGGCTGATTTTGAAAATCCTGAGGGCTTAACTCCTATCAATATCGATGAGCCTACCATGAGCATGCTGTTCTGCATCAACAACTCTCCTTTCTTTGGAAAAGAAGGCAAATTCGTTACTTCCCGCCACTTGCGAGATCGTTTATTTAAAGAGTTAGAAAAAAATCTGGCACTGCGTGTAGAAGAAACAGGCGCTGCTGATTCTTACTTAGTATTCGGACGTGGTATCCTGCACTTATCAGTTTTAATTGAAACCATGAGACGTGAAGGGTATGAATTACAAGTAGGCCAACCACAGGTAATCGTTAAAGAAATTGATGGCGTTAAATGTGAGCCTATAGAAATATTAACTGTAGATGTACCGCAAGAAGTTTCCGGTAAAGTTATCGAACTGGTTAGTCAACGTAAAGGAGACATGCTGGTAATGGAACCAAAAGGAGATTTGATTCACTTGGAGTTTGAAATCCCATCACGTGGTATCATCGGTTTACGTAACAACGTTCTAACAGCAACTGCCGGAGAGGCTATTATGGCTCACCGTTTCAAAGCATTCGAACCATGGAAAGGTTCTATCCCCAGCCGTCTGTCGGGCGTAATGATCAGTGGTGAACAAGGCACTGCCATTGCTTATTCCATTGATAAACTACAAGACAGAGGTAACTTCTTTGTTGAAGCAGGCGATCAGATATACATGGGTCAGATTATTGGCGAAAACAATCGTCAGGATGACTTAGTGGTAAACATTACCAAAGAGAAAAAGTTAACCAACATGCGTGCTTCAGGTTCGGATGACAAAACACGAATTGCTCCTAAAATTAACATGAGCTTGGAAGAGTGCATGGAGTATATTCAGGGGGATGAGTACGTAGAAATTACTCCTCAATCATTACGCTTACGTAAAATTTTCCTGAACGAAACCGACAGAAAGCGTAACGCAAATAAAATGCAGACCGCTTAAGTTAACGTCTTCTTTTGGTTCGACCACCATCATCAACCAGCTCAAAGTTACCGTTGATTAACTGGTAGGTAAAACCTTCTATAGTTATTTTCTGCCCTTCCTGTAGTTGAGCCAGATTCTTGATATCGGAGTTAATGGTATGGATGGATCCTTTTGTTACCTTGGCTATTTTAAGGTAATCGGGATTAATGCCCTCATCGCCTACACCGCATAAAATTATCTTTACCGGCTTCTTAACACGTGATACGTATTTCAGGTCCTTAACACGGCTTGAGTTATCAGCAATCATTACTACTTGTTTGTAGTTTTTAAAATAAGTGGTGGAGCGTATCAATGCTTCCACATTGTTCTCAGGTGCGTCTCCACCTGCTCCAAGTTTCATGGTCTCTTCCATGCTCTTTTTAAGCAGCTTAAAATCTTTCGCCTCATACATGTGAATACCGCCTATTTGACCTACTTTTTTTTCTGCATCTGTCTTAGCATCTCCATCGTTAAAAAAACAGAAATACTTTACTCGACCTAAATCAAAGTTTAGCTTGAACCAAATAACTAATTGCCCCATGTAAGGGAACATGCTACCTGTCATATCAACAATTACCAACATATCGGCCCAATTGTCGTTTCGCTTCAGCACATTAAAAATGGTGGAGTCTTTCAGTTTATACTCACCGGATAAAAACTTATCTAAATTAACTGTGAAATCTTTTTCTGAAGATTCAAATTTTACTTTACCTGTTTCATCAAAATGAGAGAAGGCTCCTTTTAGTTTACCTTCTTCAAAGTACCCTTCAGACATGAGCCAGCCTTTTTCATGGTAGCATCTTTCTGAACCGTGTTTGATTCCATTGTAATAGGTTTCTTCACAATTTACTTTACACGTTTTATAGTATGATGTTGTAGGCCCATCCAACACGCCCATGTTGTAATTCACAGAAAGTTCAATGCAATCCTGATTATCGTAGTATTTTAATTCAAGCCCATCTTTTTGACCATTTACAAACATGCACTCGTACTTTAAATCACCATCGGGCCAGTACTGTCTCCACCACCCCTGCCTTATTCCGTTGGCGTCAGTAAAGTTGATAGTGTCTCCATCCTTTATTTCGAATGTAGGATCTCCACCCGGTTTAGGTTGAGCAGCTTGTCCCTTTTTGTTTTGCTGGGCCGAAGCAGTCAAAACTGTAAGCAGAATAAATAAAAGATTAACGAATAATAACTTCATGAATTAAATCAGTGCCGGATTCATTGTTGATGATTTCAATAATTTTCGACTTAGAGTACGTGAGTTCTTGCTTTAAAGCAGATGACTCTATATGAAGAAATAATTTTTTGTCTTTGATGTAGAGTTTCTGAGTATTTTTAGCAATAAGTTTACCCATAAGTTTCTCCCATTGCTGAACAATATCCACTTCAGCTAACTTATCTTTTATATGATAACTGCTCAGCATTTCGCTGATGACATCTTTGATGGGTTGTTCGTTACCTTTTCTCACTTGTCCAAAATTACAACATTTCCCTCATCAATAAGAAAAAAACGTTTTTTCACGCGGTTATGCTCCAAAGCCTTTTGCAAACGTTCCATATCTGTATCTGTAATAAATACCTGCCCGAATTTCGACTCATCCAACATTCGCAACAAGGCCACAGCCCTGAAACTATCAATCTTCTCAAAAATATCATCCAGCAAAAGCAACGGCTGAATACCACTGTGCTTAGCCAAATAGGCATACTCAGCCAATTTTAATGCAACTATAAAACTCTTTTGCTGGCCTTGTGAACCGAATTTTTTCAGCGGATTCCCATTAATATTAAACAACAAATCATCCTTATGTATACCGGAGGTGGTGCGCTGAAGTACCAAGTCTTTGCTCAGGTTCTGCTCCAGCAAATCAGCCAGTGAATTATTCAGTAGTTCGCCTTGATAAATGATTTCGGTATGCTCAGCATTGCTGCTGATGATACCATACTGCTCTTGAAAAATGGCCGAGGTTTCCGAAACATATTGCTGCCTTACCACACATATACGTTGTGCTGTGTCTACAAGCGTTTTCTCCCATATATGCAACAATTCCCTGTCAAAATCACGCCCTTGACCAAAGTGTTTCAACTGACGGTTGCGCTGTTCCAAAGCTTTATTGTAGCGCATCAAGTCATCCAGGTATTGCTTATTTGTTTGTGAAATAGCCATATCCAACAAACGTCTGCGCTCTTCGCTGCCCTCATAAATGAGATTAATCTGGGAAGGAACAATCATTACCACTGGAAAGCGTCCGATGTGATCAGCCATACGATCATACTCTTTTCCATTGCATTTCAACACTTTGCGCGAGTTCTGGTTAATGCCGCAGGTAATCACTTCTTCTGAGCCGTTTTTATCAAACACACCTTTTACCAACATCATCTCTGCCCCAAGTTGCTTATTCAATACATCCTGAACATGAAAAAAACTTCGCGTAAGACACAGGTAATGAATAGCATCCAGCACATTGGTTTTGCCCGATCCGTTTTTTCCGGCAAAACAATTCAACCCCTCTTCAAAACTGAAGCCGGCCTCACTATAGTTGCGAAAATGATATAAAGAAAGCTCCCGTATGAGCATAGCTGCGAAGCTATGTAAAATAGCCGTTTGTGCAAAACCACCAGAAGCCTTTGCTAATAGTCAAAAAATGTTATTTTTGCGACTCAATTTTAGAAATGGCTAAGTCTAAATCAACATTTTCGAAAGAAACATATTTGAACTGGTACGAGCAGATGTTGCTCATGCGCA
>JAGPCK010000009.1:1817-67468 GCA_018058135.1 Bacteroidia bacterium | reverse complement strand
CTGTGTAATAGGCATTCTGAATGTTAGACTTCTTAGCTTTATCCTTATCTTTATCCTGATTGGCATTATCAAATTTCTGAGTGAATTTTAAATACACACGGTAGTTGTTAAAAACCTGTTGGGGATTTTCATCGTAGTTAAAAAGGGAACTGGAGAAACTGTAAATGCGCGTATTGCTGTAGTTGGTTTGTCCTCCAAGGGTAACAATAATATTTGATTTAGGCTGATACACCAAACTACCAGTAAGATTAAATCCGTGAGTAGGTGAATTAAGGCGTGCATCTACTTTTTCCAAATCGTTTTTGGTAATAAACTCCGCATTGTTCACAAAGCCTGTACCGCCCGATGCTAAACGAAGCGGGTTTTGCTCCAGGTTATTTAACACTCCATCTTTTGTTTTCCAAACACCACCTGAAAAGGGGCGTGGGTCTTGAACATAGTTCACGTTACCACCAAAAGAAAAACCTAAAATGGATTTACGTTGATTTTCGTCTTCGTGCTTAGTTTTCCATATTGGGCCTGATAGAAATGCTTCCAATTGATTGAAATGGTATTTATCAAAAGGAGTAGAAGTAATTAACTCCACACCACCTGTATAATAGCGCGAAGGACCTTTAGTGGTTACAGAGATGGCACCACCCGTAAAGTCACCGTATTGAGCAGGAACACCTGCTGTAATAATCTGAATCTGGTTAATCATGTTTTGGGGAACACCGGTTGACCCGAAGTTCACACGCACTCCATCTATATAATAAGCAGTACCATCTGCACGTGCACCCCGGAATGTGGGTGTACCACCGTTAACTGAGGTTACACCGGCTACTGTATTGGCTATATTGTTAACATTACGGGTAGGCATTTTGATAATATCTTCTGCATCAAAGCTTTCCCCACTTGTTCCTTTTGGATCAATGATAGGCGTTTTGCGCTCTATCTTTTTAACTTCAGGAAGTTGAACTCCACCCTCTATTGGTGTTAATGAGATATTGATAAATGTTATCTTATCAGCGTTTACAACCACATTGGTCATCTCTACCTTTTGGTAACCCAATGTTGATGCTTCAACAACATATTTTCCCGGAGTAAGGGTTTTTAAAACGAAATTTCCGTCTTCATCAGTGTAGGCAGCGCCTCTCACCTCACCATTGAGCTTAACCTGAACGCTGGCAAAATCAAGAGGTTTTCTTGATTTCTCATCAATCAACTTTCCTCTTATTTCGCCAAAGCCTGTTTGGGCATTAGCGATATGGAGAAATCCAAGTAGCGCTACTAACAGCAAGTAAACTTTTCTATTCATCATCTGTCGGTTTTGTGTTTGCAAAGTATTTTACAATCGGATAAAGGTAAGGGTATTTTAAAATAATTGTCAAGTTTTGGTTTACATCTTCAAATCCTTTTTCTCTAATCCGTTCGCTAAATAGCTGATTTTATTCGATAAAAAAAAGGATATTTTTTCATATGACTCGTTTGTCCACCCCCCGATGTGGGGGGTAAGCACCGTTTGGTTGGAGTGAATAAGGTAGTCAAACCACCTTTGTTGTTCCACTGAAAGGGTATCTAACCGTTCGTTTTCCAGTACATCAAGCCCACTGGCAACAATTTTTCCTTTGCGAATGGCCTCTACCAGTGCATTGAGCTTAACCACTTTACCGCGCGACAGGTTAAGCAGCACAATGTTTTTGCTGAACATATTGATGTAGTCATCATTTACCAGATAAAAGGTTTCATCAGTAAGCGGAATATGAAAACTGATAATATCAGCCTCCTGAAAAACAGTAGCCATATCAACTTCGCTTACATAATTATCGGTAAAATTATTTTTGTACTTATCGTAAGCAATAAGCCGGCAATCAAATCCTGATAGCTTTTTTGCCACTGCCATTCCTGTGTGCCCGTAGCCTATAATAGCCACTGTTTTGCCTTTCAGTTCCATCCCTCTGTTGGCTTCCCGCTTCCAAATGTGGTTGCGTACTTCCTGGTCGGCCCGATTAAGGTTATTGAGCAACATCAACAGCATACCTACTGTATGTTCCCCTACAGCATCACTGTTGGCTTCAGGCACATTAATCAGTTGTATGCCTTTGGATTGAGCTGTGGTCTCGTCTACGTTGTCCATACCAGAGCCTGCACGGGCAATAAACTTAAGTTTAGTTCCGGCATGTATTAACTCGGCATCAATACGTGTTTTGCTGCGTACCACCAAGCCCGTGTATTGTGCAATGATGTCCAGCACTCCGGATCTATCAATCTCAGGATAATAATCATACGCAATGTTATCTTTCTGCAAATTCTCCAGAAGCAACGGATGAACATCGTCTATAATCAGTACCTTATGCATAATTAAAATGTAGCATACAATAACCTGCCTACTAAAAAGTATACAGCCAAACCCAGTAAATCGTTCGTAGTTGTAATAAACGGACCTGTTGCTAAAGCAGGGTCTATTTTCATTCTGTCTAATAACATCGGAACAAACGTACCCAGTATGGAAGCAAAAATAATAACGGTGATAAGCGCCACACTTACGGTAAGACTCAAATCAATGGAATCACTCATGAACAAGTTGTAGGTAAGTATAATGATGGAACACACTAATCCGTTAATGAGCGCTACCATAAACTCTTTGGCAATTTTAGGAAAGATGTCTCTTGTGCCTAGTGTGTTGTTGGCCAAACCTTTTACAATAATTGCAGATGATTGTACCCCTGCATTGCCACCCATAGCGGCTATAAGCGGTATAAAAAAAGCCATCTCGGGATGAATCTTCAATTGGTTTTCATACACTCCGATAACTCTGGAGCTGATGATACCCCCCAATAAACCTATGAGCAACCAGGGTAAACGCGCACGTGATAGCACCCACACCTTATCCGTTGATTCAACACTCTCCGTGATACCCGACATCAACTCGTAATCTTTCTCCGCTTCTTCTTTAATCACCTCCACCACATCATCAATGGTAATGCGACCCACCAATCGCCCTATAGCATCTACCACAGGCAGCACCACCAGATTGTATTTATCCATGATAGAACTTACTTCTTCACTGGCTGCATGAGTAGGAACAGCCACCACATCATGAATCATAATGTTGGTTATACGTTCATTAGCACGGGCAAGTATTAAACTTTTAAGTGAGATGAGTCCTTTTAAACGGTCATTATCGTCTACCACATAAACAGTGTACACATTGTTCACCTCTTCGGCTTGAGCCCTAATTTCATCAATACACTGAGCCACGTTGCGGTTTTCATTCACCTTCACCAATTCTTTGGCCATCAAACCACCGGCAGTATCTTCATCAAAATTAAGCAGGGAGATAATGTTGGCCGCAAAGGTGTGATCTGTTACATGCGCAATAATTTCATCTTTTAACTTGGGCGGAAACGATCGGATAATGGCCACCACGTCATCCGTATCCATAAACTCAATAAACTGGTGAGCTATTTCTTCAGAAGAATAGTTGGTAAGAAATTTATCGCGGGTATCTTCATCAATTTCAATCAGAATTTTAACAGCATACTCCCCTTCAAATAATGCAATAACAAATTTGGAATCTTCTGTGTTAAAATCATACAACATTTCAGCCACGTCCTCCGGATGCAAATCAGCAAGTAAATTACGTACCTGCTCGGTTTGCCTGGCTTCCACCGCTATCTTTAACTCAGCAATGAACTCTTTCGTTACAGTGAAATTTGACATTTGAAAGTTCTCAATTTAATAGATGCACAAATATAAAATTTAGTTGCACTACGTTCTGTTTTGCAACAACACAGTAAGCTGCTCAAAATCCTGCAAAGAAAGTTCCTCGGCACGTTGGGTTAAATAGGGTGTTTCTTGTAACACATCTAAACTACCCAACACCGATAATGCATTTCGCAACATCTTCCTCCGCTGATTAAAACCTGCTTTTACTACGCGCAAAAATAACTTTTCATCGCAATTCAGCACGGTGTTTTTTCTTTTAAACCTCACCACCGCAGATTTTACTTTAGGTGGTGGCTGAAATACTCCTTCGTTTACTGTAAACAAATACTCCACATCATAATAAGCCTGGGTGATAACAGATAGGATACCGTACGCTTTTGTGCGGGGTATAGCCACAAACCTTTGGGCCACCTCACGTTGAAACATGCCCACCATTAGTGGTGTAATGTCTTTTTGTTCAATAATATGAAAAACTATTTGTGAAGAAATGTTGTAGGGAAAATTGCCTATTACTGAAACCGGTGTTGACAGGCGGTTAAAATCAATTTGCAAAAAATCTTCTTCGAGAATATGGGGAGCCAGAATAGGGTAATGCTCTTTAAGATACTTTACTGATTCAGTATCTACCTCAGCTACATACACCTGCTCAGGTAAACGCTCCAACAGGTATTTGGTTAACACTCCCATGCCCGGCCCCACTTCCAGTATGGTTTTGCCGTTGTGAGCTTCCATAAGTGCATCAACAATTTTCAGGGCAATATTTTCGTCCCGCAAAAAATGCTGACCCAGGTGTTTTTTAGCTTTTACTTTTTCCATCGGAAGGCAACGTTAGCAAGTTGGTGCAAATAATGTATTTTTGAGGCCTCGAAAATAGTTAACCTATGGCAGTATCCATCCAAAAAGCTTCAAAAGCTACTTCTGACACATCAATTGTGTTGCTGGCCGATAAAAAGACCAAGTGGTCGGTCTATCAGTTTACCGAAAAGGAAGTGGCCTACATTACCCGCAAGTTGAAAGACGATGAAAAATTAATCACCGTTAATCAGTTTGATAGACTGGTATGCATTGTTATTCCCAAAGATAAAAAAGAACGCTACGCTCAATTGGAAGATATGCGCATGGCAGGTAGTAAAATATGTGCGGCTTTAAACTCACACAAACAAAAACAAGTAATTGTGGAAGATGTGTTGAATGACAGTGATGCCGCTTTGGCCATTGTTGAAGGTATTGCCCTGAGCAATTATCAGTTTTTAAAGTACCGTAGTGATGCTGCCAAAGAAAAAAATACTCTGGAAACTATTGCAGTAAACAGCAAAAAGCTGGACAAAAAAGAACTCGATCAGTTGACCATATTGACAGAGGCTACCTGCAAAGCACGTACTTTGGTTAATGAGCCTCAATCCTATCTAAGCGCACCTAAACTGGCTGAAGAAATCCAAAAAATGGGTGAAGAAGCCGGTTTTCATGTAGAGGTATTAACCAAAGCAAAAATTGAAGCATTAAAAATGGGTGGGCTGTTAGCTGTAAACAAAGGCAGCCAAACTCCTCCTACATTCAGCATTATGGAGTATAAGCCCAAAGGTGCTAAAAACAAAAAGCCGCTGGTACTGGTAGGTAAAGGAGTTGTTTATGACACCGGAGGTTTAAGCCTCAAGCCTACACCCAATAGCATGGACACCATGAAGTGCGATATGGCCGGAGCCGCAGCTGTAGCTTGTGCCATGTATGCTGTTGCTAAAGCTAAATTAAAATACCACGTAGTTGCTTTGGTACCTGCAACGGATAACCGCCCCGGTGAAAATGCATACACTCCAGGTGATGTAATTGAAATGTACAGCGGCAAAACTGTGGAAGTACTGAATACTGATGCAGAAGGTAGAATGCTATTGGCTGATGCTTTGGCTTATGCTAAAAAATACAAACCTGAGTTGGTGCTCGACTTTGCTACCTTAACCGGTGCAGCTGCCGCAGCCATTGGCCAGTATGGCATAGTGTGCATGGGAACAGCGGAGGAAAAAACCAAAAATCAACTGAAGAAAAGCGGTAACAATGTATACGAACGTTTAGTGGAATTTCCTTTCTGGGATGAATACAAAAATCTGATTAAATCAGACATTGCCGATATGAAAAATATTGGCGGGCCGGTTGCAGGAGCCATTACCGCAGGGAAATTTTTGGAATATTATACCGATTACGACTGGATGCATTTTGATATAGCCGGTCCTGCCTTTACCAGCAGTAACGATGGCTACCGTGTAAAAAACGGCACCGGAGTAGGCGTAAGATTATTATTTGATTTTATTCTCAACAGCGCGAAGTAATGAACAGAAGCAAAACTCCGATAATCGGCATAACACTGGGCGATGTAAATGGTGTAGGGCCCGAGGTAATCATTAAAACCTTAATGGATCAGCGCATCACTGAATTTTGTATTCCGGTAGTGTATGCTTCACCCAAAATATTTTCATTCTATAAAAAACTTCTAGGGTACAACGAGTTCAATTTATTTATTGCCAAAGGGGTTGACCAGTTGAATGCCAAACGCCCCAATGTGTTGGTATGCTGGGAAGAAGAAATAGAAATTAAACCGGGAGAGGTAACCGATATAGCCGGAAAATATGCTCTACGCTCATTGGAACTGGCCACAGCCGATTTAAAAGAAGGCAAAATTGACGGTTTACTTACGGCACCATTAAACAAACACAACATACCCGCAGCTCAAAGCGGAGAAAAATTTATAGGGCACACAGAATATTTGGCTCATGCATTAAGTGCGCCTGAGCACCTGATGTTCTTGCTGAGCAGTGAACTCAAAATGGGACTGGCTACCGGCCACCTGCCACTTAAAGAGGTTGCTGGTAAATTATCTGTAGAAAAAATCGTATCGAAACTACGGGTAATGAAAAAGAGCCTGTTCAGTGACTTTGGCATAAGCAAACCACGCATAGCCTTGCTCGGACTCAACCCCCATGCAGGCGATAACGGACTTTTAGGAACAGAAGACAAAGACATTATAGCAAAAGCGGCAGAAGCGGCCCAAAACGAAAACATATATGCTTTCGGGCCCTACCCTGCTGATGGCTTCTTTGGTTCGCGCCAGTACAAATCTTTTGATGCAGTAATGGCTATGTACCATGATCAGGGTCTCATTCCGTTTAAACATCTTGCTTTTGAAGAGGGGGTAAACTATACAGCCGGGCTGGCAGCGGTTCGCACCTCTCCCGACCATGGAACTGGCTACAACCTGGCCGGAAAAAATCAGGCCAGCGAAATTTCTTTCCGAAATGCCCTTTACGCAGCAGTAGATATTATCCGCCATCGCCACAATAGCGATGAAATTACGGCCAACCCTCTGCCCTTTACCCCCCTCAGAAGAGAGCGTTTCAGAATAGATTTTTAGGTTTTATCCCTGCTTTCAAGCCAATTACATCATTTTGTTTCGATTTTAATTCAATCTTCATATCTTTGCGGGCTTAAATGCGAAAAGGGTGAAGTTGAAAGAGTTTGATATTGAACTGTCCAAACTGCGTAATGGCACCAACCGATATGAGTATTCGTTGGGCTTACCGTTTTTTGAATCGTTTGAAAATAACTCAATCCGCGCGTCCCGATTGCAGGTAGTGGCTGAGCTGGATAAGGGGGAAACGTTAATTAACGTTAACTTCACTGTTCAGGGAGACCTTACCCTCGATTGTGAAAAATGTTTGAGTAATTATCCGCAGCAAATAAACACTGCGGGTTTGTTGGTGGTAAAAATCACTGATGAACCAGCCGATACGGATGACGATGACATTATTTACCTGTCGAGACAAGACCATGTGTTTAACATCAGGCAGCACCTGTATGACTATGTGATGCTGGCACTGCCTCTGGCACGTAATTGCGGTAATCCGGGAAACACACCGGAGTGTGACAAAGACACGCTGAAAAAGCTGGAAGAACTTTCAGCAGGAATTACCGAAGACGAGCCGGAAAAAGGTGATGAACGATGGGACAAATTGAAAGATTTATTTAGTAACAATTAATATTTAGCGAACAATGCCAAATCCAAAACGAAAACTCTCTAACGCTCGCAGAGACAAGAGAAGAACGCATTACAAAGCTACAGCACCTACCATCGCTGTTGACCCTACTTCAGGTGAAACCCACCTTTACCACAGAGTTACAGCCAACGGGTACTACAAAGGCAAAAAAGTACTTCCCGGAAAAGAAGCTGAAGCTTAGTCTCTATTTGAGTCATAGATGATCAGAATAGGTCTTGACATGATGGGTGGCGATTTCGCACCCGCACAGTCAGTTATTGGTTGTATAGATGCCTTGCCTTTACTTGGCCCGACATCTAAATTGGTGCTTATTGGTGATGAGTCCGTGGTAAAAGCATTATTTGCTGAACACGGTACCGATACCTCTCAATGTGAATTTATTCATACCACTGAGGTCATTGAAATGGGTGAACACCCTACCAAAGCCCTTCAATCTAAGAAAGATTCCAGTATTGCTGTTGGCTTTCACCTGTTGGCTACAGGAAAAATAGATGCGTTCATCAGTGCCGGAAATACCGGAGCCATGATGGTGGGTTCTATTTTTTCAGTTAAACCAATTGAGGGTGTAAGCCGCCCCTGCATTTTGAGTGTACTTCCGAAAGCAGATGGCTCTAACGGTATTTTACTGGATGTGGGAGCCAATGCTGACTGCAAGCCTGAAATGCTCAACCAATTTGCCATCCTGGGCTCACTTTACAGCCAGCATGTGTTCAAGAGAGATAACCCTAAGGTTGCCTTGTTGAGCATAGGTGCCGAAAAAGAGAAAGGTAATATTCTTACTCTGGCAGCACACCAACTGTTAGCTGAAAACAAACTGATAAACTTTGTGGGCAACGCTGAGGGCCGTGATCTTTTTAATGACAAAGCCGATGTGATTGTATGCGATGGTTTCACCGGTAACGTAGTGCTTAAATCATGCGAAAGCATTTTTTACATTATGCATAAGCGTAAGATTACCGATGATTACTTTGCCCGCTTCAACTATGAAAACTACGGAGGTACACCCGTATTGGGCGTGAATGCCCCCGTAATTATTGGTCATGGTATTTCTAATGCCTTGGCCTTTAAAAATCTGATACTGCAGGCACAGGATGTGGTAGAAAGCCGCCTGGTGCAATTGATTAAAGATGCCTTCCATTCTCTTTCTTCTTCAACCACCCCGTTATGAGTAAAATAACCGCTGCCATTACCGCTGTAGGAGGCTATGTGCCCCCTGATGTGTTGTCCAACGCTGACTTGGAAAAAATGGTAGAAACCTCTGACGAATGGATAATGACCCGAACGGGCATTAAAGAGCGGAGAATATTAAAAGGTGAAAACAAAGGTTTATCAGATATGGCCGTACCGGCTGTTGAAGAACTTTTGCGCAAACGCGGAATTACCGCAAATGATATAGAAGTAATAATTTGTGCCACCGTTACAGGTGACATGATTTTCCCGTCCACTGCATGTGTGGTAGCCGATAAAATTGGCGCTAAAAATGCCTGGGGATTTGATCTTTCAGCAGCCTGTTCAGGTTTTTTGTTCGGGTTAGAAACCGGTTCGAAATTCATTGAATCAGGGAAATACAAAAATGTATTGGTTATTGGTGGAGATAAAATGAGCTCCATCATCGATTATACCGACCGCAATACCTGCATCATTTTCGGAGACGGATTAGGTTGTGTGTTGCTGGAACCGGATACAGAAGG
This sequence comes from Bacteroidia bacterium, assembly GCA_018058135.1. Lineage (GTDB taxonomy): Bacteria > Bacteroidota > Bacteroidia > UKL13-3 > UKL13-3 > JAGPCK01. Next base: position 58,026 of record JAGPCK010000009.1, on the reverse strand, counting down.
AATGGGTATTGTAGACTCTATACTTCACATTGACGGAGCCGGACGCCACTACCTGCATCAAAAAGCAGGAGGTTCTGTTAAGCCACCTACACATGAAACTATTGATGCCCGGGAACATTTTGTTTATCAGGATGGTAAAACGGTATTCAAATTTGCCGTAACCAACATGGCTCAGGTATCTTACGAAATAATGGAACGCAATCAGTTGACTGCGGAAAATGTTGATTGGCTGGTACCACACCAGGCTAACCTTCGCATTATTGACGCAACAGCTGAGCGCATGGGCATTGGCCGCGATAAAATAATGATTAATATTGACCGTTTTGGCAATACTACCAACGGCACCTTACCCCTGTTACTTTGGGAGTGGGAGAATAAACTGAAAAAAGGCGATAACCTTGTGCTTTCTGCTTTTGGCGGAGGATTCACCTGGGGTTCTGTGTACATTCGCTGGGCTTACGACAGCAAGTAATTCTCCACAAATTTTGTTTTTATTTGCTCAAACAAATCAAATTTACATACCTTTAAATTTCTAAACAGACATTAATATCATGGAATTAAAAGAGATTAAAGAACTCATTAAACTGGTAGCCGACTACGGAGTGAGTGAAGTGGAAGTGGAAAAAGGAGATTTCAAGATTGCTATTAAGAAAACCGGAGAAGGCGTTATTCATACTGCCGCTCCTGTAATGCAAATACCTGTAGCTCCTGTTGCACAACCCGTTGCTCCTGCTGCACCTCAAATTGTTGCTGCACCTGCTGAACCCGCTCATACACCAACCAATCTGATTACCATTAAATCACCCATGATTGGAACGTATTATTCTTCTCCTTCACCCGACAAACCCGTTTTTGTAAATGTAGGAGATGAAATAAAAGCAGGCAAAGTGGTATGTATCATTGAAGCCATGAAATTGTTCAATGAGATTGAATCAGAGGTATCAGGACGGATTGTAAAAATACTGGTGAACAATGCATCTCCGGTAGAATATGATCAGCCTTTATTTTTGGTTGAACCTGCATAAACCGGTTGATCTGCCACCTGTTTACTACAGGCAACCTTTAACCGTTCATTTAACGTAAATTATTTTATGTTCAAAAAAATACTGATTGCTAACCGCGGAGAAATTGCCCTGCGTATCATTCGCACTTGTAAAGAAATGGGCATTAAGACTGTTGCCGTTTACTCTACTGCTGATAAAGAAAGTTTACACGTGCGTTTTGCCGATGAGGCCGTGTGCATAGGCCCGCCTCCAAGTCAGCAAAGCTATCTGAGCATGGCCAATATTATTGCCGCTGCTGAAATTACCAATGCCGATGCCATTCATCCGGGTTATGGTTTCCTGTCAGAAAACGCCAAGTTCTCTGAAATTTGCCGCGACCACGGAATTAAATTTATCGGTGCTACACCTGAGCAAATTAATTCTATGGGCGATAAAAGTAACGCCAAAGATACCATGAAAAAAGCCGGTGTACCAACCATACCGGGCTCTGATGGCTTATTGAAAGACGTAAAAGAAGGTGTGGGCATTGCTGAAAAAATTGGTTACCCTGTAATACTAAAGGCTACTGCCGGTGGTGGTGGCAGAGGTATGCGAATCATATGGAAGTCAGAAGAATTTGAAGCTGCCTGGGATTCAGCCACACAAGAAGCAGGGGCTGCCTTTGGAAACGCTGGTGTATACCTGGAAAAGTACATTGAAGAGCCTCGCCACATTGAGATACAGGTAGCCGGTGACCAATACGGCAAAGTATGCCACCTGAGTGAGCGCGATTGTTCCATACAGCGTAGACATCAAAAATTAGTGGAAGAGGCCCCTTCTCCATTTGTTACCCCTGAATTGCGGGAGAAAATGGGCAATGCTGCCATTGCTGCGGCTGAAGCTATTAAATATGAAGGATTGGGTACAGTAGAGTTTCTGGTGGACAAACACCGCAACTTCTACTTTATGGAAATGAATACCCGCATTCAAGTGGAGCATCCGGTAACCGAAGAAGTAATAAATTATGATTTGGTGAAAGAACAGATTCTTATTGCTGCAGGCATACCTATCAGTGGTAAAAATCACTACCCTATTAAGCATGCTATTGAGTGCCGCATAAACGCTGAAGACCCTTTCAATAACTTTCGCCCTACACCCGGAAAAATTGTGAACCTGCACAAACCGGGAGGACATGGTGTACGTGTTGATACCCACATCTATGCTGGTTACACTATTCCTTCCAACTATGACTCTATGGTGGCTAAGTTGATTGTGTGTGCCCAAACCCGCGAAGAGGCCATTATAAAAATGGAACGTGCCCTCAGTGAGTTTATAATTGAAGGTCCTGGACTGCACACTACCATACCTTTACAAATGAAACTTATGCAAAATGAAGATTTCAAAAGCGGCAACTTCACAACTGCCTTCATGAATACTTTTGATATAAATAAATAGATAGACATTTTATTTCTGCAAAAAAGCCCGCTATAAAGCGGGCTTTTTTGCAGCATTTTTATTTTCTTTTTCCACAATAAACACGACATTTACATCATAAACCAATGATAATATCTATCTTATGCATATAAATTTCATCATACAGGAAAATAAAACTATAGATGCACGACATCTTGCAAATTTCCTTTACCCATCTTGTCAATATTCACTTGAGTTTGAACACCAAACTTATTTTTGATCTTAGAAATTTTTCAAAATGAATAGAGTTAGAATTTGGCGATATTTCAGAATAATAAATAGTAAAATGGATATAGAGAACCTCAAGCTAATAAATCCAGTAATAAAATTAGAACATGAATAACCATCGACATTTTATGATTGTAGATGATGACCACATGAATAATTTCATTTGTAACATTACACTCAAAAACACTTACAAAAATTCACAGATTACTGCTTTTGAAAAACCTGTGGATGCTCTTGCCTACATCACGACTAACTATCCCAGAGAAGATACTGAAAAAACAACACTTTTGCTTGATATTAATATGCCGGTACTGAATGGTTGGGAGTTTTTAGCAGAACTGAAACAAATGAACCTCGCTGTAGTAGAGCAATTTGATATTTATATTCTTTCTTCCTCCGTAGATCAACGTGACATGGATAAAGCCAAAAGTGACCCGCACGTAATTGACTTCATTTCTAAACCACTTAAGAAAGAAAAGTTGATGGAGTTGTTCGGAACCGTTGAATAAAAAATACTGGGTTTGAAACCCGCTGTGCGGGAAGATGGGTTGAAACTCATTTACTCCTCTGCATCGCCTTCATCGTTTGCTGCATCAGGTTCTTTAGGCTGACGTTGCATGGGCAACTCATCCAAAGCGCTAAACAATAAATTAACTTCATCGCATCGTGTTTCATCATTCAAATCATCGTATGCATGAAACAGGTTACGTAAAACGCGTTTCACAATATCAATATTAGAACAAGGCTCGAAATACTCCTGCTTATTTTCAAGATGCATTTGTTTCAAGAACTGATCTAGGTTTTTGCGTGTAAGTAATATGCCGTTATTAAATGCATTAATGTAAAACAGCACATCTCCCTGCTTATAATCTAACTCATGTTTGGTATTAAACGATTCCTGCTCATAATGCCAGTTATCATTCTCCTCTTTATAACACAACAGAAAGTGATTGGGTAAATTAATGCCGTAAACGGGTAAGTTAAGACGTTGTGCCACAAGAGCATAAACAATACTCATACCAATATGGTTACCGCTTCTGGATGCTATCACATCATTGATAAACGAATTTTGAGGAGCATGGTAATTTTTAGTATTGCCTTTAAAACCATGCACACTGTATATTACATGATTAATTACACGAACTTTTTCCAATGCGCTAAGCACGTTATGCATTTCGAGCCATACATCCAGCTTAATGCGATCAATCTCTGCTTCCACATCATCTAACTTAAGTGACGGGTAGCGGTAACGTGCAATTAACCACACCCCTTCCAGCAAATCAGGAAATTCGCTTAAATGCCATTTTTTCAAATCGGCTACCAGACCGTCAAATCTTATGCGTTGAATAAGGCGTTCAAGACGGTGTTGTAATACCTCATTGTAATTAATCTGCCATTGATTCTCCAACATCGGAATTACTTCTTCTCCGAAAGACAGAATGCGTTGTTCTACATGCTCTACTACTTCTCTGTCGGTATCATCGAGTAGCGTTAGAAGTGATTGTAATTCGTTCTCGTTAATCATGTACGCTGTAAAGAAACAGTAATCTTATTTTTTAGTTGTTTTCGCAGCTGCTTTTTTTGTTGCGGTCTTTTTGGCGGGGCTCTTTTTGGCGGTAGCTTTTTTCACAGCCGATTTTTTGGGAGCAGTCTTTTTAGCTGCCGCTTTCACCGCCTTTTTCTCTTCTTTTATTCCTCCCTGTTTCTGTATAAGCTCCATACACTCTTCCAGAGTAAGATTCTTTGCTTCTGTACCTTTTGGAATTTTGAAATTTTGTTTACCAACACTTATGTAAGGTCCCCAGCGGCCATTCAGCAGCTGAATGGTGTGTTCACCTGAGTTATATGTAGCAATTAGTTTCTCTGCATCCGATTTTCGTTTGGCTTCAATAAGTTCGATTGCACGTTGTTCATTTACCTCATAAGGATCATCCGTTTTAGGTAAAGACACAAATTTATTATCATGAAGTAAATACGGGCCAAATTTACCGATAGATACTTTGATGTCTTTATCTTCGAACTGACCTGCAATTCGTGGAAGTTTAAACAAATCAATTGCCTCTTCCAGAGAAATAGTTTCGATGGTTTGTGTACCACGTAAACCTGCATACTGCGGCTTTTCATCCTCGGTAGCATTTTCCCCGATTTGTGCCAATGGTCCGTAACGTCCAATTTTTACGTACACATTTTTTCCGCTTTCAGGATGTTTTCCTAGCAAGCGCTCACCTGTTTGTTTCTCGGCTGTTTCTGTTGTTTTCTCTACTATAGAATGAAAGGGACCATAGAACTCCTCAATCATACGATTCCATTGAAGCTGACCTTGTGCAATCTCGTCAAACTCTTTCTCAACTTTGGCCGTAAAATGATAATCCATTATGGCATCAAAATGTTTCACCAAAAAATCATTCACTACTGAACCTATGTCACTCGGGAAGAGTTTTGACTTTTCTGAACCGTATACTTCTGTCTTTACTTCTTCAGTAATGGTTTCTTTTTTCAGAGTTAGTTGTTGAAACGTGCGTTCCTTTCCCTCGCGATCTTCTTTTACTACATATCCTCTCTTTTGAATAGTAGAAATAGTTGGTGCATACGTTGAAGGACGGCCAATACCAAGTTCTTCCAATTTTTTCACCAGACTGGCTTCGGTGTAACGCGGAGCAGGACGGGAAAATTTCTGTATGGCGGTCATCTCTTCCAAATTCAACTTGTCTCCTACTTTGAGCGGTGGCAACATACCGGCACTTTCTTCATCAGCATTGTCATCATCTTTCGACTCCATGTATGCTTTCAAAAAACCTTCAAATTTGAGGACTTCACCAGTTGCTACAAACTCTTCTGATGTGGTGGAAATACTGATTGTCGCCACTGTTTTTTCCAGTTGTGCATCCGCCATTTGTGAAGCTACTGTGCGCTTCCATATAAGGTCATACAAACGCTTAGCACCTGAATCTCCATCAATGGTGTGATTTTCAAAATACGTTGGACGTATGGCTTCGTGTGCTTCCTGAGCACCCGATGATTTGGTGGTATATCTTCTTGTTTGTGCAAAATCAGGCCCGTAATGCGACTGAATTTCTTTTCGTGAAGCATCAATGGCTAACTCTGAAAGGTTCACTGAATCAGTACGCATGTAGGTAATTAAACCCGCCTCATATAACTTCTGCGCAATGGTCATGGTTTGCGACACAGAAAAACCAAGTTTACGACTGGCTTCTTGTTGCAATGTAGATGTGGTAAAAGGTGGAGCGGGTGATTTTTTCCCCGGTTTTGTCTCCAGATTTTTGATGTTGTATACTGCCCCTTTACATTTCTCCAGCAAGATGCGTGCATCTTCAAAATTATTGAAGCGTTTAGGTAACTCAGCTTTTAATTTCTTACCTGAACCGTCAGTTAACAAAAACTCTGCTGTCACTTTGTAGCTGAAAACGGTATTGAAATTTTGTATTTCCCTTTCGCGTTCCACAATCAATCGTACCGCAACAGATTGCACACGACCGGCTGAAAGGCTTGGCTTTACTTTTTTCCAAAGTATAGGAGATATTTCAAAACCCACCAGACGATCCAGCACCCTGCGGGCCTGTTGTGCATTAACCAAATGCATATCAATACTGCGTGGGTTATCAATGGCTTTTAAAATGGCCGGCTTGGTAATTTCATGAAAAACAATTCTGCGGGTTTTTGACTCTTTTAACTCAAGCACCTGACTCAAATGCCAGGATATGGCCTCTCCTTCACGGTCCTCGTCCGATGCCAGCCAAATCAGGTCACTATCATCTGCCAGTTTTTTCAGTTCTTTTACCAACTGCTTCTTCTCCGGATCAACTTCATAAGAAGGTAGAAAATTGTTCTTAATATCAATAGCACTATCGCCTTTTGCCAAGTCGCGAATATGGCCGTAGCATGACTTTACAGTAAAGTCCTTACCAAGAAACTTCTCTATGGTTTTTGCCTTTGCAGGCGACTCAACAATCACTAAATTTTTGGCCATTCGGTTTATGTTATTAAAACTAAAAAGGGCAAATAAACAGTATTTGTTTATTTACCCAACTTGTAAATTTTAAAAAATAGGTTAAAGCACCTCTACTTCTTATCTGGAAATCAACAGTTTAGAAATATGTTGTTGTGCTCCTGCCTGTAGGCGGATCAAATATACGCCTTCAGGCAATACCGCACCATGTATTATATCACTAAGTTTTACCCCCTGTTTACCCGGTTGTTGGTTTCCCAAATCAATGTTACCAACTTCAATGCCTGTCATGTTGTATACAACAGCCTTTACATTTTGTTGTGAAATAAGATTGTAATGCACTTCGGCATCACCGGCAGTAGGATTTGGAAATACCTGTACATTATTCAACAAAGGCTCTACAAACTCAGTACCTACTTTTACATTTCCAATATTTATATCATCAATAAAAATATTGTTCCCTCTTTGATAGGTGAACTCCACCCTAAACATTACATTGTTGGTTTTATAAGGAGTTGCATTAAGTGTAAAGGATTTCCATTGTGATTTTGATGTAGGGTAGAACGCTGACGTTTGTATTGCACTAGTGTTTAATTGTCCGCTACCAACTCTCAAAATATTCACCCAAGTCAAACCGCAGTTGTTGCTAACGTATACTGATAATGTATCAGAAAAAGATGCTGTTCTTTGGGTATAGGCTACATTAAAATTAAAATACAGATTATTAACTACTGAATAGTTGGTTGAAGGAGTATAAAAATTATAGGTGTACCTGGTCCAAGAAGAAGGGTGGTAAAAAGAAGGCAAGTATATACATTTAAGTCCGTTATAACTGGCAGAGTCCGTAACTCTCCAACCATAGGCATTACCGCCAAGATTTTCTAATTCCCAATTGGATGTAAGGTTAAAGCCATTGGCCAAACTTTCAAATCCTTCATTTACAGGAGGGATAGCCGTGCTGGCAGGGACTGTATATCCCTGAACACCTGTGGCGGTAAGGTTGGAAGCGGAGTATAGTGTAGCATAATAGGTAGACAGTGATGTATTCATCCTATCGCGCTGCCCAATTGTGAAAAGAGCCTGACAATCACCATCAGTATAATCCATGTAATTCTGTAACATATCCGGCTTATCTCCACCCGGGTCATTGGTACAGGTATTTCGGGAAGGCGAACAACTGCCAAAGTTTTGATCTGCTGCTGGTGGAGTATCCCCAACTGCATCACCTCCCTGAAAGGAACTGGAACATCCATCCTGAAATGTGTGAAACAAACTAAAACAATGTCCTACTTCATGGGTAAGTGTGCGGCCTCCTTTTGCTTTGGAACTGGTACCAATAGTGCCTACATAGTCTGCCCTGATTACTACACCGCGGGTTGACCCTGCTCCTGACCATGGAAACTGTGCATATCCAAGCGTTGTAGTGTTCGGGTCATTGTCACGGTCTTCAATCTGAGCTACAACAAAAATATTAAAGTACTTTCCGTTTCTCCAGTTAGAGGGAACCAAAGACTTTACATTATCGCTGGCATTCGTAGAAAGTGTCGAGTAAACCCGGTTAACTCCATCAAAGCAGTTGCCGCTGGGGTCCCTGTTGGCTAAACGAAACTCAATTTCACAATCAGCCGCAAGAGGAGCAAACATTGGGTCAATAGAAGTTTTGTTGGGGTTGAGTAATCTGAAATCTTCGTTCAGAATTCGCATTTGGTCATCAATCTGTTCTTTGGAGATATTCTCCCTTCCATTCACATGAATAACGTGGAAAACTACGGGAATAATTCGTACTGTACCATTGGATTTTGATTTAACATTAGCGTTGGCTAGTGCTTCCTTGGTAAACCTTTCCTCTTCCAGTTTTATGGCCGGATTAGCGGCAACCTGTTGTTCATAGACATGATCGGTTAAACAACGGTGCGGATTTTTTGCTTCTTGCGCTAACAAGCTGGTAACTGTAAACGTTAAAGCGGAAAAAAGTGTTAATGTATACTTCATCATAAATTTTAAAACGAGCAAAAATAGTCAAGTTAATAAATTAAAAAAATACAGATTTTCAATACGTTATTCCAATTTCGAGAGTTTATTGAGTAAAAAAGCATCTGCTACAACCAATGCTGAAAGTGCTTCAACAATAGGTACAGCCCTTGGCACCACACAGGCATCGTGCCTGCCTCCTAATTGCATTACCACATCTTCCCCCTTATTGTTAACAGACTCCTGTGGAAGCATAATGGTTGCAACCGGTTTAAATGCAACCCTGAAGTAGATGTCGCTACCGTTTGATATACCACCTTGTATGCCACCGGAAAAATTTGTCGTGGTTGTTATTTTACCCTCTTTAAACATAAATGCATCATTATGTTCTGACCCCCTCATGGCAGCAGCGGCAAAACCCGATCCGTACTCAAAGCCTTTTACTGCATTTAAACTCAGCATAGCCTTGGCCAAATTAGCCTGTAGTTTATCGAAAAGTGGTTCACCAAGTCCAACAGTAGTATTAAGAATTACTCCTGTAATCACTCCGCCACAGGTATCTCCTTGTGTTTTTATTTCATCCAGATAAGCCGACATGCGAGTTGATGTTTCTTTATCAGGACAACACACCAAACTGTTATCTGTTTCACTGAGGTTGACTTCAGTATATTTTTTCTGCAGCTGTATCTCTCCTATTTGCGAAACATATGCCTTTATGTTTATACCCTGTTTAATGAGTAATAACTTGGCAATGGCTCCGGCAGCAACCCATCCTGCGGTAATACGAGCAGATGAGCGTCCGCCACCACGATAGTCACGCACACCATATTTTGTTTCATAAGTAAAATCAGCATGCGATGGACGAAACTTATCTTTTATTGTTTCATAATCTTTAGGCCGGGCATCTGTATTCGGGATAAATATAGTGATAGGTGCTCCGGTACTCTTACCTTCAAATACTCCGGATAAAATTTGAAACTCATCCTTTTCATTTCTAGATGAAGCAAAAGAAGTTTGTGCCGTTTTTCTGCGGCTTAATTCAGCAGCAATAAACGACTCGTCAACACCAAGTCCGGCAGGGCAGCCATCAATAACCACCCCCACACCTGAACCATGCGATTCACCAAATGAGGTAACGGTAAAATTTTTTCCAAATGAATTTGAACCCATAAACTGTAAACAAACATACGCTATCAGAGTTCATTGTACAAAAAACCTGCCTCCTGCAATTGCTGCCAAAAAGCCGGATAAGACTTTTGAACAACCTCAGGATCCTGAATAACAACACTTTCTGCCAATGCAGTAAAAGCACTCCAACTCATAGCCAAACGGTGATCTTGGTAAGTTTTAAAGTCTGAAAAATCCATGACAGGTTTGTTGGGATAGGATAAGGTGAATTTGTCGGGTTCTGTAACACTTAATCTACAACCCACTTTAAATAATTCATTATGCAAAGCTTCAATACGGTCACTTTCTTTTATACGCAAATGAGCCACACCCTGTAATTCTGCAGTTACTTTTTTCACTGCACACAATGCAGCCATGGCCGGCACCAAATCTGGTGCTGAATTAAAGTTATATTTCCAATTAGTGGGGGGTGGTAACTTTACTCTCGATAACACCAGTCCCTGTGAATTTTCTTGAGTTATGATTCCGAAATTTCTCATAATAATAGCAACGGCTGCATCACCTTGTGCAGAACTAAGACGAAGGCCTGCAAAACTGAGCTGTTCCGTAGGCAACACTGCAGCCAGTATATACCAAAACACAGCGGAGGACCAATCGCGCTCTCCAGAGATCGGAATGCCTGTTTTATACTTCTGAGGGCTTACTACAAGTTTATTTTTTTCTTGTGTCACTTGCACGCCAAAGCGAGACATTACCATTACAGTAAGTTGTGTGTACGAAGCAGAAACCTGGTTTCCGTTCAAATGAAGTATCAAGCCTTGCTCAAAATAAGGGGCCGCCATCAACAAAGCTGAAACAAACTGGCTGCTGATATTGGCCGGTATATTTATTTCTCCCCCACGCATATGTGCAGGTGAAATATGTAAAGGAGCAAAACCTTCCCTATTGGTATATTTAATCTGTGCCCCGCATTGACGCAGTGCACTAATCAGTGGTTCTATAGGCCTTTCATGCAGGCGCTTTGTTCCGGTTATCAGAACGGGATTTGCAGTGAGTGTAAAAGCTGCTGTTAAAAAACGCAATGCTGTTCCGGCATCTTCCACTTGCTTGGTTTCATCAACTCCTGTTAATGCACGGTGCAACACTAGAGAATCATTGGCTATATCCTTTTTATTGAACTGATGTAATATTTCGGAAATATCATCACCTGCCAGGTGTTTGATGATGAGCTCACGGTTGAGCACACTTTTAGAAAGCGGAAGTTGAACGGTATAGTTAAGCGGATGCTCCGGTTTGGTTAGCCGCATATTGTTGCTGGTAATAGTGCAACGAATCTAAGATAATACTCTCAGATGTGGTTTGATTAATCACGGGTTTTCCTATTTTTTTGAGCAGGCTGAAATGAATCAGGTCTTCTTCATTCTTTTTATCGTTACGCATCAGATCCAACAATTCGTTTTTATCTGCTTTGTGAAGCTGATAAACCGGAAAATTTGTGAAAATGTATGTGGTGATTTCCTGCAAATCATCCTTTGATAAACCGCAAAGTTCATGCGATAACCATGCTTCACATACCATACCAACAGCAATGGCCTCACCATGCAACAAAGCATGTGTATCATGGCGCATGGAATAGGATTCTATGGCATGACCAATGGTATGACCAAAGTTGAGCACTTTACGCAATCCTTTCTCCTGCGGGTCTTTGTTAACAATTTCGCGTTTCGTTTTTACAGAGCGGTTAATCATATTCTCCAGCTTGTCATCCAACTGTAGCCTCATTTTTTTGAACTTGTTCCAGTCTTCCCTGTCGCTGATTAATGCATGTTTAGCCATTTCAGCTATTCCCGCAACAAACTGACGTTTGTCTAATGTTTGCAAAAAAGGAGGATAAATGAAAATTGCTTTAGGGTGGCTAAATGCCCCAACCGAATTCTTATAAAAATTCAGGTCGATACCAACCTTTCCTCCAATGGAAGCGTCAACCATACCCAATAGTGTAGTGGGCATATTGATAAAGTCTATACCACGTTTGTAAGTTGCCGCGCAAAAGCCACCTATATCAGTAACAGATCCTCCGCCCAGATTAATGAGTACCGATTTACGGTCGGCATAATGGGATGCCAGTTCACCCCAAATAACTTCGCAGTTCTTTAGGTTTTTGGCATTGGAACCCGCCTCTATTTCAATAAGCTTAAAATCAATGAGATTACTACTCAATTCGGGCAGGCAGAGTAACTTGGTGTGTGTATCAGCCAATACAAATACAGAGGAGTAGTCCTCTTCAATAATATATTGAAAAAGAAACTCCAACGTAGAATTTCCGCTGTAAATGTTGTACTCTTTTGACTCGTAAACTTTCAAGTATGTATTATTGTTACCTTTGCACGGCAAAGTTGAATGATTAGCTTTGATTTAACAATACGTTTACCACTTATTCAAAAAATTTAACATGAGTTCGCCATTATCTTTTTCAAATACCGCCATTGCATTTGAATCCAGAAGCAACGATGATTTAAAAAGAGCTCACATGCTTTTTAAGGCCATAGGGCATAACTGGTTGGTACAAATGGGTCCAGGGCTAGTACAGTTATCATATGCCTTACGTTTACCAATTGAAGGAATTATTCGCAAAACCATTTTTAAACAGTTTTGCGGAGGTGAATCTATCGATGATTGTGAAAATACGATTAATGAGTTGTGGAACTACAAAATTGGAACTATACTCGACTATTCAGTTGAAGGAGAAGAAAAAGAAGAGGTTTTTGATGCTACCACTGAAGAAATAATACTAACTATTCAAAAAGCGGCCGGAAACGAGAAAATTCCTTTCAGTGTATTTAAAATGACGGGCATTGCACGTTTTCATCTGTTGTTTCGTATAAACTCTCACAACCAACTCGAACAAAAAGAGACGGAAGAGTACAACAGGGTAAAAGAACGTTTAGACAAGATATGTAAAGCAGCTCATGACAATAATGTTCGCTTATTTATTGATGCTGAAGAAAGCTGGATACAAGAAACAATTGACAGTTTATCCAGAGCAATGATGCTTAAGTACAACAAAGAAAAACCTATTGTATACAACACTATTCAACTTTACCGTCATGATAGATTGGAGTTTTTGAAAAGGAGCTTTTCTGATGCTAAAATTAACCACTACTATTTGGGGACAAAATTGGTTAGAGGAGCTTACATGGAAAAGGAGCGTGAACGTGCAGATGACAAAGTATATGACTCTCCGATACAGCCTAATAAAACTTCAACCGACAGAGACTATAACGAAGCATTACGTTTTTGCATCAAACATATTGATATAATTGCATTTTGTGCAGGCACCCATAATGAAGACAGTAGCCAGCTATTGGTTGATTTGATGCAGGAAAACAATATTGCTCCAAACGATAAGCGGATATATTTTTCACAACTATTGGGTATGAGTGACCACTTAAGCTATAACCTGAGCCATGCCGGTTACAACGTTGCTAAGTATGTTCCTTACGGACCGGTTAAGGCAGTATTACCTTATCTGGTGCGCAGAGCACAGGAGAATACTAGTGTAAAGGGACAAACAGGTCGCGAATTATCGCTTATTAAAACTGAGTTAAAACGCAGGCAAGCTGAGAAGTAAATTCAAGAAAAATACCTAAACAGGTAGTTTCTGTTGTGAATTAAATTCACTAAAAACTTTTTCGATAATCTGTTTGTAAGAATTGCTGAATTTACGCAAACACCACTTTCGAAGTGCCATCACTTCATCATTCAACAACAAATTTCTCACTGCCTTTTTTAATTCTTTTTCAAACAACTCTTTATCAAAGCTTACACTTTTCAGAATTTTTTTACAGTAATTCAACATGGATGAGCGCATAGTTATATTGTTAATGAATACTCTATTGCAATTATCTTTCCAAAAGATCAGTTAATATGGGAGCTAACTTCACAATATATAACGAAGTAGCTGAATTTAAATATAAAACAAAAATCAACAGGTGTATAACTAACTCAAAGAATCTGTCAGGTTTTTGATTTCTGTTCTGGCGTCAGCCTGAGAATATATAATACGATAAACGGCATTGAGTATGGGCATATCAACTCCGTACTTTTCATTGATGCTGTGCATGGATTTAGTGGCAAAATACCCTTCAGCAATCATACTCATTTCCAGTTGTGCTGCTTTTACTGAATATCCTTTCCCCAACATGTTGCCAAATGTACGATTACGGCTGAATTGCGAATACGCAGTAACCAACAAATCACCCAGGTAAGCTGAATCGGTTACTTTGCGGTGCTGAGGAAAAACCTTGTCAATAAACCGTTCAATTTCTTTTATAGCATTAGCAATAAGAACTGCTTGAAAATTATCCCCGTATCCTATACCGTGACATATTCCACTTGCAATGGCATAGATATTTTTAAGTACTGCAGCATACTCAGTTCCGAAAACATCTTCGCTTTGAACCGTCTTAATGTAACGTCCTTTGATAATAGAAGCAATATATGCACAGCGATTACCATCAGTTCCGGCAACGGTGAGGTATGACAATTTTTCAAGAGCCACTTCTTCTGCATGGCAAGGGCCTGTAATAACCAACAATTGATTTTTATCAGCAGCAAATCGTTCCTGAAAATATTCGGCTACCAAACAACTTTGTTGCGGCACAATACCTTTTATAGCTGAAACTATGGTTTTACCTTTTAATTCGTCTTGAGTAAGAGACGCTAGTGTATCGTGAAGGAAAGCCGATGGTATAGCAAAAATCAATACGTCTGCAACACGAATGGTATGCTGCAAATCTGCACTTACCTGAACCAGTTCAGGATGAATTTCTACTGAACTGAGATAACGCGGATTATGTCGGTACTGCCTGATGTGAGAAGCAGTTTCCTCGCCCCTAACCCACCAGTGTATACCTGACACCAAATGCGAATTATAAGGAATATTATCGCTGAGTATTTTAACAAGTGCTGTACCCCAGCTACCTGCTCCTATAACTGCTATGTTTTTTGCCGCTTTCAACACACGACAAATATGCGATTTTTAGTTAAAAATCAGGGGAATTTTTATTCAGCTGATTCTTCCCCCTTTGATCCTTTCTTTTTGGCTGCATCAAAAAGTTCTTTTTCAGAAACCTTTACCACAGTTTCTCCGTCTTTCAACTTCTTTGAAACAACTGAGTAGGGCCCTGTAATTACTTCCTCTTTATCATTTACTCCTTTAGTAATGTGTATGTATTTATCATCCTGAATACCGTACTCTACTACACGCATTTCCGTTTTACCGGCATTGTGAACAAACACTACTTCAAGTAAATCGTCCATATCAGTACTCTTTTCTTTGTTTGCCTCATCTTGCCCCTTCACATTCTTTTTGTCTTTTTTGTTTTCTTTATCGCGGGTGGTTACGGCTTCCACCGGAATAGATAATGCATCATAAACCACATCTGTTTGCACCTCTACAGATGCACTCATACCCGGACGAAAAGGGGCTTTCTTTTTACTTAATAAATCAACATAAGATGATTTTATTAACCGAACTTTTACGGTAAAGTTGGTTACCTGATCGGCTGAAACACCTGTTAAATTCGCTGAATTAGCCACCTCGGTAACCACTCCTTTAAACTTTCTGTTCAGGTAAGCATCAACTTCAACCAACGCTGTGTCGCCCACACTTACTCTTACAATATCATTTTCATTTACTTCAATCCGCGCTTCCATGTCATTCAGGTTAGCTATACGCATCATCTCAGTACCTGCCATTTGAGAGGTACCTACCACACGCTCCCCTTTTTCTACATTTAACCGCGAAACGATTCCGTTAACGGGAGCATATATAGTAGTGCGACCTAAACTTTTCTGTGCTTCATTTACTGTTGCTTCAAAACTGGCCACAGTATACTCTGCCGCTTTGATGGATTGTTTTGTAGCTTCTACTTCTGCCTGTGCATTCAGGTAAGCTGAACGTGAGGTTTCAAACTCTGCATCCGACAATACTTTTTGTTCATACAATTTTTTGTTTCTGTCAAAGGTGAGTTTTACTTCAGTGAAACGAGCTTCTGCCTGTAACAAGCGTGCTTTTGAACTGGCCAATTGTGCTCGTGCATTATTTAAGGAAGCATTGGAACGGTCGAGCGTGGTAAGGTAAATCTCCGGATTTATTTTGCACAACAACTGCCCCTTTACTACTGAATCACCTTCTATAACATACAACTCCACTATCTCTCCCGATACGTCAGAGCTTATTTTCACTTCCTTTTCAGGCTGAATTTTTCCGTTGGCAGAAACAGTCTCAATGATGGTTCTTTTAACCGGAAGTTCTACCGTAACCTTGATGGGTTCTACCTTTCCTACCCAGCCTGCCTGTTTCCCCACAATAAAAAACAGAATTAGTGCTCCGGTAGCTATGCCTAAATACAACAGTAATTTCGACTTCTTTTTTTTCGGCTGGTTCATGAATATATTTATTGTAATGTGATAGGTTTACCGTTATAAAAATCCACAACCTTCATACGAAATATCAATTCGTATTTGGCTTGTATCATAGTGGTCTCTGCCCTTGTATGATTGTTTTTGGCCAGTGAATAATCTGTAAAATTCATTGCTCCCAGTTTAAAGCGCTGATCGGCATTTCTAAAGCTGTTACCTGCTGCATCAAAACTATTTTTGGCTGCTTCATACCGGGCTTTGGCTGCTTTTAAATCTGTGGTGGCTTGTGTAATGGTTCTGTACACCTGATTACGTACCTGCTGTTCATTGAGTTTACTGCGTTGCATGTTTACCTTTGCCCTTTGAACATTGCTGTTTACACTCCAGTTATTCAATATAGGAACAGATAAAGTAAAACCCAGGGATTTACCCAGGTTATTGCTCAATTGAGTATTGAAAGGCGTTATCTCGTATCCGGTGGGAATGGAATATGGCACTGTAACGGGATTGCCATTGTTATCAATATACAAAACCTGTGTACCTATTTGTTGTGAACCTGTTGATTGCAAAAACGATTCTGAATAAGTGGTATTAATGTTTCCGTTAAGTGTAAGCCGCGGACTTCTGCCAGCCTGAGCCGCACGGAGTGAATATCTGGCCGCCAACGCCCTTGTTTGTGCTGCCTGAATATCTGGTCCCCTTCCGGAATAACTACTAAAAAGTTGACCGACTAATGGTTCTTCCACTACTTTAGGTGCATCCAGTTTAGGTTTGGAAACGGTATTCTTGTCATCGTATGGCATTTCAAGCAACTGCCACAAACTCAGGTAGGCTAATTGTAGTTGATTTTGTGCATTCACAATACTCAACTCTTCGTTTGCTTTCTGTGCTTTTAGATCCAACACATTACTGATGTTAATGCTTCCTGCTGCATAAAGTTTTTCAGCACGGTCAAGTTGAGAAATAGTATTTTCTGATTGCAGGCGGGCTGCTGAAAGTATCTCCTCATTCAGCAGTACAGTGAGAAATGCATTGGCAACAGAGAGTGACAGGTTGTTCATACTATTGTCCATGTCATACATACTGGCTTTGTACAACAATTCCTGCTGCTTGATATTCTGAATATTTTGTAAACCACCGAACAAGGTAACCGAACTGCTTACCCCAAAACTGTTATTTCTGATTTGCTGATTGGAAAACGAATTGGTAAAGGGGTCAATACTACGGCCAAAGTTGTAGTTATTGGTAGCAAACCCGTTTACTGTAGGCAGGGTATTGAGCATGGATTGGTCTCGGGTAGTACGTGCATCTTTCACATTCAACCCACTTTGCTGAATACTCAGATTATTTTTGGTGGCATAATCAATACACTCCTGCAATGTCCACGCCTTTTGGGCATTGGCTATTCCTGAAACGGCTGAGAGCAGCAATGCAAACAATATTTTTTTCCCCATGAATTTTTTAACCCGTATTTTTTATCAATTTTCGTGCAGCGAAGTTATCAGTATATTTGATTCCATCCGAAATGTTCATCCATTATTCGACCAATAGCATCAATGTTCCGATTTAAGGTTCCCGACATACTACCAAGCCTTTTCCCTCAATTGCTGTGGCGGGTAAACACGCAACAACCTGATATCTACCTTACTTTTGATGATGGACCTCACCCCTATATAACCGATTGGGTGCTGCAAACGTTGCAGATATATAACGCCAAGGCAACATTTTTTTGTGTAGGCGAAAACGTTGAACGTTTCCCTGAAACATACGCCAATATATTGGCAGCGGGTCATAGTACAGGCAATCACACACAAAACCACCTGAAGGGGTGGACAACTCCTACGGATAGATATATCACCAACATTAATGAATGTGCTGCTTTAGTAAAAAGCCGCCTGTTTCGCCCTCCTTACGGACGTATTACCCCTGCTCAAATAAACGTTTTGAAAAAAGACTACACTCTGGTGATGTGGGACATACTCACCCGAGACTACGAGAAAAATTTGGATGCCGAAAAAGCACTGAAAACTATATTCAGAAAAATACGGCCGGGGTCATTAGTGGTTTTCCACGACAGCGAAAAAAGCGAAAAAAATTTGATGCTGATGCTGCCTCAGCTACTAGAACATTTTTCAGCAAAAGGATATTCATTCAATTGTCTGTAACAGATTACATCATATTTGCTGCACTAAGCCTGATGGTGCTGCACTACCTCATACAAATGCTGGTGTGGCTGGGGTTAACCATCAACGAGTACCATGACCAACCTGCAGTAGTTCAACCTAAAGTATCGGTGTTGCTGGCTGTACGGAACGAAAAAGATAACATTACGGAGTGTGTAGAGGCTTTAAGTAAATTGGATTATCCAACTAATAAAATAGAAATACTTATTGGCAATGATCAATCAACCGATGGAACCGTAGGCTTGATTGAGCCTTTGCTGAAAAAGTATCACCAGTTTCAACTGCACCACATAACAGAGCAACTGGGCAAGGCTCGCGGTAAAGCCAACGTACTGGCCAATCTGGCACATGTGGCTACGGGAGAGTATTTTTTTATCACCGATGCCGATATACAAGTGAACCCGAATTGGATACAAAGTATGCTCGTACGTTTTGATGACGAAACCGCCATCGTTTCAGGCATCACCATCGGAAAGGGAAACAACTTTTTTGAAAAACTACAGGCACTTGATTGGACTTATTTTAACGCTGTGCTCACTGCTACTACCAACATGGGCATACCCTGCACAGCGGTTGGCAACAACATGGTTATTTCACGCAAAGCATACTTTGCCACCGGAGGTTATGAAGCGTTGGATTTCTCCGTAACAGAAGATTATAAACTTTATGCCGCTGTAAGAAAACTGAAATGGAAAACCAAGAACATTGCTACCCCGGGCAGCTTTCATTTCACCAAAACACTCCCTGATTTTAAGTCCGTATTGCACCAACGCAAACGTTGGTTAACGGGAGGCAAAGAGCTGCCTATATACTGGTGGCTTATGCTGTTTGTGTTCGGTTTGTTTTACCCGGCCATTTTATTTTTACTTTTCACACAACCGACTTTGGCAATAAAATGCTGGCTGCTTAAATTTATATTTGAGGCTGCTATTATCAATCGTCAACTGCTCCGTTTACAGCAACCTACTGCATTCCTGTTGTTGATTGTTCATCAGTTTTACAGCATGGCGCTGAGCTTGTGCGTGGCTGTGTTTTATTATTTACCCTTTAAGTTTGCCTGGAAAAACAGGTACTATTAACATGCAGATTATAGATACCCATTGCCACCTGTACGATAAACAATTTGATGCCGACCGCTCAGCCATGATAATGCGGGCTATTGATGCCGGAGTAAGTTTACTATTGCTGCCCAATGTTGATTCAACCACCCTTGACGGTTTAAAAAAATTGTGTAGTGAATTTCCTGACCATTGTTTACCGATGATGGGGGTTCACCCGTGTTCCATTGTGCAGAATTACAAAGAAGAATTGGCTTTGGCCGAACAGGAATTGCGCACCGGAAATTACATTGCTGTAGGAGAAATCGGCTTAGATTTTTACTGGGATAAAACGTATATCCCTGAGCAGGAAGAAGCTTTTCGTTTGCAATGCCGCTGGGCAATGGAACTGGACTTGCCCGTAGCCATTCACTCACGCAATGCCACCTACCGTATTATAGAAATACTAAAGGAAAAAGAATTTAATGGTTTACGCGGGGTGTTCCATTGTTTTACCGGCAGTGTCGAAGAAGCCGCTGAAATTCTTAAACTGAACATGTACCTGGGCATTGGCGGGGTGCTGACTTATAAAAACACTAACCTTCCCGACACTTTGCAAAACATCCCTCTCAGCAGCCTTGTACTGGAAACTGATTCACCTTACCTCACACCGGTACCTCATCGCGGTAAACGTAACGAGAGTGCATATACCTTGCTGGTGGCAGAAAAGCTGGCAACCGTGTACAATAAAACAGTGCATGAAATTGCTGCGGCAACTACCGAAAATGCCCGAACGCTTTTCCGTTTAAAATAATTTCAAAAGCCTTATCTTTGCCGTCCTTTAACGGAGAGTTGTCCGAGTGGTTGAAGGAGCACGCCTGGAAAGTGTGTATACGGGAAACCGTATCGAGAGTTCGAATCTCTCACTCTCCGCAAAATTAATTTGCACGATGAACAAAGGTCCGGTTTCACAATTTGTAGAAAAACACTACAAACACTTTAATGCCGCAGCGTTGGTTGACGCAGCCAAAGGTTACGAAACTCATTTAACCGAAGGAGGTAAAATGATGATTACCCTGGCCGGTGCCATGAGTACCGCTGAGTTGGGTAAATCACTGGCTGAAATGATCCGTCAGGGCAAAGTGGACATTATCTCGTGCACAGGAGCCAATCTGGAAGAAGACATCATGAATCTGGTGGCGCATTCGCACTACAAGCGTGTGCCCAACTACCGTGATTTGAGTCCGCAGGATGAGTGGGATTTATTAGAAAACCATTACAACCGTGTAACCGATACCTGCATACCGGAAGAAGAAGCTTTCCGCAGATTACAGAAACACATTTACAAAATATGGAAAGATGCCGACACTGCCGGTGAACGTTTTTTTCCGCATGAATACATGTACAAAATATTGCTGAGCGGTGAGTTACAGCAGTACTATGAGATTGACCCTAAGGACTCGTGGATGCTGGCCGCAGCAGAAAAAAACTTACCCATTGTAGTACCGGGCTGGGAAGACAGCACTATGGGCAACATCTTCGCATCATACGTTATTAAAGGCGATGTAAAAGCTACTACCATGAAAAGCGGCATCGAATACATGGTGTGGCTGAGTGAATGGTACCGGGCCAACTCATCAGGCAAAGGCGTTGGCTTTTTTCAGATTGGTGGCGGTATTGCAGGTGACTTCCCTATTTGCGTGGTACCAATGATGTACCAGGATTTAGAATGGCACGATGTTCCTTTCTGGGGCTACTTCTGCCAAATAAGTGATTCAACTACTTCGTACGGCTCTTACTCAGGCGCAGTTCCCAACGAAAAAATTACCTGGGGTAAGCTGGACATCAACACACCTAAGTTCATCGTGGAGAGTGACGCTACCATTGTAGCTCCGCTGATGTTCGCGTGGATATTGGGCTGGTAATAAACTCTATTGCGATGAACATTTGGAATGCCTGTTTTTTCAAATGAACCTAACAAGGATGTTTCAGGTGAAGCACCAGAAGTGCTCGAAGAACCTATTAGTTAAGTGGTTTTAGAAAACCTGAGCGGCCTAAATCATTTTTATATTTTGTGTAAACAGAAAGGTAAGGAGCATCAAACCAATTCCAGTTGGTGCGGTTGTAAATAAACCCTTTTACTCCACCCCTAAAAAAGTTGTAATTGCTGCCGCCCATACTCACATCTAAGCATAAACCTCCTACCCGGCAAGCACTCTTGTTGCCTGAATGACCGCAAGGCTTTCGCATGCTGCCCCAACCGGCTTTTACATCCAGGGTTCGGGTTTCCATCATTAAACTAACACTACGCAAATGGTGAATATCTCTCCTGCGGTTTTTACGAATCATAATCCAGGAGTAGGCAAAAGAAACACCTTTGTTCAACTGGTCTTCTGTTGTGCGGCCCTGGCTGAGTGCCACATCACATTCCAACCCGGCTACTATGCCTCTGCTGGTAAAACAATAACCGAAAGAAATACCGGGAGCTGCATAGATCTGTGCACTGCTTTGTGTACTGATAACACTCCAAAAAACAAAAAGAATGCAGGCAGACCTTATCATAACATTTACATAGTTGAATCGCCTGAGGCTTCCTTCTCTTTCAAAAACTTAATGATGTCTTCATCACTTTTGCCAATCAGGTTTAAAGCAGCTCGGGCATCATCAGCCAGTTCTCCGTTTGGATACTTTTTTAAAAATTCTTCGTAATCGCTTCGGGCTTTGGCAAATTGTTGCAAACCGTTTTCCTGCACAAAAGCTTTCATAAATAAGGCATGTTCAGCACGTTTGTCTTTGCTGTAATTTTTAGCAAATACATCGTACATACCTATGGCATCATCAAACTTGCTGAGCATGTGGTACGATTCAGCCGCTTTAAACGTAAAATCACACGTGTTGGGGTCCTTGGGGTATTTCGCAATAAAATCAACGTACATAGCGGTGAGTTCTTCCAACAAGGCGGGGTTGTTGAGTGTTGAATCGCTGTCTTCAATCTTTTTGATTTTGTGCAAAGCCTCATCTTTGGGTGAGGTGCAAGCGAAAAAGAGTGTCGTACTGAGTACTGCAATAAAAAGTTTAACTGCGTGTATGCGCTTCATTTGTTTAATAATTTCCTGTGCTTAATAATACCAACGTGCAGGCTTCCAATGCCTGTACACCGTGTTGTTCAAGTTTCGTCTCAAAAGCCGCATTCTCCGTTCCCGGGTTAAAAATAACCCGCTTGGGTTTCAGGGAAAGAATGTAGTCTTCATAGTCTTGTTGTTTATCCGGACCAATGTAAAGTGTTACACTGTCTACCTCATCTACTTCAGGATGCCCGTTGAGAATGGGTACTCCGGCTACCTCACCCTTTTTAATTCCTACATTCACAATGGAGTGTCCATGCTGTGTAAGCATGTGAGCCGCACGGTAAGCGTAGCGGTCACTATTGGGTGTGGCACCTAAGATGAGCGTCTTTTTGGACATGGTGCAAAGATATATGCTTATAAAATGATTTGTTATGTTAGCTGAGTCGTTATTTAACCCACCACCGGTAATACTTTTTGTAAAGTCATCATACCTCGGGCAAGGGATGCTTTAGCCTTAAGTTTCGACATCCCTAAGTAATTCCCCTTTTTACCTGCTTTAAAAGCGTTCACCTCATTCACAATCATATTTACTGCGTATTGGTAGTATTTACGTGAATAGGTACGCTTAAAGTCTATGTCACGATCGGTAGAGGTTTCCCAGGGTAAGTCCTCAATGAAGTTGTTCTCCACCTCCTGATACAATGGGGTCCCTTTAATGGGGTACGCTACGGTAATGGTAAAAATATCGGGGTCAGATTCTTTGAGGTGACGCACCGTTTCAAAAATATCATCCTCTGTCTCTCCCGGATAACCTACCATGATAAACGTTCCGGCTTGTATGCCTTTGGCCTGTGCTTTCCGAATCATATCACGCACCTGCATCACATCTACCCTGCGATCCATCAGGTCAATCACTTTTTGCGAGCCACTCTCCGCTCCTATCCACACACGAAAACAACCGGTGGCTTTAAGATCATCTATCACCTCTTCACTCATCCTGTCGGCACGTGTAATGCATTCGTATGGAAAGTGAATGCCCCGACTTTCCATCTCTTCCCGAAATTCTTTAAGCCATTTGTGACTCACGGTAAACACATCGTCTACAAACCAAATGCTGTCTACATTGTAGTTGGTTTTAATCCATTCGATTTCATCTACCACATGTTTGGCACTGCGCCTGCGGTAACTTTGGCCGTACACGGCACGACTACACCATTTGCAACTGTAGGGACAACCGCGCATGGTGTTAATGGATATGGCGCTGGTACCGTGCTTCGATTTCCAGGCATCAAAATACAATTGCAAATTTACTTTGGTGCGGTTAGGTAAAGGCAGGTTATCCAGCTCACGTAATTTAGTACGCTCAGGAGTGTATAGCACCTCTGCATTGTTCAGCAATGCCATACCGGGAATTTCAGCTACCGGCTTGTTTAACTGTCCATCGAGGAACTGTGTAAGCTCCAGCATGGTTTCTTCACCCTCTCCCAATACAATAAAATCTGCCCCGTGCTCCAGAAATTTCTGTACGTGATTCCGCACTTCCGGTCCACCCAAAATTATTTTAGTGTGTGCAAGAGCGGGCTCACTTTTTATGAACTGAATAAGGCGCAATACATTGAGTTTGGTCATCAGGTTAGTGTACACAGCCACTATATCCGGCTGCTGTGCAAGTATGGTTTGTTTTTGATTTTCAAAAGAAGAAAAAGTGGAATCGAATACCTGATTATCGTACCCGTGCTTCTCGAGCCACGCTGAAATGTAGAGTATTCCCAGCGGCATATACGGGCGCATGATCTCCTGCTCTTTCGGGTCTTCTGCTATAAAGTAGCCGTGGGTAAATAGTATTTTCATTTCTTTTCGAATAGTACAAATGTATGGTGAGCACAGTCAGCAAAAAAGGAAAAGTGTGTAAACGTAAAATCTATCTCCTAATTATACGGTACAATTAGACGGATACGTTTGGAATGGCAATGAATGGAGAGGTGGAAAAAAAGGGCTTGTCCTGTGTTTTATTCAAACTAGAGAAGGAACATACAGGAGAGGAAAGAGAGGTTACAATGCAGCATGTATGTGTGTGCAAACTCTTAAGCCGGGCCGACATCAGAATCAGCTGATTGCTGCATGTTTTTTTACACGCTGTTGAGCCAGCCAAATTTGCGGAATGCGGTATCCGAGAGATAACACTTTTTTAACGTTATGAGCGGTTCTCCAGGCTTCTATTGCCTTCCATGCTCTGAATTTGTAATGTACCAAACGTTGCAGGTGCTTGTAAAAATCAGCCGGGTATGTGCCTTTAAACATTACCAGCAATTCATCCGAATCAGTCCAGTTTTGTTTGTTGCTCAGTTGGGCTTTTACATTGTCATAAAACTTTGTACCGGGCAACGGATAGGAAACTGAAATACCGATATCATGTGGTAAAAGTTTTTCCACCATCGAAATCGTATTTTTAATGTCTTCCACATTTTCACCCGGGTAACCAAATTGTAAAAAGAAACAGGGATGAATATGGTGTTGTTTCATGAGCAAAGTAGCCTGCTCAATTTGCTCTACTTTGGTGCCTTTATCCATAGCATCCAGTATTTTTTGAGAACCGCTTTCAGCCCCTACCCACACTTCATCACAACCGGCTATAGCCAAGTTACGAATATTGTCTTCTTCCAGTAACAGGTCAACCCGTGATTGAATCTTGAACTTAAAGCTTAGTTTTTCTTTTTGCACCAACTCAGCAAAATGTTTTACCCAGCCCGGCTTTAATCCAAATATATCATCGGCAAACCAGATGTGTTGAATCTGAAATTTTTCTTTGAGCAGTTTAATCTCACTGATTACATTTTCGGGCGAACGTGAGTTGTAACGATTACCGTAAATGGGCTTAGCACACCAGTTACACTTAAACGGGCAACCTCGTGTAGTAGCCATATTAATGGAGAAAAAGCCTTTATGCTCCATCCACATTTTTTTATACGGTATTATATCAATTAACTCCCAGGCCGGTAATGGTAATGTATCCAGCTCTCTCAGGTTCTCTCTTTTTGGCGTGTGTACTACACTTCCGCTCTTCAGGTAAATAAGGCCGTTGATGTTGTCAATGTTTCCGTTTTTCTTCACCACGTAATCAGCCAACTCCAGCAGTGTTTGCTCCCCTTCTCCGGCAATCACATAATCAGCTCCTTTGCTCAAATAGTCCTCAGCATGGTCGGTTGAATCAGAGCTTGATATAGCCACTACACAGCCGGCTTTTTTAGCCAGTTGTATCATTTCAAAAGCAGCATCACGCATATTGGTGAGGCACATTTTGGTAAGGTAATTAAACCCGTCATCGTATATTACAAACAGTTGAGGCCTGTGTTGCTCTATAACAGGTGCAGTTTCATCGGCACGTTGTGCGAACATATTGTCTTTGAAGGCGACTGTGTACCCCTTTTGTTTTAATACAGCAGCAGCAAACAGGGTGGCCAACGGAGCGTAAGGGGTTCCCGCCCGAAATTGTTTGGGATCAAACCGAAGAAAATAAGAATGTGTAAGTAAGATATCAGCCATGCAACGTAGTCTTAAACTGTTGCTGAAATTGATTCCGGCTTTGTGAAAACTTTTCGAGCACTCGTTTTTGAAAATTCTGTGGGTGATGTTTAGAGACATATTTCCTTGACCGGAGTGCTGTTTCTAACTCCTCCTGTGAAAAATGTCTGAATTTATTTTGCCACTTTTTAATGGTTAAACGCATAAAGACATCGTCAAGCGCATCACCTAGTTGATTATCCAGTAGTTTTTCCAACAAGCGTTTCACTGTTCTTTTATGTTGCTTTTCTTTAGTATCTGTTTCTTTAGTGTAGTTGGGCAGATAGGCTAAGGCCCATTGGTTGTTATCCATAAGTGAGCGGTGAATCTCTTTACCGGTCATAGGAAGTAAGGTAAGAAGTTCTGTGGCAGTAAAAATATTCTTATCAGGAATCTCAAGATGAGTGGTATCAACAAAATAATTGACACAAAAATATTTGTGGTTATTGAGCAGAACTATTTTTTTGAACAGAATCAACAAGCTGCGGGCAATCCACAAACGTTTGGGTGTGGTAATGATAAAATAATCCACATCCCCTTTTTCATCTATAAAACCCTTAGACAAGGAACCTGAAATGCACACGCTGCGAACAAAGGGAAAATGATGTATAAGGTTAGAGTATTTAACTGCCTTTTTCATCATCTCTTCTGCCTTCCTGTTTCCTTCTTCCCGCCTTTGCACAAGACTATGCTCACTTTCCAGCGAATAATACTTGCCCAGTTTATAAATTAGCTTTCTGCTTACCAGTGCATCGAGCACCTGCTCGAGCAACTGCTCATCTTTAATCTGCGTGTTTGCGCTAAACTGCTGTATTTCATGTGAAGTTAAAGGGTAATGAAAAATATCAAAATACAACAGCGTATCAATTACTGTTGACTCTTGTTGATTGAGAAGCTGATTTTGCAGTATAGATTTCGTGCTCATTAGTTTTTAACTACTTGAAATATAAAATTCAATTCTCCGCCAATTCTTTTTTTGCGAAAGAGATTTAACTTTAGTTGATTCATTGAGGCAATTTGCATAATCTTATCGAGATTACAATCCTCTGATAAGGACATAAATACTTTACTGTTTAGTTGCATGTACTTACCCAGCACTTTAAATAATTTACTGAAGTACTCAAAATTTTCTCCGCAAAACCAGGCCATTTCTGCTTCATTACCTGCTTTTTTGGGATAATAAGGCGGGTTAATTACCATGTAATCAAACTGCTGTTCTGGAATAGCGTCAAATAAATCTGATTGCAAAATATGTAACTGCAGCTTGTGTCCCATCACTTTCAGGTGACGTAAATTTATTTTTAAACCATCTATAGCCGTTGTACTGATATCCGATGCAGTAACTACTGCACCTGCAGAGGCTGCATAAAAAGAGAGCAAACCACTACCGGCACCCAACTCCAAAAAAGTTTTGCCTGTGAGATTTTCTTTTCGGATTACCTGCAACAAAAACTTAGTGCTGTAAAATAATCCCGGATGAAAAACGCCTTTTTTAATGAGCAGCTCCAATCCATTCCATTCGTACTTGCGGTCAGCACTAATGAGAAACAACGCCCTTGGACGATGAAATAAATTTACAGATTTACGGAGCAGCTTGTAGAACATATCAAAATCCCTGAATCTCCGGCTGGCGGTAACCCCATATTTTTTGCAATGCTTTCAACTCATACGGAAGCATGTAAATACTATTTCTGTAGCGAACACCTGAAAGTTTTTTAATCAACGTACGCTGGTAGGGTCTCATCCTGATATCTGAAACTGTAGGATAATGTGCATTTAATACTGTTTCGAAATTTTTGATTTTATCAATCATCTCCGGAGTTAACCACGGAGTAAGCGGATTTTTTCGCAGATCAAAATTTGCCCAATCGTTATTGAGCCAATCACCCAGCTTTTGCGGAAAACGGAAACCGCTTTCCAATACTTTATTGTACATATCAGAACCTTCTGTGGGCACCGGACTGTATACGTAAATAATTATTTCCGTATCGGGGTTAATGTCTTTAATGCGTTTGATGAAGTTAATGTCTTCATCAATTTGTTTCATTACCTGTTCAGGCGTATCTCCCGGAGTTCCCAATACAAAAGAATACTCGGGAATGATGTCAAATTTTTTCATGCGGGCGGCAAAGGCAGCAATTTGTTCACCAGTTTGCGTGCCCCCTTTGTCCATTTTTTTCAGCACCTCATCATTGCCTGTTTCGGCACCAAAAAATATCATCTTGCAGCCGGCTTCACGCATCAATGCCAGCGATTCATCTTTGTATTTGTTAATGGTATCAATGCGGCCCTCTCCCCACCAAATCATGTTTTCATTTTTGATCAGGTTGGAAAATTCCACCACTCTTTTTTCAGAAACAAAGAAGTTGTTGTCGTGAAATTCAATGGCATTAGCCCCCCATTTTTGTTTGATAAATTTCACATCATCATAAACCCCTTGTGCTGATTTTGCTTTCCAACGTGCTTCGTAAATAGGCACTACGGCACAAAAGGAACAGGTAAACGGACAACCGAAACTACTGTGGTAAGCCAAGGTTTTAGTGCCCAGATACGTTTTACCTAAATATTTCTCCAAGGAATAGAGCTTATCTAATTTTTCATAAGGCAAGGGGGGCAGTAAATCATAATCTACCAGTTCGGCCTTAGGTGTTTTGATTATTTCCCCTGCTTTGATATAAATAAGGTTTTCAATGGCATCTACCGGCAAGTTGTTTTCCAATGCGTTAATCAAAGCGGGGAAAGCATAGTCTCCGGGGCCGTTGATGACATAATCCACATAGCCCGACTCCAAAACACATTTGTGCTGGTTGGAAGCAAAATAACCTCCCCAAATCATTTTAATGTGGGGATATTTTTCCTTAATTTTTTGAGCAAAAGGTATGGCCTGCTTTAACTGAGGGCCGGGCATCACAGTAAAACCAACATATTGTACCTCACCGGTATCCAAATATCCCGCTAATTTGTGCCAGGGATCATTTTCCCTGTTTCCGTCAACTATTGCCCAATCATATTTACCTTCAATAGATCCGGCTACTTGCAAAACAGACATGGGCACACGGTACTTGTAATCGGCACTACGGGGGTTAAAAAGAAGCACTTTCATCAAAACAAATGTAAGAAAGCTTTTAGTGATTACCGCGCTTGTTAAAGGAAAAAACAAGTAACATTTACGGGCAATTTTGCTTCGCTTTGTAGTTGACAGAACTGAATGCATAGTTAACCTGATTCAGTTAACTGAAATATCCGCTGTGTGATAAGGAAAGTATTCTGGGCTTTGGGAATGAGAGTATTAGAAGCAAGTGTAAAGAATCCATATGAACAGAGTAAGCAAAGCAGAGGCATGACTGATACTCTGTGTTGTGTATTGTTATTATTTAATCCAAGCTAAATAAAATTGGCAAAACAAAAGTCACACGAACTGGTATTGCATCTATAATTCCTGGCAACCATTTCTTATTTGTCAATTTTACAACTCTAATGGCCTCTTCATCTAATGCAGGATGCATACTTTTTAAGATTTTCAAACGTTCAACCGAACCATCTTCCATAATAATAAATTGAATTACAACTCGTCCGGCTATGTTGTTCTTCCTTGCCTCTTTGGGATAACTTATTTGCTTACCAATAAATTCGCTTAACTTACCATCATTAAATTGAGGTTCCACTTCAACTTGATAAAAATCAAAAACATTTTCAACATCTTTTTCCCCGCTTTCACTCCAACTTTGATTACTAATCAATCTATTATTTCTGTATCTTGCTTTACAACTTATATTTCCATTTTTGAAATAGTTTATTACCTGCCCATTTAATATCAACGGTAAAATATTTGAAGCTTCACCCATTTGTCGAATAACAGTATCCTTATAATAATCAGTAAATGCGAAAAGACTATCATTGATTTTTTTGTAAATGCGTTTGGTAATGGATGGTAAACTATTATTTACATACGTTTTGATTATTATTACTGAATCAGTTAGGAATTCATAAGTGTTGTAATAGTTAGGCGTGCTCCATTCTTTTTCAAACCTGTTATAAATTTCTTCTTTGAAATTCTTATCATCTAAAGCATTAATCACACACTTTTTCTTCGCTATATCACTATTACACAATTCACCAACCGGAGAATAGTAAAAAGTCCCTGTTCTTTGTCCAAACAATGCAAAAAAATTGAACGTAAGAATTAAACAAAATGTTAATCTCATGATTTTTATTATTTTGTAACGCCAGAGTGTGAAAAAACTCCTCCACTCTTTGCAATGTAAAACTGGCGATAAAAAGCTGAAAAAGCAAGTGTAAAAAATCTTTAGTACAGACTAAGGATAGCCGGGTGTTAGCGGTTGTTTTTTATTCTCTCTTTTAAATCAGCATAAAATTCATCCAGTGCTTTTCTTAACGCAATACCAATGGTCACATTTGCACCTTGTTCAATTGTCATCATCATGCTACCTTCAAATTCCTTGTCTCTCCCATCTGTGATATAGAAAGATTCATAGGTTTTGTTAATCAATTCAATGTCTTTTGATTTTGCTGTTATACTTAATCTGACTTTAGCAAATGACTTCATCCAAATAAACCCACGAACATCGGGATAAAAGACTTCTACAATTGTGTTAATCTCCACTTTGCGTTTTGTTGAATCTAAAGCATTGTTCATCCCAAATGCTCTCAAATCAGAATCCATTTTCTTCTGAATCTCAATCATTGTCGGGGATTGATAAAATTCATCCAGTTGTTGAACTTTTTTATCCTTGTATACAATCTCACCGTAAAATTTGCTCCTGTTATCAATCGGTTTATTGACTGTAATATTGAATATAGATAAATCAATATGCTCAACTTTTGATTTACTATTATAGAGGGGTGGTTTTAACCTGAATAGTCTTGAATTTATTCGATTTTGTCCAAATAAATTATTGCCAGAAATCGACATTATCACAATTATAATAAAAATGATTTTGCATCTCATATTTATTTTTTTATTTAAACATCAATAACCTTAACTGGTTCCGGAGGTTCCTTCCTAAGGCAATAATATCGGTGTAATCCAACATATCTGACAAGTTCATTTTCCGTTAGGTTAATTCCGGTTTTAATTGCTTTAACTGGCTGGTAAATGTTACTTTTTCATCACCTTTAATCGTGCTTTTTTGTCACCGGAATTTACTTCAATAAAGTACACACCGGCTTCTCCCGGTATGTTGAGTTGCAATACGTTGGAGTTACTAAAATTTTGACTTTGAACTACCTGCCCTAATGCATTACTTA
This sequence comes from Bacteroidia bacterium, assembly GCA_018058135.1. GTDB lineage: Bacteria > Bacteroidota > Bacteroidia > UKL13-3 > UKL13-3 > JAGPCK01. Next base: position 26,733 of record JAGPCK010000009.1, on the reverse strand, counting down.
TAATTACTGAAACATTATTGTAGCTTGAACCTAAATCAATACTTAGCTCACCGCTAGTAGGGTTAGGATAAACCGTAACGTTCACATTAAAAAACTCATATTCTTCCACTCTTGTAGTAGATAAGTTCCAATACACTTTCCAATACCTTTGAGAACTATTTTGCCAAACACTGCCGGTTGATGAATTATTATCTCTCGAATCAACCAGATCGGGAAATCCGTCTCCGTTTAAGTCAACAAGTGTGTAACCCGGTTCATACACAACGCTCATATCCTCGGGGTTAAATTCTATTTCAGGGATGTTCCAATTTATGGCTGTTAAACTTATAGCTGTTCCGCTATTCCAATATACTTTCCAATATCTTTGGGAGCTATTTTGCCAAACACTACCTGTTGATGAATTGTTATCTCTTGAATCAACCAGATCAGGATGTCCATCTCCATTCAGGTCAAAAAGCGCATATCCGGGCCCATTTACGCTTCCCATATCTTCAGGGTTAAATTCTAATTCAGGTATGTTCCAATTTATGGCTGTTGCAGTGATTGAAGTTCCATTATTCCAATACACTTTCCAATACCTTTGGAGACCATTTTGCCAAACACTGCCAATTGATGAATTATTATCTCTTGTATCAACCAAGTCGGGGAATCCATCTCCGTTCAAGTCAATAAGTGTGTGACCTTCTCCATACACGCCTCCCATATCCTCAGGTTGAAATTCTAAGTCGGGTATGTTCCAAACTACAGCTGTTGCACTTATTGAAGTTCCGTTATTCCAATACACCTTCCAATACCTTTGGAGACCATTTTGCCAAACACTGCCGGTTGATGAGTTATTATCTCTCGAATCAACCAGATCAGGTAATCCATCTCCGTTCAGGTCAACAAGTGCGTATCCGGGCCCGTTCACACCGCCCATATCCTCAGGTTGAAATTCTAAATCCGGTATGTTCCAATTTACAGCTGTTGCACTCATTGACGTTCCGTTATTCCAATACACTTTCCAATACCTTTGGAGACCATTTTGCCAAACACTGCCGGTTGATGAGTTATTATCTCTTGAATCAACCAAATCAGGGAATCCGTCTCCATTTAAGTCAACAAGCGTGTAACCTTCTCCATACACGCCTCCCATATCCTCTGGTTGAAATTCTAAATCTGGTATATTCCAATTTACAGCAGTAGCACTCATTGACGTTCCGTTATTCCAATACACTTTCCAATACCTTTGGGAACTGTTTTGCCAAACACTGCCGGTAGATGAATTATTATCTCTTGAATCAACCATGTCGGGGAATCCATCTCCGTTTAAGTCAACAAGAGAGTATCCCGGCCCATACACACTCCCCATATCCTCAGGATTAAATTCTAATTCAGGTATGTTCCAATCGATAGAATTTGAGTTAAATTGTGCATGACTTGTTGCAAGAAGAAAAATCAGGGAAAGGTTTAATAGTACTATTTTTTTTATCATGGATTTTAGATTCTATTGGTTTAAAATTCTATTTCAAATAAACATTTTTTACAACCGCTTTACAACAAAGCGAAGAAATCTCATGAACAACCTGAATAAACGTGGACCAATGAGAGCTTTGCGCAGTGGCGGATTACGGAGCACTGAACTTGATACGATGCATAAAGCACATTAAGCATTCAGCCTGCTTTTTGGCCAAACACCCGATATGGCTCGTTTTTATTCTGTCAAATACTAGTTAGTTTAAAATTTTGATACCTCTTTTTTCCAAAAACTATCTATATCTACTTCATTAATCTCAAATATATTACAGATAGCTTCAATTAATTTCTCATCGTCAGGTGGTATTTCCAATAGTTTCTTTACCAAAACTACACCTCCTTTTTTATAGGCAGCTTTACAAAATACTGCTCCTGTTGTATAGAATGCAGCATATTGCCAACCCCATTTTTTGGTTAGAACGTCAGAGAAGGTTACGGTGTCATTTTTAGCCAATTCAATAGCCAATAGTTTAGCACTTTCTTCAAATATTTTCCCACCTTGTCCACCTTTCCAGGTTGCAAAGCCTTCTTCAATAATCCAGTGCCTGTTTTGTTTTGGAACTACTAAGTGGATAAATTCGTGTGGATAGTATTCTGAACCCATACCACTTAATAATATTCGGTTGTCATTCATTCCAATTCCTGTTGTATAGCCAGCATAAAAGAAGTCGAAATTGAGGAGTTTACCTAACTCATCTCCACTACCAGTAATGTAAAAATCAAACGGCTGCCATTCGGAGAATTTATATTCTTTTGATAGTTCATCACAGAACAGACTTGCTTTTGTAGCAAGCTCATCATTAAATTTATGATGCTGTGGATAAATGAAAGTTATTTTACCTAACGTTTTTCTTTCCCAATTTTCTGCAATTATCGGAAGTGAATTTTTAAGTTTCCACTTACCATTTTCTTTAACAGCATATAGTTTTGTGATACACCAAGGATTTGACTTTCTGTATTCTTCTGGAAGTCCGTCTGCTGAAAAAATAGTCCGAATACCGTAATTATCACCTTCCTTTTCAATTGATAGTATAGTCGGCTTGTAATACCTAAGCAGTTGGCTTGATGGAAACTGATACAAATATTCCATAGAAAAGTCAAAACGTTTGAACTTAAATTTTTCAGCACTATTCCAATAGGGATTGTCGTATAAACTGTCGGGTTTGGAGTTCAAATAACTTATCCAAAGCATTGCTACTTCCTTTATGTCAAAGTTCGTTGTATCAACTCTTGAATGAATTGTGACATCAATTTTTGTTTGCTGTGCAAAGGTCTTGTTTGAATAAAAAGAGAACAGAATCAGCCATATTGATATAACGGTTTTTTTCATTAGGTCGTGTCTTTTAAAATAAGCCATAACGTGGTTGTGCTTGTCGAAGGTGGGTGTTAAAATGTACTTAGGCTCAAATTTAAAACTAAAGTTAATAGAAAGTACAAATATTCAGCCTTGCATCAAAGCCCTACATTTGCCAAATGAAAATCAACGAAGCCAAACCCATGCTGGTGGTAGTTTTTAATGTTTGGTTGATATCCAATTTATCGCTTTTACCAATGTTTCCTTTTCCTCACACACCACATCAGGATATACGGAACTTCCATATCTTATTTTATTCCTGTCCGCAAATACACTTACTGTTAAATTTATTCTGGAACCATCTGATAAAGTATATGAACGATTACTAGTTGAAACTCCAAATGTTGGTATTCCAAATGATTTGGTTTTATTACGCCCCTTAAAGGCTATCGCTACTGCTTCTCCGGAACTTGCTGTAACATTATCTGTTAGAATTGCAACATATGGATTAGGGGATTTTAAATGATAGGAATTAGTGGATTGCTCCCACCAAATACCATTTTCATCATATAGATATCCATTTTTATAGTTCCAAGTATAGAATGAACTGTCGGGATAGAAAAAATAACCTAATATTCCTTCTCCCAAGATTGGACCTATTGCGACTAACATGGGTACCATATCTCCTCCAAAATTTCCCCTCAAATCTACGATCCAGCCTTTTAGTCTTATTTTATCTTGCTTTGCTATTTTGTCTACTATAGAATTGATATAGTTATTTTTCTGTTGTTCGTCACCCATACAAAAACCAATTCTAATATAACCAATGTTTTCGGGTACAATTTCATCCTGCAAAATAGGTAGTGGTTTTAAATCGCTTGTATCTTGTGAAACTATATTTGCAGCAAAATAACTATGATGGTCTTCTAATTTGTCTATTGCATAAGTAATTGAAGTATAAGTCTGATCTATAGTTCTCGACCCTTTTGCGTGTCTATAAACATCATTTCTAAAATCTTCCCAATTAATCTTGTTTTTGTTTATTGAATTATTCTGCAATAGAGTAATAACTTCATCAATATAGCTTTTGGCAACCGGTGAAATATGGTGAGAATCTCCATTACGGCAAGAAGTAAAAATCACTATTAAAATGTAAAACACATATTGCTTCATACTGAAGAATTAAACTAATATCATTTTCCTGGGTCTGTGATAAAATTAACACAACGTCAGCGTGTGAATAAACTCACCCACACTTTGCAGTGTAAAACTGGTGATAAAAAGCAACAAAAACAAGTGCATATAAACATTAGTGCAGGTCTAAGAGAGGCAGGGTGGGCTCTTTCAAAACAAACGGAAATTCTTTTGCAACCGCGTTACAACAAAGCGAAGCGATCTTATGAACAACTTAAATAAACATGGTCGAGTGACGAAGGGAAAACTTTTAGTACAGAGCTTGGATTTAGTACTTCACTTTCATGGAAGCGCGCGACCCAACTTGAGTGTAGTAGGCAGTTGTGGTTCGTTATGCTATTTCGTGGCATTTATCCACTCAGTCACTATGCTTGTTAATTCTACCTTCCCATTTTCGATGTCTTGCATACTTTTGAACGTTACGATTGCTCGGTCAATTTCTTTCCACACTAACATTTTACTTTTATTCGAGATTAGTTTGTCTTTGGGTTGAATTTGCTTTTTAGCTCCTCTATGGAAAATTAGTTGGGCTTGCTTTGTTGGAGGCTGGACTCTCATCGTAATCCTGTCCTCATTGTTAAAGCAGTAGTTAGGTCCATTCCACTTTATGTTTTCAGTCAGTTCATTATTTGCCGTCAATATACAAAGTCGCAAATGTTCAATTTCCTTTCTAAACGGGTGATTTAGTTCGTCTAAAAAGTTGGTTACTTCGCTATTTAAATTATATGTTTGGTTTTCCATTGTTAGCCCATTGGTGTGCATATTTCAATTAAAAATCCGTCAAGGTCTCGGATGTAAGCAACCACTTGTCCCCAAGGTTTTGTTTTTGGTTGCTCAAGTATTGTCCCTCCTGCATTTACTGCGGTCTTTACAGTTTCTTCTACATTGTCAGTCGTGAAGCCAATTTCAATTCCAAAAGGTTTGTTAGTCAAACTACTTTCAATAAAACCGTCCTTAAAATTTGAGTTAGCCAAAGTCAAAGAGCAAAAAGAAAGTGTTGTTTCGCCAACCAAAAGTTCGCCATAGTCATTTTCAGGTGTTACGAATTTTCTTGAAAACCCAAATGCTTTTTCGTAAAAATTAATGGATTTTTCTACGTCTTTTACATAGAGAATTGTGTATGCAAAATTTATCATTGTTTCAATTTTTTAATTGGCAAAGTTAATGTTATTTGTCTGTCAGTTTATGTTTGAAGTATCGTTTTACAATGACCGCTAACGTCAGCGTGTGAAAAACTCACCCACACTTTGCAATGTAAAACTGGTGATAAAAAGCAACAAAAGCAAGTGTAAAGAATCTTTAGTCGCAGAATGAGGATAGCACCTCAAATGTGTCTGCGAAACACAGCCCCCACTTTTGCCTAGTCTCTTTTAGTGGTAATGCATTTCAATGTTTTATTGTCATGCATGAATATAAAGCAAAGAGGCCAAATGAAATTATTATTAAACCTGAAAGTCTGTTTATCCAAATCAATCTGTCGGGTGTAATTTTAGATTGAAAAAAACTAACTATAGAGCTTAATATTAACCACCATAAAGCAGAACCAATAAATACACCAAGTACAAGTGCGATGGATGATGAATAGTCTGTTTTTGTTGTACCTAAGCCAAGTCCGGCAAATATGGCTAAGAAGGATAATATGGTTGTAGGGTTAGTAACAGTTAAGAAAAAAGTTGAAATAAAATTATTGAAAAGCCCATTACTCTGAACATTCGCAGCTTTTGATGCCGGTTTAGTTACAAAAAATTTGATGCCTAAAAAAAGTAAAAACAATCCTCCGATTAATTTCAACCAAAATTCTTGTGTCAAAAGAAATGAGGAAATTGCTGTCAGTCCGAAGCCTGCGATTATGCCGTAAACTGTGTCTGCCATTGCCGCTCCCATTCCGGTAACAAAACCTGAGATACGCCCCTCCGTTAATGTACGTCTTATTGTTAGCACACCAATTGGCCCAACCGGAGCTGCTACCGAAAAACCAATTATGAGTCCAGAAATTAAGTAGTTTGTTGTCATTTTTTTGGATGCCTGGTAACGACAAAGTGTGCCCCTATTTACAAGCCATTCGATATGATAAGTTGTTCGTGAGCAATCTCAAGTGTATCAACTGCTATTTCATTGCCATCAGATTTTAAATCGGTGCTTGTTATTTTTGTTGGCCATGCATTATTTAATTGCCATTGCATGGCTACGCCACCGGTTTCATCTAGTAGTTTTATTAAAATCGTTTGCCTTTTAATCGTATTCATCATTATTTGATTGTACCAATTCCAAAAAGCATTGTCATTTACAAATACACCTTTTTTCAGAGTTACATTACGGTACTTAGCTATTCCCGGCATTTTTTCTGTGGAGAAGAGCGGGCTATTACTTTTACGGTATTCAATAGTTGAGTTTTCAGCATCCAATCCGGAAACTTCTAGAAATGCCACACTTTTCATACCTGCACCCAGGTCTACTACAAAAGTAAACTTTACCAATGGCCATATTTTGCTTGCCGGGCTTCCGTCATCTGTTTCCATATTTTTAGTTAAGATTAAAGTCTTTTTTTAATAATTGCCAGTAACTGCAAAGTGTGAAAAACTCCTCCACACTTTGCCATGTAAAACTGGTGATAAAAAGCTGTAAAAGCAAGTAGAAAACCTTAGTTTATGAGTTAAGTTAGCGTGAGTTACAGCTTATAATCAAAGTTTGGTAGTCTATAATTTTATGCAATTTAACCCAGCCATGTGTGTTTGTAGCTGCAAGCTACATAAAAGAGTAAGCGTAGGCGCAACCTACGCTTAGATGAGCAAAACTTCATATAAACACGGAACCCGCTTTTTTGCCAAACCAGTGTTGTGCGTTCGTATTTTTTATTTCCAAGGCCCTTTTGTAGTTACGTTTATAACTTCGCCATTCTGATTAATTCTATATAATCCACCTGCTCCACATAACCATAAATTTCCTTTTTGGTCTTCCAGCATACCCATAATTGAAACTGGAACTTCGTAGTGTTTAAAGCCTTTTCCATCATATCTATATACACCATTTTTTACTGTACCTATCCATATATTATCAGATTTGTCTTTGTAGATTTGATACACATCACCATCATTAAATCCTGCTATTTCCGGAAATGAAATAATCTCATTCCCTGTCATTTTATTAACTCCACCCTTTCCAAATCGCTTTTTGGGGTCAGGATCATCTCTTTCAGCCACTCTCGTTCCAATCCAAACATTTCCATCTTTATCAAATTCTATTTGGGTAACATTATTTGAGTGCAGCCCGTCTTTTTTCAGAAAATGAGTAAACGACTTTCCATCATACTTACAAACGCCATAGCCGTCTCTTAGAAACCAGATATTGCCCACGGCATCTTCACTGATACCCATTATCCAATACCTGGTATCTTCATTTATTTTGGTATCTACTTTTGGGTAAGGAACTGAAAATGGATGAAACGTTCGTCCATCAAATTTATAGACACCATTCCAGGTGCCAACCCAAAAAACGTTCTTGCTATCAATAAGTGAATTAGCAATCATATTGCTGCCGGAGTTGGTTCCTACTAAAAAATTGGTGAAATTCTTCCCATCATATTTGGTTAAACCCTCACCCGTATTTAACCAAAAGATACCATTTGAATCCTCTTTTATTGCAGTAACTCTATCAGATGGTAACCCATCCTTTGTTGTAAAATACTTTAATTTTTCACCATCATACCTTGCAATTCCATTTCCATTTGTTCCAAACCATAAATTACCTTTCGAATCTTCAAATGCACTTGTAACATATTCTCCAATTTGAGATTCAATTTCTACTTTATCTGAATCACTTTTTTTATTAGTGTTCAGTCTCTTTCCTTGTGAGTTACAAGAAGCTGATAAAATTGATAACGTTAAGAGAATAATCAGTTTCATTTATTTTCTGTTTTAATATGACGCACAATGTCAGAGTGTGAAAAATATCATCCACTATTTGCCATGTAAAACTGATGATAAAAAGCTGAAAAAGCAAGTAGAAAAATACTTGGTTGCAGTGTGAGGTGAGCGGGGGTTACGGCTTATAAACAAAGTTTGGTAGTCTATAATTTTATGCCATTTAACCCACCCGTGTGCGTTTGTAGCTGCAAGCTACATAAAAGAGTAAACGTAGGCGCAACCTACGCTTAGATGGAGGGGTTTTCTATTCACCATTCTCTTTTAAGTATAGATCTTCATGCCAGTATATCGATGAAACTGGTAATGCCTTTTTTGTCTCGGGATGTAAATAGTACATAAATGGAGTCTTTACTTTGGGATCAAATTCCATTTCCTTTTTAAGTGCAAATAAAATATCAGTCACCTTGTCAATTGATTTATTAAGCATCCAAAAGGCAACGTATTTCACAGTAGGGTGCTTTTCCTTACTTAGCGATTTTAACTCTTTAAAATTCTTGACAAGATTTTTGCCAGCAAGAAAATTGACTTTAATCCTTTCAGTTTGTCCAAGAAACAAAGTTACACTATAGCCACTTGGATCGGCATTTCTGTGAATTATAAAAGCTCGATGGTCATACAACTTACTAACGAAGTCCCGATCTATGTTGTCAATTGTACTGGCAAACAGTCTTTTACTGTAGGCGTTCTTTCCGTCCCTCACTGATTTCGCGAGTTGTGTCCACATTAGGGTGTCGTATCGATTTGAGCCGCCAATATAATTTGTAAGAGTGCTTAAATAGTCAAACACTGAGCTAATGTGATAAACAAAACTGTCAAGTATTGATGAAATTTCCTTTTGATAGATGTCGAAGTAGGGGTTGATAGGAATGTAATCGTCTGTTACAACTTTAGGATTATTATTAAATCCTTTCTCCAATCTTTCCTGGATCCAAATGTGTTGTCGCAGCAACAATTCTAAGTGGATTTTTGCAGAGAACAACCTATACTGAACATTATCACGAAGTGCATAGATTCTGTCCTCCTTAAATGAACTATCCACATAGTGTTTGTAGTCCATGGCCACAGCAAGAAATCGGTCAGACAACAAATGCAGACGGGACTTGATTTTATCAAACTCTTGATTAATGTCAACGATGTCAATTATATCTTGATTTTTCATTGGAGTTAAATCATTCTAGAATGTTTGGCGATTTCGAAGCCTTAAACTGTTTGCCACCACTTTACTTGATACGAAGCACAAAGCTTTATGTAACCACTGGACCGCCAATTTCTTGTAGGTGCTGTTATGCGTTCGGCTTTTATTCTTCATTTAACCGTGTTAGAAAATTATTTATTTCTTCAAAGTCCTTTATCCAAATAACGTTTAGTCCAAGTTTTCTTGCGTCTTGCTCCTCCAAAAGTTCAGTCATATAAATAAAGTTGTTGGTAAAAAAACTCTTATCACCACTCAATTCAGATTTAGCTAGTTTTTCCTTTATTTCCTCAGTGCTGTAACGTTTTTTAAATATGTAGTGTCTTAATTGTTTATCAGGGTTCTTTCTCATCGAAACATCAAGGAGTCGTCTTAAATTCGGATCAGTCAAACTAATTCCAACAAGTAAGCAAGTATTATTATTTAAATGATTTAGTTGGACTAAATTGCTCCAACTGAACGGCTCAATAAATTGTGAGTGATATGCGTCTTCAGAAAAGACGATTTCATTTTGCTCTGAAAGCTTTTGCTTTCTAGGTAAGAAGCCATGAGGGTGGTATATTGGAATTTCAGAATTCAAGGCTCTTTGTCCTTCACTGTGAATAGGTCTATGCTTTATTCTGTTTTTTTGTAAGTTGGTTTCAATTAAATCGTCAAAATTGAATGTGATTATTGAATTCAAAGTCTTACGTTCTCTTTGTGGACGGCATAATTCGACTATCGTATTTAAGATATCACTGTCTGTTGGGTTATTTTGATACAGTGCATCTCTGACATCTTCTAGAAAAGATTCTCCTAATCCATTTTTTAAATATTGACCAACAATTAAAGACGAAACACCAAACTCATCATAATAAAATTCTGCTAATTGTCTTTGTTTTTTAGGGTCTATAGAAAAGTCTCCAAGCTGTTTGTCCACTAAATTTTGAAGCAAGCCTTTAAGAAGGAAACTCCAATTCGGTATTCCTGCCTTAATTGAAACACCAGCACCACAAAATAGACATAAACTACCTTTTTTAAACTCTTCTTTTATTTCCTTAAGAAAGTTGTCATTTATTTTCTTCGTTTCTTCTGGGTTGAATTCTTTAATGGCTATTTTTTTTTGTTGGTCTTGATTTAAGCGTTTTATCAAGTTTTTATAGCCGTTTTCAAAACTTTTAGAGAAATCAATTAATTGCCTACTAGAAAATTCTCTTATGACAGGGAAGTCCAATGCATATTCATCAATTGCAATTGGAATAATGGTTTGCTTTTCACTCTTAATTTCCCTAAATATTACTCTGTCTAACTCTATCATTAGATATTTAGATTTGACAGAATATTTTGACATTACAATTAAATAGTAATCAAACTCCTCAAGTTTTCTCATCATTATTCGTTCAATGTTTCCACCCATTTCTAAGGAGTGTTCATCAAAGAATATATTGATGTTATTTTCGCTTGAAAGTCTTTCTTTCAATAGCAAGGCAAACTCTCTGTCTCTTTCAGAATATGATATAAATACTTTCATTTTCATTGTCAATATTGTTGTTCTTTAAGCTGACGCATAACGTTTTGCACATTTGCGATGGGCGGGATTTTCAGCACAAATGTTCATTCGGAGGACTGAACTTTCGGCTACCACAAAGCTGTCTGCGGAGCACGAAACCCCGCCTATTGCAAATGTGCTGTTAGGCGCAGCTACGTTGGATTATTTGTTTCACATTTATACTTATCCCAATATTGTTGCATAAGTCCGTCAGGAATGTCTCCATTAACAAATAAAAGTCTTTGAAGTTCTCTGCATATGCACTTTTGTAGTGCGTAAGAAGAATCATCTATATCGTCAGGTAAATATTCCCTGTCAGCGACTAAGACTTTATTATACATTGTCCAACATCTCTCAATTCTCATTTCAAAGGATTCTAATACATTTTTCGGTATCAGCATCTGAAGTCTTGAAACATTAGAATCGTATTTGCTCTCTACTTCTGTCTGAACTATTTGACGAGCAGCAACCTTAAATATATTTCCATCCTTCTCCTTTGGCTGTGTAGCGATGGCATCAAACAATGCCATTAAGTCTTTTAGCCTATCTTTATATGTTATAGTAGGGTCAGTTGATGATGATTCTTTTAGAGGTTTAAAGCCTAATTCACCAAACCCTGATCGAATATTCAAAACCCTTTCGGTAAAACTTATTGCCGACTTAATTGCAATAGATTGAAATTCCTTTTTGAATTTGCCTTTTTCACCATCCGCAAAGTCACAAATACTTTTTATTATTAACCAGTCAATTTTCTTTTCGTTAGCCGCCCCATAAACACCTACACTTTCCATTTCACCACCAATCGCATTAGGAAACGCTCTGATTAAGTCATTTCGAAAAGAAATATTATCAATTAATTTCTCTCCACTCAGTATTGGTCCAACATACAGCTTTGCAAATTGGTTATGACTAACTGGAAACTTCCAATCTCTAATCTGTCGAATTCTATTTAATAAAATTGTGCTTGAAGGGGGAAGTTCCGATCTAAAAACAATCTCTTTGCCAATTCTTGAATTCTCATATGGAATTATGTGACTAGAAACAATAACGTCACCTATTTGTTGCTTTTTTGAGTCAATACCAAATGCAACTCCAACCATTATGATTGCCTTAGGTTCCCATATTTCAATAGCTCGTAAAGTTGTCAGCAATGATGAATTTCGGCCAATAGAACCCATTTCCGATTGCACAAGAACAACTCCATAGATTCCTAGCGTACCTATATAATAAGTTTGACTTCCACTGAACATTTGAATGATTGCAGATTCATTTGGAAGCGGTTTCAAATTATTGATTGATTCTGCTGCTTCTGTATCAGTAGCAGTTACAAGAAGCACACTTATGCTATGCTTAAAGTACTCAATCTTTTCTTGTGACATCTCAATCATGCTGATCTGTTTTAAGTTACGCCCAACTAGTATATATGTGCCACATTATGGCACATATCCACCCGTTTTTGGGGTAAAGATGTGCCATACTGCTGCATTTTAAAAAAATGTAAACCGGAGTGTAATTTGTTTAAAAGCGGGGGGCCTTCGAGGCGCCTGAAAGTAATAGGGAAAAAGTACAGGTTAGGTTGCATAGGTAAATGGTTTTCAAAGGCAAATTAGTAAGTTTTTGGTAATTGTGCAAGTTTAAATTGTGCTCCTATTGGGAGATTAGCTTCGCTGAGCTCGCAATGACGTTGGATTTAGAGGATGGAATTAAAAATATACCGCCATCGCGAGTCATGTACTCATGACGTGGCGATCTCCTGATTGGAAGGATGGTGCTCACATTTGGGGACTGCTTCTCCCGATAGCCATCGGGATCGCCTACCTGCCGAGCACTGGCATACGCACAGCAGGCAGGCAATGACGTTGTGTTTTGGGAGATTAGCTTCGCTGAGCTAAAAACAAGGTGTATTACCCGCTTTTCTCCATTTGAAAGAAATAGTTTTTCAAATCTTTACCGTCATTCCGGTGAAAACACTTTATCCGTACGAGAGAACTTATATAAGCCGCTACCAAGGCCGGGTTGAGAAAGGCAGTGCGCTTTTTATACTTGGTAAACGTATCAGAAAGAGATTGAACGTGTTCGTTATCCGTTTTCATCTCCTTTATTTCAAGCGATGCTATATGGATAAAACCCGTTTGGCTAAAAAAGGCTTTCCACTCATTTTCATCCCCGGGGTTTTCATTGCTTTGTATTATCCCGAAATCTTTTTTGCAGCGGTGGTTAATCTCTCTTATCTTTTCTACAGGAGTGTTTGACTGCCAAACAGCATCAACCGAAAAAAATGTACCTGCCGGTTTTAGTACTCTTTTAATTTCTGCCAGTAACACACTTAAAGCAGGTGGCTCAATTATACCCAATACTGATTCAGCATATACCGCATCAAAAAAATTATCTTCAAAGGGCAGCTTCCCGCCCGGCTGTATCCATTTCAGGCTTACCTTAGTAATGCCGCAATACTCCATTCGTTGTTCTGCGGTTTTTAACATTTCTGCTGATACATCAACCCCGAATAATTGCACGCCTGTATGCTGTGAAAGTTGAGCCAATGTGGCACCGGTGCCGCAGCCTATTTCCAGCACGTTCATGCCATCAACAGGTTTTATTTTTTGGATAAGGTAAGCGGTGCTTTTTTTGCCTCCGGGGTGCAGATAGTCAACTCCGGCTTTTGCAAAAATGTCGAGCAGGTTAAACCCCATGGTTAATCATTAAAAGCACTGCAACACCTGTTGCAAGCCGGGAACAAGCCACCGGCATTGTTGAGTGTTTTACGGAATTTAGAATACACCGCACTGTTCCAAATTTGGGGTAAACTTTGTTGGTGCAAATTGCCCAGAGTAAGATTAAAGCATCGGCCATGGGCCGGTATAACTGAACCGTCTGTTTTAATCATGATGTTTCGAAACACATCATTGCATTTTTTGCCAAACGGAATCTCCGGATTTAAGTAAAACTCTTTCAGTTTAGTTAAGGAACCAATTTCGGGTGAGCAGGATACCGGGAAATTCCATTCAGTCGATTTAATTTCCTGCAATTGTTCCCACAACAACTCCAGGTTCATTTTCTCTATATTAATCTCTTCCGTATTGGACAGTGTAGCGGGGTACAAATGTCCAAACTGTTTGTTGTGTTCTGTGGCCAACCAATCGGGGGTAAAATTGGTATGCATAAACCCGATTTGCTTAAGCGGATAGGCATTAAATATTTTCAAAAAATCTACCAGATAGGGAACGTTCCATTCCGTTATTACACAAAATACGGAGATATCAGGTCGCTTATCAAAACTTATCAATTTCTCTATACCCTCAATGGCCTTTTGAAAAGAGTTTTTGTTTCCCCGAATGTAATTATGAATATCCTGCGGCCCGTCAAGTGAGATATTAATTTCTTTTAATCCTGCTTTGCAAATTCCCTCAGCCTTTTGCGGTAAGGTAAGTGCGTTAGTTGTGGCTGCGGTAAAAAGATTGTTTTGCCCGGCTAAATGTAACGATTCAATAAAATGAGGGTATACCAAAGGCTCAGTAAAAGCATACCCTATTTTAACCTTAGGATAATACTTACCCGCCTGTTGAATAATATCTGTAATTAACTCCAAAGGCATGTTCAACGGCTTACTTCCGGTAAGGTTTTGGGCAAAGTTGGTTTCTTTGTTCCCAATGCCTACATCACACATTTTACAATGCAGGTTACATACATTGTTTACACCCAACACCAGCCACTCAGGAGCATAAAAAAGGTGCTGCGGATATAACCGTCTGTTAAGGCCTGATAATTTAGTGCTTAAACTCATTTCAGTAAATCGGGTTCATAATTTGACTTCTCCCTGATTGAATCGGGTACTTTTACGGTAGTGTAAGCAGATCTGGCATCAGCATCACTTCGGTAATACAATTGCCCCAAAAACGGAAATTCAGGATAAATATGTGTGGGCAAACCGGCCATAATGGTTTTTACTTCTTCTATACTTTTATTCCATTCCAAAGCTAATCTATTTGCCGAAGGTTCCATAAAGCTGATGTAAGTAATTTCCATTTTAGCGTGTTCCTGAAGTTGAGCAAAATCAATGTCACCATTAAGTTGTGAGCGGTATTGATTCAAAATGCTCATGCTGTTAGCCACAGTTTGCTGAAATTGCTGAAAGGTATAATACCCGGGAACATTTGTGGTATTTATGGAAAAGGAAGGGTTAAAGTACAGCTCATGGCACCAAAGACATTTGGCTGGTTTACCTCCCAGAGAAACGGTTGTGTCGGCTGCTTCATCAAGTGTTCCACCATCGGCTTTGTAAATGGCAACTCTCACCTGGCCGTTGCGCATAACATCTATTACCTCTTGTTCTTTTACATTGAAAGTACCGTTAGCCAAACTACCTCTGCCCTCATGTGCAATAAATGCGGGAAGGGACAAAACATTGGAAATACCTGCTTCAATCATACGTTGCTCTATACTGATGGTAGAAGAAGTAAGCGCATAACGGTTGATGTCAAAAATAAAATTACTTCTGTAAGAGGAATATTGCGGAGCCACATCAGTTATTTGATAATAGTGATGAGATGAACCAATGGTTAAGGAAATAAAACGGCCCAAATCTATACTCTTGTTAACCGTATACTCTTGCGACATTTTAAGCAACTGCACTAGTTTTAACAGTAATACCTCTGCCTTTTTACTAAAACCGGCTTGAGAGAGGTTAACCAGCATTATTCTGTCATCTTCCCATTTTACTGTGCGGGCAAAACTCCCTTTGGGCAACTCAGCCCCCAGGTAAGAGATCGTCCACTTAAGGGCAATTTCAGCATCTGCGGCTGTTTCACCGGTATATGATGGGTTCCAACGCAATCTAAGTGTAATTCCCTCATCACTAAAGGCAGTTTCTTCGTACTCATGCTTGCAGGAGTCGGTAACAATAACACAAAGCAATAGTGTAAATGTTAAAAATACGAATGACCTCATCCCGGTAGATTTGAATTAAATAAGCTTGTGTAAATGTAAAGCAAGAAAATGTTTTTGTGCTCAAAAAGCAAGTAATCTTTATGAAAGAAAACTGTGTGATTATTGAGGCAAAAGTAAGTCCATGAAGTTGATACTAAACAAAATACGAACCTACAAAATTGACGAACGGCTTTGTACAACCTTGGCCACTCCAATTAATTTACTTAAATGATATTTTATTAACTTGCCACAGAATGAAAAAAATACAACTAACATATTCAACTGTTACCACTGTTTTTGCCAATACCTGCATTCTTTTCCTTCTGATTAATATAATTGCCTATTTCATCCCCTCGCCTGTGAGTGATACCCAAGCAGAAAATTTATATTATACTCCTGAGCAGTTATTAAAAAACAGTCCTGATTTGATCCGTACTATTCATGATGGAAAAGCAACTGAAGAAATTGCGGCTATATACCGGGAACGACCAAATGTAACCGCTCACCCCATGATGGAGTTTATGACCATGCCCTGTTCAGGAAATTTTTACCATGTAGGTTTTGAAAATTGCAGGTACAACTCTTTAGTTAACCAACACAACATTAAGGCTAAAATAAATAACAGCACCTGGGTATTTGGCGGAAGCACAGTTTTTGGCGATGGTGTAACCGATGATGAAACCATTCCTTATTTCTTAAATAAAATGGACCCGGGTAACACGTATATCAATTTTGGCGGGTTGAGTAATCACCAAAAACTGGAAATTGAAAAACTATTGTTGTTATTACAAAAAGGGTACCGGCCGTCAAAAGTAATTTTCTTAGATGGACTGAATGATTTGTATAAGATAACAGAAAGTAATTTTGAGGCACATGAAACACCCAACAGATCTGTTAATGCGTACGCACACAATTTTAGCATCGGCACAATAGGTTTAAATAAAAATTTATTTTATGCCCTGCCCGTAGTAAAGTTATATTACCAATACCTCGCACAGTATTTGATTAAAAACGGAAGCATTAACGCTCAAGTGTTGGGTAATTTCACTCAAGTGAACTCTCTTTATACTCAACAACCCGTATTACATTATTATGCCAACGAAATACTGTTGCATCAACCTAAAAATACATCCATCTCTTCAAAAAAGCTGATCCAATACTTTCAATCAAACCTCCTACTCTTAGAAGCACTGAGCAAAGCGTACCAATTCGAATTTGTTGTTTTTATACAACCCATTGGTCCGTTTTTGGGCAGTAATCCATTTATTAAAGATACTGTTGCCTTTAAAGACGATGTTCGGCTTTACAAAAATGTAAAACCGGTGTATCATTCAGTTAGCACAGCTATTAAACATCAACTATTACCCCATTACTATGATTTATCGTATGCTCATAACCTTTGTACCCACCCGTATGTTGATCTTACCCATTATTCAAAAGCGATGAATCAAAAGCTGGCAGAACTGATTTTAGAGAAGATTAAACAGCCAACAAAGTAAACGGTTCGCACTCCTTATGAAATATACGCTCTAACTTTACGATAGGTTAAAAAAAGCATCACCGTATTTGAAATTGTTACTGCCATTAAGGCCCCTTCAATGTGATAGTAGGGTATTAGCAATATATTCAAAACAACGTTTGTAACTCCACTTACTAATACCATAGAGTTAACCTGTTTCATCTTATCTACCCTGAGCAGAACATAAATATAAAGTGCATAACTACTGAACAGTAAAACAGTAAGCATAATGAGCAAAAGTTGAACGAGTGTAATCTTATACTGAAACAAAAAAGGCGATAACAGATAAAAGAAAATCCCCCCTGATAGAATTAAGCCCAAAGAATATTTCAGATAGACCCGTTGAATGGTTTTGAGTTTATTTAATGATACCCTGAAGATCACTTTATTTCTTACTGAAAGTGCCGCACTTACCGTAATCAAAAGCAGGTTACTAAACGTGTTTAAAATATGGTATTGAGCAATAAGTTCTCTATCGGTTACAAATAGTCCGAATATATATAAGTCGGCTTTGTTCATAACAAGTCCAAGAATACCGGCTCCTAAAAACGGAAGCAATTCTTTTATGCTCTGTAAAACAGAAAATGAGTTGACAGAATAATTTTTAAAGAGTTTTAAATTATGTTCATAGATAACCATTTTAAAAATGTCACCCATAACAATATAAGCGAGAATATACACGGGTTGCAAAAAGCCATAGTATTTGCCAATGGCTGTTAAAATACAAATCAACAGCAAGGATAAAAGCTCTGCAAAAAAAGACTGCTTAAATACTTTTTGATATACAATTAGTCCTTCAAAAGTAGAAGTGAATACCCTGAGCACAATTACTGACATCATCATCACTTTTTCCGGGGTGCTGCCCAGTGGAATAAATAAGACTACCAGTGCGGAAAGTATACTGAAAATAAACCTGATGCTGGTATTGTTTGATGCAAAAAGCCAAATGGATGAGGGATTTAAACTGATTGATTTTACGAGAAATTCTTTTGTACCGGAATTGATAAGTAATACACAAACTGACCAAACCAGGTAGATACTGATAAAAGCGCCCCAATTGGAAAGTGAAGTAAAATGTATAACCAGCAGAGAAAGCACAAATAATTGCAAAGGCCCGAGAATACTCCTTGATATACTATAGAAATAATCAGAATTTCTCATTAGAAATAAATGCAGTAAAGTAACCTTCCATACTTATTTGAAAAAAATGAATTCATTTGGGAAAATAAATATATGTGCAAATAAAAGGAATAAATATTGAACCCCTTAACACGTAAGAGTTGAATAATTGAAAGCAAACTGAATATTAATGTACACTTTTCATTCAAATGCTTCAATGAAGATACCGGAAAATAGTAGGTATAAAAGAGATGAAACCCTGAAAATAAACAGTAAAAACAACAGCATAATTGTAATGATAAATTTACTATTATTGCTTAGTTATAAACTATCAGGTAAATGAAAAAAGTAGCCATTATAGGTGCTGGTCCAGCCGGTATTACTTGTGCCTATCAATTGGTAAAACAGGGAGTTGAAGTAGATCTGTATGAAACATCCGCTCAGGTTG
This sequence comes from Bacteroidia bacterium, assembly GCA_018058135.1. Classification (GTDB taxonomy): domain Bacteria; phylum Bacteroidota; class Bacteroidia; order UKL13-3; family UKL13-3; genus JAGPCK01. The sequence goes on along the minus strand of JAGPCK010000009.1, from coordinate 8,075 downwards.
GGGGGCTTGCTAAAACAATAGACTTATGGGGACAAAGAGTAGATTTGGGGCCTCATCGATTTTTTAGTGAAGATACTCGTGTAAACAGTTTATGGTTGGAACTTGCAGGTACTGACTACAGAATGGTTAACAGATTGACGCGTATATATTATAAAAATAAACTGTACCAGTATCCTGTAAAAGCTTTTGATGTTTTGAGTAAACTGGGATTTGTATCATCTGCATACTGTGTATTGAGCTATTTAAAGGAGAAAATCAAACCAACAAAACAAAACGGAACTTTTGAAAGCTGGGTAATAAAAAGATTTGGCAAAAGAATGTTTGAGATATTCTTTAAATCATACAGTGAAAAACTATGGGGAATAAAGTGCAATGAACTGGATGCAGATTTTGCAGCTCAACGTATAAAAAAGTTTTCCTTGGGCGAGGCCGTTAAAAAAGCCTTGGGAATTGGTTCTGTGCAGCACAAAACACTTGTTGATCAGTTTGCTTACCCACATGAGGGTACTGGAATGATATATGAGCGAATGCAAAAGTATATCAATGAAAACGGAGGGAAGGTAAAGTGTAATACCCCAATAAAGTATGTTCAAAAAACAGATAAGGTAGTAACCGGTGTTGTTTTGCAAAATGATGAAGTAGTACACTATGATCATGTTGTATCAACCATGCCAATAACTCATCTGGTAAAACAATGGCACGATACACCAAATGATACTTTAGCTTGTATAAATAAACTTTCATTTCGCAACACCATTTTAGTATATCTCAATCTGGAAGGAACTGACCTATTTCCAGATAATTGGATTTATGTTCACTCTGAAGATGTTAAAACGGGGCGAATAACCAATTTCAGAAACTTTGTTCCTGAAATAAACAGGGAACAAAAAACAACCATAATTGTAATGGAATATTGGTGCAGTAACACCGACTCTCTGTGGAATGCGAATGATGATTTTTTAATTGAATTGGCTAAAGATGAGTTTAAGAAAATTAATCTGGTTAATGGAGTAAAAGTACTGGACGGATATGTGTACAAAATTCAAAATTGTTACCCCGTTTATAACCTGAAATATAAGGACCACCTTAAACCAATAGAAAAATACCTGAGTAGTATAGCCAATTTGAGTGTTATTGGCAGAACAGGTTCATTCAAATACAATAACCAGGATCATAGCATTTTAATGGGGATTATGACAGCTGAAAATATTATACAAAACAGCAACCATAACCTGTGGGATGTAAATACAGATTATGATAACTACCAGGAACGTTCAAAAATTAATGCAACAGGTTTAACTGAAGTTTAAAAGATTGTTTTAATCCATGTGAAAAACACTAGTTAAATTGATTCATCTGGCAAACTGCTTCAATATCAATTTCTGATTTATAAATTCAGCTTACCTGCAAAATACCTTATTTAAAACGAAGCGTTTGAAAACCAAAGCCTCTGTCTTCATCCGATAAATAAACAACCAGAGAATCATTTATCTGACAAGATTTCCTGAATTGAATCCAGGTTACTTTCTTTATTCCTTTGTTAACCGAGGCAATTCTTTTTTCATATGGCCCTGAGCGGTCAAATGCATTTACAATAAAAGTATCTTTATCCAAGGTAAAACCATATATCAATCCTGAAACATCCTGTTCTAGTGCATAGTTTTGAGGATATACTTTGCCGGAGACAGGAAAAAAAAGGCTTCCGGCTATAACAAGTACTACAACTCTGTTGGGCTTAACCTGATACAGATAGAGCATAGAACCAAAGAGTAAAAGTAATAAGTATAAACGTGGAAACTGCAACAACAGTGGCAGATGTGAAAACCAATAAAACGGCATTATTAGTATCAGCACAATACACATTATAAATAAAAGATCAGAACGTTTAGGTTTTGCTACATCCTTTAAAACAAAAACAAGAGGAATAAGCAGCAGAATTAAACCAAAAGAATTTCCATGTCCGCTAACCAAAAAATTAGCTAAAAGCCAAAATGAGAATTTAGCCGGTTTTGATATTTTCGAAAATGTTGAATAAACAGTAATGCTTAGAATAACCACTTTAAAAGCCAACAACAGCTTATGGTACACATACGGGTTATTGAACCATGCATGCTGATTCTGAAACTTATCAGGCACAAAAACCGTTTTAAGCAATACCTGTAAACTCTGGTAATTTGTTGAATAAGTATGGTTAATTTCACCAGCCAATAGTTTGGGCAGTATAGTCTTTACATAATAATACCATACGGAATAATCAACAATGGACAGTGACAGTATAACTAAGCCAACAACGCATACCATTAACTTTATTAAACCTTTGTATTCTTTATTGAAAAATAAAAACAGCATCACAAATACCGGAAATATTTTCAGCAGAATTGAAATAGACCACAAAAAGGCCATAAGCCAGCTGTTGCCTTTTTGATACTGGATAAACCCCTCAACTAATAAAAATAACAGTAAAAAATAGGACTGTCCGTCTATGATATTGCTCTTTATGGGCAAGAAAAATAAAAGAGGAATAAGCATTATTATGATTGGTTGAACTAAAAAGGATTTTTGAACTCTGTATAGACAAACAACAAGCAGCATACAGTTCAATAAATTCCATACAGCTTTAGCCCAAAAGATATTGAAAAATGTGAATGGCAAATAAAAAACGACTACTAAAGGGGGCGGGTTATAGTTTAGAAAAAAATCACGCTGTCCAAGTTCAAAAATCTTGAGGTTAAAAAGTGATGGATTATATACCCAGTCGCCAAACTGGCCATCCTGCAAAAAAGCAGATCCGTAATAATAATTTCCGAAATCTCCTATTGGCTTATTAATGGAATTTATGACCAGCGCAAGTAAAACAACAACTAAAGGTGCATAATAAAATCGATTAAATCCGGATGTTAAACCTTCGATCGGATGCTGAGGAAATAATCTTCTAAGTAAATGGGAGAGAGAAGCATACACTTTAGTTACAAAATTCAGTTTCATCATCCCTATAAAGAAAGTCAAAAAAATTTAACGTCTGTTAAACAGCCTTTTCATCACCAAACAAAACTAACTTAATCGTTTTTAGAATGATTACTAAATCCAGCCACATAGACCAGCGTTTAATGTAAAATATATCAAGTACCACCCTATTCCTGATCATGCGGTGGTTGCGAATTTCACCACGGTATCCTTCTACCTGTGAAAGTCCGGTTATGCCGGGTCTCACCAACAAACGTTTAGGGTACTCAGCAACATCCTGTGTGTAAATGTTGGTGTGGTGCAACATGTGTGGCCTTGGACCAACTAATGACATCTCACCGGCCAATACATTGAAGAACTGAGGCAATTCATCCAGACTCAATTTTCTGAGTAATTTACCTACAAGAGTAACACGTGGATCGCCATGAAAAGCCTGCTGTAAATCAGATGTCTCATTTACTATCATGGAGCGCAGTTTATAGCAGTTAAAAGGTACATTGTATCGCCCTGTTCTTTGCTGCACAAAAAACACCGGCCCTTTTGATGATAATTTAATTAAGACAGCCAGTAAAGGAAGAAGCCAGCTGAGTAGCAAAACAATCACCAGCAAAGAAAACACAATATCTGCAGCCCTTTTAACAAAACTACCGGGGAACCTGACTATTGACAAGTGATTGTTTTCTTCTTGATAAATTGTTAGGTTTTTCATCAATACCAATTGTACGGGAACATCTTCCCCATTTATATTATATGCTTCTGATATTTTCACTACTGTTAAGTGCTGCAAAGTAATACATTATCAAGCTATTTTAAATCGCCTTTCACCGTATTTGGTTTTGTATTTACCAACAGGTAGCTGAAAAACACAAACCATACTATTCCTTTATTCGCACTAAGAAAACACTCTGTAAGGCAAAGCACTGAAACAAAAACAATTAAGTATGAGTATTCGGGTTTTCTTACCTTGTATGATTGCAGAAATAAACAAACCAACCAAAACAAAAGACAACTTAAACCCAATGCCCCGGTTGATAAAAAAGCCTCCACATACTGGTTGTGCGGGTTGTAACCTTCATACCCCTTATCCCCTCTGCGTTGGTCACCCATAAACATCCCTGATTCAAGATACCTTTGATTTAATAAGTCTTGAAAATCACCTGTTCCAACACCTGCTATCCAGGCCTGTTGCTCCCTTATAATGTGAAGCGAATGCTTCCACAATACCAACCGCAAACTACTGCCACTGAATGGTGTGTTGTAAAAATACTGCTCCTGTTTAACCACAGAAAAATCTGTGTTCCATTCTGTCAGGTATCGCTTCAATACAAATTGATTGGATAAAAATAAAATCAGGACTAAAACAACAGTAGCCATGCCGGCAATTACCCGTTTTTTAAGTGACCAACCGGTGATAAATTGTTGAGCTGCCAAAAACAGGAATAAAACTACAAGTACCAACTTAGACGCCAGCAGAAATAGGATACAGATCAGAAAAAGTAGTATACCGGCCCAAAGAATAGTATTGAGTTGCCAAGACCTTCGGTTCACCCACAACAACGATATAGCAAAAGCAACGTAAGCCGAGAAATAAATTGCATTCACTGATATAAAATCGGATAAATTGTGGTAATAATAATATTCCGTACTGCCTGTGAATTGGTGCATTACATAAGCGCGCTGAAGACAATACATAGCTGCCAGCAATACACTTCCGGTGTAGCATTTCAGTACTTTTTGAATAACATTATCCTCCAACTTTAACACAAAAGCAAATGATAGCGGAAGCAGGAAAAGTGTAAGTTTACGCTCAGCATAATGCCAGGCCTCCGTTGTGTGAGTACTGTTGAGCACACTTAAAACATACCATCCGAATAGTAACATTGGAACCCAAAAAACAGGTTGGCGGATGTTGGATTGAAAACTTTTGTTTGAGCCGGTGAGAATATTCACCATAAACACCATCGCCAGTAAAATATTGTTCCAAGCAACAGGCAGCACAAAACTCGCTGCAGCAAGCATCCAAATCACCTCCTTAAGTGAGTTGTTCTTATTGTTGAAGTGTGGAAAGGAAAAGTTTTTCATACTTATCAATAACAGACTTCCAACTGAATTCAGCAGTTATTCTGAGTTTATTCATCTCCAGTATTTCATTGCGTTTGTTGGTGCTTAAAGCTGCTTCAATAGCTTCACTTACCTGAGTCGTTTTAGTGAAATAAAACGCTCCGTTTTGCAAAACAGCTTTGTTAAACGGGTTATCATGGGCACATATCAAGGCAGATGAAGCCATAGCTTCCAACAAGGAGGGGTTGGTACCACCAACGGAATGCCCGTGGAAATACACCTGTGAAAAATGCCTGAGGTTATTTAAAAGCGCGATATCATATACAGCTGCCTGAAATACTATACGGCTATTCGCAGAATATTTTCCTTTCATGTACGTTCCGAACTTGTTCTGGTGATTTCCAATTAGGACAAGCTTCTGAATTTTGGATTGCTGAAGAAAACCCTCCACCACCATTTCGATGTTGTTTTCCGGCTCAAAGCGGGCGATAAGCAAGCCATAACTATACGGAAGCAACATCATCTCTTTTAACCTGTTTTCATCAGGGTTCTGAAACAACTCTGCACCGTAAGCAATATATACTGCCTCATCCCTGTACTTCTCTCTTAAATACTCTGCAATAGCGGGCGAGTCGGCAATGAGTACATCACTTGACTTTACCGCAAGCTTTTCTGCTACATGCAAAAAACGTTTAACTGCTGCACTGTATTTGGAACGCTTCCATTCCAGCCCATCCATATTGGTAACAATGGCTGTTTCTTTTGGTAGAAGAAAATTCCATACAGAGCTGCTGGTATAACCTAATTGAAGCAGCACATCAAAATTTCGCTGGCGGCTGTCTCGAATACAATTTAAATCGTAAACGAATTGTCCGGCTGTTCCTATTTTATTTTCAGGATCTTTGCAATGGATGAGCTCTACTCCGTTAAACTCCTTTTCCTGATACGAATGCAATGAAGAGCAATATACTGAAACCTTGTGTCCGCGTTTTGCCAATTCAACAGAAAGGTATTCTGCCAACTGCTCAAACCCTCCGTAATTATTGGGTATTCCGCGGGTACCAAGTATGCCTATTTTCATTAATGTTTGGCGGTAGAGCTGCCAAATATTTTGTTTTTAATTTTTACTGCGGGGTCATAAATCTCGGCAAGAAAGCGTTTGAAGTGTTCTTCTTTACCCGGGTGCCAATCGGTAGTACGTGGTTTTTCAATGTGTACTTTATGTTCGCTATA
>JAGPCK010000009.1:0-1717 GCA_018058135.1 Bacteroidia bacterium | reverse complement strand
CATCACAAAAATCATCAATCACCAGATGAGGAAAAGGTTTGGCCAAAAGAAATTTCAACCTTAGCTCTTCCTTTTCTTTCTCCAATCTTTCAAAATTAATCATGCTCCAATACTTTATTATAGGTTTTCCATGTCATCTCAGCTGCTTTTTCCCAGTTGAATTCATGCTGTATCTTTAGCCTTAATTCTTCTTTCGCGGAAGCATGATAAGCTTGTTCTACAGCCTGTTTTACGGAACTTACATCCCCAGGATTGCAATAGTACGCAAAATCGCCAAAATATTCTCTAACATCACCCCTGTCGCCCACTACCACGTTACATCCCATACTACCGGCTTCCAATGAGGATAGGCCTGTAGTTTCAAACCAACTGGGTAAAACATGCACTTTTGCTTTAAGATAGTATTTAAGCAACTCCGGTTGCGCGATGTGGTCAATAAAAGTGACATTTTCATCAGCTTCGGCCTTGCATTGCTCCACATATTTTTTTTGGTTAACAGATGGTCGGCCTATAAGTACCAGCTTGTAACCGGTACCTTTTAGTGCCCTGATTAAGTTTAGCTGATTTTTACGACCCTCTATTCGAGCCACACAAAGTACAATATGACGATTTTGTTCATCTTGAGGTAAATAGCTGAACAGTTGATTGTCTACGGCATTCGGTACAACTGTATACTGTTTCCTAATGCCGTAGTCTTTAACTAAGCGATTGTATTCATTGGTTGAGTTAGGCAGTAAATAAGCAGCATGTTCCAGTATATGGCGAATAGCCCTTCTGTTGCCCATTGCAAAATATTTGAGCGTACTAATTTTATCTCCTTTCAGCCACTTAGCAGTCTTCTTAATGAACTCCATTGCATCATAGGAAAAATAACGACTGAGCAGGCCTATGACTCCCCCACGATGGTAACGGTCGTATTCCCTGTAATCCACATAAATGGTAGAAACCACATAGGGTACTTTTGTTCGCTTTACATGCCCCAAAATATCCTCACAGTCAATGATGTTAAAAAAGTGCAGCAGGTCATAATCGTTGTAATTTATGGTTTCATTAGACAGGTGAATAGTAACTGTAACACCAAGTTGACGCAACGCCCTGGCGGTGCCTTCAATCTGAACAGTATCGCCACCTGATATACTATACAAATCAGTTCGGGCAATAAAGGCTATTCTCACTTCAAAGCTCCTTTCCTGTCAAAACACACAAAGGCGGTTGAAAAAGCTATACACCAAAGAACATACTCTACAATGTTGGTGATAAAACTCCCGGTGAACTGATAAATAAAGATGAAGAAAAATATACAGGTGCGGTAGTAATTAGAGAGCACCTTTGTTTTAAAAAAGAGGTAAAAAATTAACCCGAACCGAATGATAAGGCCGGTGACACCAAATATAGCAAGCGTTTCACCAACTGCATTGGGAAGCCTGACTACTTCCAGATCTCCCCAATAGTCAAAATATTTTTTAACAATGGCATGGGCCAGTTCTTTTATTTGCCCCAAACCCGAGCCAAACCAAATACTGCGTTCGTCTGCCACTTTCCAGGCCAGCCAGAAGGATTCCGTTGTGCGCCCACGGGTGGAAGTATCCACTCCATAATAAATATTGCTAAGGCGAATGAATACCACATTATCAGGAAACAAAAAGTACAGCAAAAGAAAACCTGACAGGAGTACAACTACTGAAACCACTAAAACGCTCAAAAAATTGCGCTTATA
>JAGPCK010000048.1 GCA_018058135.1 Bacteroidia bacterium | reverse complement strand
CCAAAAAGGCGAAAACGGGCGGCTTGTCTTTTGATGCGTCCTTTTTCATCGCGGTAATTGCCTTTGTCTTCTTCGCGCACGCCCGGAATTTCAGGGCCAAAAAAATAGGCTTCAGGACTATTGCCCACGCGGGCAATACCTAAAGGCGGGTAAATTTCTACCCGCGTAATCTCATCGTTTGTTGTTTTTTTCATGGGTTTGTTGTTTTTCAATACGGAAAGGTATGAAGATTCCATTAAATACTTTCCTGAGATAAAATATTTACCTCCGGCTTTTTATTTAAGTATTGAAATTTCCTGCTAATTATCTGATGCCGCTACTAATCCTCGTTTGAAACGAGAAGTTCTTTTTTTTGAGTTTGCAACGCTCTTTTACTTGTTCTTCAAATTTAATTATAAGAGCAAGCAATGCATTAACAATGGTGCTGCCTATTACCCCAAAATTTTAAAGACCATACTTTCCAGAAACTGGCCCACAAATTCATTTTTATCTTTGGCGGGTACGTCAGTCAGGCGGGGGAGGTACATGCTAAAGAACTGCTGGTGATGTGCGGTTTCAATAATGGTGCTGCTCAGCGACTTTGGGTAAGCATATTTTTTGTTGCACACAGAAATTACGTCAGCAATTTTTGCACACAAATCCTTATAAGGTTTAAATACCTCACTTTTGTTTATTTCAGTCACCTCTTTTACCAGGTACACCTTACTGCTTTCAGAAATAACTATCTGATTCAGGAATTTTTTGTTGTAATCAAGTCCGCCTGAACTTTCAGGCAATTCATGTGTTAGTATGCGGATGATAGTTTTTAGTTTTTGTTTACCATCTGTAATATTCTGCAATTGAAAATCGAGCAAAAAATCAATATAGCACCAATACCAGCTGATAATGTACAGAAGCAAGCGGTGTTTATTTTCAAAGTACCGGTAAATGGTGGCCTCTGTGGTACCCACTTCTACTGCCAGCTTTTTTATGGTAAATGCTTCAAAACCAAGCTTGTTAATAAGATCAATGCCGTGTTTAACAATTTTACGTCCCAGTTCACTACTTTCGGGATCGCGCAGGTAAATTGCCTCGTTAACTTTAAATGACAGTTTAAAATCCATGATGTCTGTGCGCAAAAGTAATCAAATAATTAATTTAAGTAATTATATTATTAAAAATTGTGGTATAATTATTGGCGATAGTAATACTATTATTTTAAAAAGTATTTGTATGTTTGTAAAAAAATCAGGCCCCGGTTTATGGCAATGAAAGAAAATGACCCGTTAGGAAGGTTTTGGCAGCTGCTGTTAATAGAGAGAAAAGAAATTACCTCAGTATATTTCTATGCTATACTAAGTGGTTTGTTGCAGTTGAGTGTCCCGGTGGGAGTTCAGGCTATTATTGGTTTTGCTTTGGGAGCCTCCATGGTTACATCCATTTATGTGCTTATTGTTATAGTGGTAATAGGTGTGTTGGTGGTGGGTCTTATGCAAATTAACCAGATGAAGATTATCGAAAAAATACAGCAACGTATTTTTACCCGATATGCTTTTGCATTTACAGAAACACTTCCGAATATTGATTTAAGGGCAGCAGATGCATCCTATTTGCCAGAAAAAGTAAATAGGTTTTTTGATACCGTCAACTTACAGAAAGGACTGGCTAAACTACTGCTGGATATTCCAACAGCGGCTATTCAAACCGTTTTCGGATTATTATTATTAGCCCTTTATCATCCGGTCTTTATTTTATTCGGCCTTATTCTGGTACTTATTTTATGGCTCATTTTCAGATTAACCGGAAAGTACGGCTTGCAAACCAGCTTAAAAGAAAGTTCATACAAGTATGCATTAGTAGGCTGGTTGGAAGAAATTGCCCGCACCGTTGTTTCGTTCAAGTTTCATTCAGGAGATGAGCTTAGTTTACACAAAACAGATGAACGGGTAACAGGCTATTTGCAGAGCAGAACAGCCCATTTTAAAGTGTTGCTTATACAATACAAAACCCTGCTGGCTTTCAAGGTGATTGTTACAGCTGTAATGTTAACGGCAGGAACTTATCTGTTGATTGATCAGCAAATCAACATAGGTGAATTTATAGCTGCTGAGATTGTAATTCTTTCTGTGATCAGCGCTTCAGAAAAACTTATTGGTAGTTTGGATAGTGTATATGATGTAATTACCGGGTTGGAAAAACTATCCATGGTTACTGAGAGTGAACGTGAAAAAGAAGGAACGGTAGAGTTTCAGCCCGGTAACAGCGGCACTGCTATTGAATTACATAATGTTTCTTTTCAATATCCTGATGGTAAAAAAGTACTACAGAACGTGAGCTTTTCTGTTGCGCCCAATTCAATCGTAAATATATCCGGACATCAGGGTGCGGGCAAGTCAACGTTGATCAAATTACTTAGCGGTGTGTACAGTGGGTTTACAGGAGAAATACTGGTGAATGGTATTCCTATTGGCAATTATAAATCACATAGCTTAAGACAGAACATAGGAATATATCTTGGTTTGCAAGGAGTGTTTGCCGGCAATGTTTGGGAAAATATCACCTTGGGTAGAAAAGAGATTTCCTTTGAAAAGATTATTGAAACAGCTGAACGTGCAGGTTTGAAAGACTTGTTACGTCTGTTGCCCGAAGGTTTAGAAACCACTATTGACCCCAGCGGTAAAAGATTGCCATCTCATCTTATCAGAAAAATTCTTTTGCTCAGGGCACTCATCAATTGCAACAGATTACTCATATTGGAAGAACCTTTTTCTGATGATGAAGCAAGTAAAAAGATATTTCTCAACTATCTGATGGAATTGCGCAAAACCACCACCATAGTATTGGTGAGCAATGAAAATAACATTAAAGATCAGTGTGATCATGGCATTCACCTGATGGACGGCACTGTTACATCTGCCCAAAGCTAACGGATATGAAACAGACCACACAACATACGGAACTGAAATCATTTCAAGAGATTTACCGCAATAACCGGGAGAGTAATATCAACTACTGGTTTATGGGTATTATGTCCTTTCTGGTTCTATTGCTTTTTTTACCGTGGACCCAAAACATTAAAGCTAAAGGAGCCATCACCAGTTTGTATCAGGAACAACGCCCACAGGATATTAATTCGCCTATTCCCGGCAGGATAACCAAGTGGTGGGTAAAAGAAGGAGACTATGTTAAGAAAGGCGATACCCTTTTGCAGCTTTCAGAAATTAAAGAAGAGTACCTTGATCCTAATCTGGTAGGAAGAACAAGAGAACAACTGGATGCAAAAAAAGGGACTATAACGTATTACCGCGCTAAAGCTGCCACTGCAGATACTCAGATAAAGGCACTTTTTTCAGCTCAGAAATTAAAGATTGCCCAACTCAACAATAAATTAAAACAGTTGGATAACAAACTGGCCGGAGAGCGGGCTGAGTTATTGGCAGCAGAGAATGAATGTAACCTGGCTAAGGACCAGTATGAGCGGCAACAAAAGATGTTACAGGAAGGTTTAGTTTCACAAACCCAATTACAACAACGCAACATAGCCTACCAGAATGCATTAGCTAAAAAACTAACTGTCGAAAACAAAGTAGCCCAAACTTTACAAGAGGTGCTTAATATTCGTTTGGAACAAAATAGTGTGGAGCAGGAATATACCGAAAAAATAAGTAAGGCTGAAGGAGAACGTTTACTGAGCATGGGGCAAATTGCCAATAGTGAAGGAGAGGTCGCCAAATTGGAAAACAGTGTTGCCAATTATTCTATCCGTAACGGAATGTATATTCTGCTTGCACCGCAGGATGGTCAGATAGTACAGGCTAAAAAGGCAGGAATAGGTGAGATGGTAAAAGAAGGTGAACGGATTACCGTTATAGTTCCTACAAAAGTAAATTACGCAGTGGAGATGTTTGTTCGCCCTGTTGATCTTCCTTTAATTAGCATTGGCCAGCCGGTAAGATTTATGTTTGATGGTTTTCCGGCTATTATTTTCAGTGGTTGGCCCGATAACAGTTACGGAACGTTTGCCGGTAAAGTGGTGGCGTATGAAAACAGTATTAGTCCAAACGGGATGTTCAGGGTATTGATTGCCGAAGATTCTACAATTAAAAAATGGCCTCCGCAACTTAAGATGGGATCGGGCGCACAGGGAATAGCCTTACTTAAAGATGTACCGGTTTGGTATGAGTTGTGGCGAAACGTCAATGGTTTTCCACCGGATTATTATCAGATAGCACAACCGGCATCAGCCAAAGAGGGTAAAAAATAATGAGAAGAGCTAAATGGATATTTTGTTTTTTTCTCTTTCATATTTGGATGCTGTCATCCGCACAGGATACCATCAAAACCCTTAACTCAGAGCAATTGCTTTATCTCATTAAAGCATATCATCCGGTAGCAAGGCAAGCTTCAATTGAGGTGGACAGGGCAAAAGCCAATATTCTGAATGCCCGCAGTGCCTTTGACCCGGTGCTGAGTCATGTGGCCGGTAAAAAAACGCTTGACGGTACTCCGTATTACAACTACAATTCAAGTGCTTTAACAGTGCCTACATGGTACGGTATTGAATTAACCGGAGGGGCAGATTATCTCACAGGGAGTAGAGTAGATCAATCGCAAACAACGGGTCAAACCGGCTATGTGGGAGTGAGTGTGCCTTTAGCAAAAGATTTGATTATAGATAAACGCAGGGCACAACTTAAGCAGGCAAAACTCTTTAAGGGAATGGCTGAAGCAGGGCAAAAGGCATTGGTCAATGATTTATTAATGGAATCTCTGGCAGCTTATTGGAATTGGGTGAAGGCATACCAGACGTACGTAGTGGTAAAAGACAATGTGAACATAACCTTAAAGCGAACGGAGTTAGTTAAAAAATCATTTGTAAACGGAGAAAGACCGGCCATTGATACCGTTGAAGCAGTAACACAACTTCAAAGTTTTCAATACCAGCAAAACTTGAGTTGGTTGGAGTTTCAGAATGCAGGTTTACAATTGTCGGTTTATTTATGGCAAAGCAACAACCAACCTTATATATTGCCCGAAACTGTAATACCTGCTCAGGGTTGGGAGAATGAGACAGTTATCAGTAATTTTAATCTGGTATTGGATGATTTGTTAAGTGTGGCAGAAAAGAATCACCCAGAACTATTGACTTATAATTATAAAATGGATGTTTTAGCTGTCGAAAAGAATCTGAAGTTTCAGGAGTTGTTGCCTCAGGTAGATTTTAATTACTATCAATTGGGCAAAGGAAATAACTGGGCTACAGATGCAGCCGGAAGTGCTTTTCAGGGTAGTAATTTTCAGTATGCACTAAAAATGCAAATGCCCTTAAGGTTATCCAAGGGACGTGCAGAATATCGTGAGGCCAGGTTAAAGATGGAGTCTGCTCAACTTGAACGTTTACAAAAGCAACAGTTCATTCAGATTAAGGTGAAAAGCTACTACAACGAAATGGTTACACTGCGCAGCCAGATTGCTTTGCAGAGCAGCAATTACAGTAATTACAAGCAGCTGGTAAAAGCTGAGGAAATCAGATTTATGAACGGGGAGAGTTCCCTCTTTTTAATCAACAGCAGGGAAGCGAAAGCACTGGAGGCATTGGAGAAACTTATAGAACTTAAGACCAAATACTATACAACCATTTATGCTTTACAATGGAGTGCGGGAATTTTATCGTTTAAATAATTGTAAAGGATGAATACAGAGTTACTGATTGCTAATCTTACCAACCCCACTCTTCTCTTTTTTATATTGGGCGTGTTAGCGGTGAAAATAAAAAGCGACCTGGTTATTCCCGAGTCATCGGCTCGTTTTATTTCGCTTTACCTGTTATTTTCCATTGGTTTTAAAGGTGGTCAGGAGTTAGCTCACAGCCCTTTCACTTCAGAGATTGCCTGGTCATTGGTTTTTGGAATTTCGTTAGCATCACTAATTCCTTTATATACGTTTTACATTCTCAAAAGAAAGTTGTCTATCTATGATGCAGGAGCTATTGCATCTGCTTACGGTTCAGTAAGTGCAGTTACTTTTGTAGCAGCTGCCTCATTTCTGGAGAACCAACAGATTATGTTCGGTGGTCACATGGTCGCAGTAATGGCCTTTATGGAATCGCCTTCCATTATTGTAGGAGTTACTATGATTATGTTGTACGACACACAAAATAAAAAGAGTGTAAACATCAGGGAGGTTTTTACACACTCACTTACTAACGGAAGTGTATTGATGATTGTTGGCAGCTTACTTATCGGGTTAATAGCTGATTCAAAACAGGCAGAAGGTATTAAGCCATTCACTACTGATATATTCAAAGGTTTTTTAGCGCTCTTTCTTTTGGAAATGGGCATGGTAACTGCAAAAAAGTTTACTGCTTTTAAAACATACGGTGGTTTTGTTACTGTGTTTGCTATGCTTATTCCATTGATAAACGGATGTGCTGTGGCAGCCTTAAGCGGGGTAGTTACAGCAGAAATTGGTAACCGATTTATGTTTGCAATTCTCGCTGCCAGTGCGTCTTACATTGCAGTACCTGCTGCTATGCGACTGGCAGTACCCAAAGCAGATCCCGGATTGTATATTCCCATGGCACTGGCAGTTACTTTTCCAATGAACATTACTTTGGGTATGCCCTTGTATATGTGGGTTGCTCAATCAGTATAAGTAAAAAGTGAGTAGGATATTTTTACTGCACCATTACTTCATACTACTTCATACATAATAAATCGCTGTTTTATTTCTGTATATCGGTTGGGTAAATGCTGATTAATTTTGGGCTGTTTAGACTGAAATAACCATATCCGTTTTCTATGTTTCCATACAATCGAAAGGGGTCGCCTGTGCTCCGGTTTAAAAGCGTTCCGGATTTTTTCTGTAAATCTAAAAAGTGGTAATAACCTTTCTCAATGCATGACGCCATCACTTTTATCGTATCATTCAGGTATGTGTGTGGTAAGTAAGAGATCACTTGAATTTTCCCGTGCCGTTCATTTGCATCAGTGTATAAATGAATAGTGGGATTTGTTTTGAAAATCTCTTTAAACACAGGATTTATACGTTCGTTAAAGATACCGCTATTATTCCCCTCTTTTTCTAAAGGATACACATAACTCATGTAATAACTGTCAGGTAAAGGGTTGGCATTTAACTCAACAATTACTTTTATTGCGCTATCACCAAAATTTTTGAGTTTCTGTGCTTTGTAATTCTGTACGCTGATTTTTTCAGGCATAGTTGACGAAGCAATAACCGTTTTGCCCGTTGACTTTTGAAATGCTTTGAGCAAATAGGTTTGTCCGGGTTCAAGTTTTAACTTATCAGAAGTGTATACTCCAAATTCTTTATGCTGTAAAGTGTCGGATAAACCATTGCATGCGATGATCACAACTGCATCCCGCACACAAAACTGATTAAGTTGTTCCAGCCCTGTGCTTCCGCTTTTAATGGTACCGTTACTTTTTGTAACGCTTACCCAAATATGACCATTGATGGTTAAGGAGGAATTGATAACCAGTTTATCCGCCTCAGGGTTGATGTCAGTTTCGAGAGGTTCGGGCATGCAACTTTGGGATATTGTACACAAAGCTATGGCAAGTAATAACAAAAGTTTATTGATCATAATTTAGAATTTTATCTGGTAGCTGATGTATGGAACAAAACCCAATAAACCCAGTTGAGCATAGGTGTATGAGCCGTTGTCATTTTTAGACGTAAGTACACGATAAGGTTGAGCACGGTTATAAATATTGTAACACCCCAACTGCCATTCGCTATACTTTATTTTTTCACCTTGTTGGTGCCAGCTTATTCCAAGGTCAAGGCGATGCGTAGAGGCAAACTTAGCTGAGTTGGTTTTACCGTAAACAGGTATTTCAATCAATTCACCTGAGCCAGGTGCAGGAACATAATAATGACCAGTGCGTGGTGTAAACCGAGAGCCGGTGGCAAATACCCACACCGTATTTATTGAAAGGTTTTTATTTATTTGGTAGTTGCCGTTTACAGAGATGTCGTGCCTGCGGTCGTATCTGGCATAAAAGATTTGAGCCAGATTTACGGAATCAAAATTGCGTGTGGCCCAGGATAAGGTATAAGCTACCCAGCCGGTAAACTTACCATTTGATTTCTGTACCATAAACTCAGCACCGTATGCATTCCCATCACCTTGTGCCACATCTTCTACAGCAGGCATAGTAATACTGGAACCTTTCCCCTCAATAAATTCACTTACACCACTCATTTTTTTGTAATAGGTTTCAATGCTGTAAGTGATATTTTTTTCCTTTGGTGATGTAAAGTAGCAGCCCAGAGTGAAATGGTCAGCTACTGCGGGCTTCAATTGCTCATTAGTAGAAAACCATACATCAGTAGGCATAGAAAAGGAGCTGCTGCTAATGAGGTGCATGTATTGTACCATACGCGAGTAACCTGCTTTGATAACGGTATTTTCTTTGGGTTGATAGGCCAACATTAATCTTGGCTCAACATTGGTGTATGTTTTATGAGCACTTGAAGAACCTGAAAAAACTACTCCGCTTTGCATTAACCACCGCTGATTAAACTGTCTGTTGTAGCTAACGTGTGCCGCAAACTCAGAGGTATTTGTTCCCTGTGAGGTGGTATCTGTTACTCGTCCGTTTTCAGTAAGTGACTTAGCCCGGTAAGCCATAAAATGATGTTCAGTTAGGTAAAATCCAGTGCCGAAGGTGTTCTTACCTTTTGTGTATTCGGCTCTCACTTTATAGCCCAAATCAGCTATACCGGAACCCAGGTGCAGATTATTGCCGGCAAATGAGCCATCAACAGCATACTTGTATCGCGTATAATGAACAGTTTGTTGTGCAGTAAAATTTTTCTTTGCATACTTCCAATTCAGGGCAAAAGCATTGTTGCTAAAGTTGGTTCCGGCATTCAGTAAATCAGTATTGTTAGGTAACTCTTCATCTGTTGCTTGTAGCACGTCATTACCTTTGTAAGCAGTAAAACTGAGAGTTTGCGTATTATTAATACGGGAGGTTATTTTAAGGTTAATGTCTTGAAAATAATAGGGGAGGTCTCTTCCGGCAATTTTAAGCGTTTGGTCTAAGTACGATCTGCGGTAGCCCAAACTATAAGACACGCGATTTTTTAGGAGTGGTCCTCCTGTTGAGATTTTTGCCGAAAGTGAACCCAGAGTTGCCTCAGCCTGATGTTGTGTAAAGTTACCTGAGCGTGTTTTAATTTCCATTACACTGGAGAGTCGTCCGTTATATTTCGGTTGAAAAGGACCTTTAGTCATTTGTACCTCCTCCAGAATATCACTGTTAAATACTGAGAATAAACCCAAGGCATGTGAAGGATTGTATACTACTGCTTCATCCAGTAATATCAGGTTCTGGTCATTCCCACCCCCGCGCACATACATGGTACTGCTTCCGTCTCCGCCACGTTTTACTCCGGGCATCAACTGCATTACTTTCAATACATCCTGTTCACCGGCAAGTGATGGAAGTTGCTTTATTTCTTTTTGAGATAATTTTATAGTCCCAGCATCAGCAGCCGAAGTAGAAGTGAGGGATTTGTTCTTGTCTGCTTTAACCACTACTTCCTTCAACGTTTTTTCCTCCGCTTTTACTTTTAGTCGTATAAATTTATTTTCGTTGAGTTTTACCGGAACCTGCATTTTACTGTATCCGAGATAAGTAATATTTAATACATAGTTGCCGGGTTTCAGGTTAAGAGCAAATACACCTTTGTCATTGCAAACCGTTGCCAAACTTGTGCCTTCAACACTCACCAGAGCTCCTGCCATTAATTCGGCAGTTGCTTCATCAGTAACAAGTCCCGAGAGTGAGAGCATTTGGGCTTGTGTGGTTTGGAAAGCACAAAGGAGAATAAACAGGATACAATAACGCATGTTGGTTTTTAGTTACCTACTTGACAAAGTAACTTGTACCTAACGCTGCATGTCGTTGTAAAAAAAGATGAAATATTTTTAAGAAGCCCTGTGTTTATGGGCTTTTAGCGGGATGCTTTTTTAATTGAGTATAACTACCCCTGCAAGTTCATGCCCTATTTTACTTCCCAAAGCCACACCCATACCATTGAGTTTTATACCTATGCTTATGTGTGGGGTGATGCGTTTTACTTCAGGCAGTTTCTCTTTTCCAAAGCCCATAATGCCAGTCCACCTATCGGTGATGTGTAATTTTTTCCCCGGGGCAATTATTTCTCTCAGGTAGTATTCCAGCTTTTCCTGTATTTGTGGGTTGAGTTCAAAGGCGGTGGTTTTTTCTTTTTCAAAGTCAAGGTTTCTGCCTCCTCCGAATAAAATGCGATTGCCAAAATTTCTGAAATAATAGTACCCTTCATCAAAATTGAAGGTGCCCTGTAAACTAAGTCCTTCAATGGGCGAGGTGATGAGTACCTGTCCTCGACCCGGAGTTACATCTACCTCAGGCAGCAAGTCTTTGGTGAATGCATTGGTGCATATGGCCAGTTGCTTGCAGGTAAAAGTAAGTTCATTGGTGAAAAAGGAAGTAACCTGTACATGGAGTAAATTATTGGTTTCTTCAAACCGCGTAATATTGGCTCCTGTAATAATGCGTATATGTTTTTGTTGACAAAGGTCTATGAGCCTGTTCAACATTTTACCGCTGTGAAGCTGACCATCCAATCGGTTTTTGATAAGTGTTTTTACTGCTGAACTGTTTAATCCGAAACGATTAATCCCTCCATAATCTTCTGCATATACAGGTTCTTTAAAAGTATCACTCAGCAAAACATTCAAACGGTGCATAGCATCATAGTCAAACGTCTCGTGTTGGAGCACCAATTCATAACCGCCCAGGTTTTCAAAATCCATATTTTTATCACCAACACGTTTACGAAGTTGTTGTAGCCCTTCCCAGCGTTTCAGCATAAGTTGCAATACATTTTCTTCCCCCATCAGTTTAATGTCGTGCAGTTTTTCTCCAACAGTACCGATGCACGCAAATCCTGCATTGCGCGTGCTGGCTCCTGAAGGCAGTAACCCTCTTTCCAAAATAAGCACGGATGCATCCGGCTCCAATTCTTTAATGGACAAGGCTGTGGAGAGTCCTACAATGCCTGAACCGGCAATGATATAATCGTATTGAATAAAGGATTCTTTTTCCCAGATACTGAGCATTAGTTTAAGGATTTTAGTAATTGGTCACAAACAATTTTATCTATGGGGAAGGTAAGCATGTCTTTACTCAATGAATCAAGTGGCACCCATTCAAACTTCATAGTAGCCACTTTGCTCTCGCTTTCTTCTGTATGGTCGGCAAAAGAGTCGTGTTCTTTTTCAGCGTGAACAAAATAATAAATGGATACCAATTGGTCATTCGCTTTAAACGCACTGGGTTGATAAAAATCTGTGGTGTAAAAATGCTCACCTACCTCAATATTTAATTTAAGTTCTTCTCTAAATTCACGTTTAAGGCAGTCAATGGTACCTTCGCCCAATTCCATGCCACCTCCCGGAAATTTAGTGAAATGAAAATCATTGATGCTTTCGTGAACAATGAGTAGTTCTCTTTTGCGGTTAATGAGAAGTCCGTAAACACGTATGTTGAATCGAACAGGTAAGCTCACGAGGTTATTTTTTCTCGTCTTTTACTGTCTGGAATCGGTAATTTACTCCTACAGCGGCTGTAATAGAGTAAGGGCGCATTTGCAACTGAGAGGAACTTGAAGGAATAAGGTTGTAATTGAATAAAGGCTGAACACTCAGAATGATTTTATTCTTCATCAGGTATTCAAACCTGAAACCAATACTGCCGTGCATGGTTACTTTTTTCATATCAAATCCAACACTGTCAAAATCCAGTTTGCTTTCTCCATTCATAGTAAATCCCTCCAAATCGGCCCGAATCTTACTATCCAAAAGGTAGTTGATTCCAATTCCTCCTGTTGCATACAAATTGTACTGGAAGTTCATGTTTTTAAACGGAAGGCCATAATTTATCATGAGTGGCATGTGCAAATAACGGAATCGGTAATTGAAATAAGCCGTTTTGTCAAAAGCCTGATCCACCACTAAATCTTCTCCCGGATAGATGTAGTCCAGAAATTTAATATTTTCTACTGTGCGTACAAATCCGGTTTGGTAGTAGTATAATCCTGTTTGAAACTCAATATCACGCTTTAAATTGTACATGAAAGACAAGCCTATACCATTGGTATAAGACATTTTATCTTTTTTGCTGCAAGAGTCGGCCACATCTTTAAATGTAACCGTTGAACCGGGCGCTATAAAATCATTTGACCCACCGGTAATTACAGATTTAGATAATGTAGGTAAAAGATGAATACCCAGTTTAAAACCGGTTTGCTTTACCTGAGCAGTTACAGAGAAATATCCTGCGGCTATGAGTATAGTGAGTAGTACTTTCTTCATAATGAGAGACAAAAATACAGAAAATCAGTCCATCAAAAAATTTATATTTGAAAGCAACACAGAATGTGCCTTATACATGAAAACATTAGTAGTACTGACAGGGGCGGGAATAAGCGCTGAGAGCGGGTTACAAACCTTCAGAGATGCTGACGGATTGTGGGAAGGGTACAATGTTTATGATGTAGCGACCCCCGAAGCGTGGGAAAGAGATGCTCCTTTGGTACAGGAGTTTTACAACATGCGCAGGAAAGCAGTATTAGCAGCTGAGCCGAATATTGCTCACTTTAATCTGGCAAAACTGGAAAAATATTTTGATGTATATATCATTACTCAGAATATCGATAACCTGCATGAAAGGGCAGGCAGTAAAAATGTGATGCATTTGCACGGTGAAATTACTAAAGCCAGAAGCAGTATAGATGAATCGTTAATCTACGATATTGAAAGTTGGGAACTAAAAATTGGAGAAAAATGTGCGCTGGGTTCTCAATTGCGGCCTCACATTGTTTGGTTTGGTGAGGCTGTTCCAATGATTGGTTCGGCAGCTGAATTGGTGTCAAAAGCCGATATTTTTGTAGTAATAGGCACATCATTGGCGGTATATCCTGCAGCAGGTTTGGTGAATTATGCTCCAGTTCAAAGTGAAAAATATCTGATTGACCCTAAACTAAACGAGGTCTATGGTATAAGCAACCTGAATGTGATTCAGGAAAAGGCCACTACCGGAACAGATATCTTACTTCAAAAATTAACATTGGGTTAATCCTAAACGGTTTTATTTTCGCAGATTGATATGGAGATTTCATTAAATCACTTTCTTAAATACAACCTGTGGGCAAATACCCGCATAGCTGCTTTAATACCCGATGAGGCGGCTGATGTTGAACTTATCAGCAGCTTTCCAACTATTCGTAAAACACTCTATCACATGTGGGATGCACAGGAGGTGTGGTTCAATCGACTGAATGGCGCTCCGGTAAATCACTGGCCAAGTGAAAATTTTAACGGAACGTTTAATGAGGCTAAGGAACTTTTTATTCAATCATCCCAGAAAATGATAGAGTTTATTTT
Organism: Bacteroidia bacterium; assembly: GCA_018058135.1. GTDB lineage: Bacteria > Bacteroidota > Bacteroidia > UKL13-3 > UKL13-3 > JAGPCK01. Next base: position 5,966 of record JAGPCK010000048.1, on the reverse strand, counting down.
AGCTAAAGACGATTCGTTTTTTACAGCTTCACTTGCTTACACCAACATGAAAGGTATTACCTACACCAATACACATGAAGAGATTCTGATGCATGTTTGTAACCATGCTACACTTCACAGGGGGCAAATTATAACGATGCTTCGTAATGCGGGAGTTACATCCTTGCAATCAACGGATATGATTACTTACTTCAGAGAAAATAAATAAAACATCAATCATGGCTGATAAAAACTTTAATCCTAACAACCCCGGTGCTGCTGATAGTAATCTGTTCGGGTTGCCTTACAATGAAAAGGAATCGGAACTGGTGATATTACCTGTTTGCTGGGAGGCAACGGTTTCTTACGGAGCAGGAACGGCTAACGGGCCGGAGGCTATATTGGAGGCCTCCAAACAAATTGACCTTTACCATCCGCTAATCAAGGAGGTGTGGAAACGTAAAATGGCCATGGTTGAAGCTGATAACGGCCTGAAGAAACAAAGTAAGCAAATGCGCAAACTGGCTGAAGATATTATTGACAGCTGGACCAATGGTGAAACACCTTCGCAAAAAAAGCTGGACAAGGTAAATGCCGCCTGTGCCGACATGGTAGAAAAGGTGCGTAAACAGTCAGAGAACTTATTGAAGCAAGGGAAACTGGTAGCCACATTGGGTGGAGACCACAGCACTCCGCTGGGGTTAATGCAGGCGCTTGCTGCTAAAAAGAAATTTGGTATACTACAAATTGATGCGCATGCTGATTTGCGAAATGCATACGAAGGTTTTACGTATTCCCATGCATCAGTTATGTTTAATGCACTTAAGGAAAAAAACATTCTATCTTTAACTCAGGTGGGTATAAGAGATTATTGTGAAGAAGAGGTAAAACTGATAGAGAAAAGCAAAGGACGAATTAAAACCTGGTATGATCGCGATATACAGTTTGCTAAAATTAAAGGAACAACATGGGCCACGCAGGTGAGCGCCATTATCAAGAACCTTCCAGATAATGTATTTATTTCATTTGATATTGATGGCTTAACTCCCGACCACTGCCCAAATACCGGCACCCCTGTTCCCGGTGGGCTTTCATTTGCCGAAGTAAGCTACCTCATAGAACAACTGGCACTAAGTAAAAAGCGAATTATAGGATTTGATTTAAATGAGGTGTCTCCGGGTAAAGATGATTGGGATGCAAACGTAGGAGCACGCGTATTATTTATGCTCTGTTGTTCAACATTGCTTAACCTTAAACACTAGGTCCGTCAGTACGTTGAGCAATTTTCCTGTACAGATCTTCGCTGTTAAAAGGTTTACTTAAAAAATCATTAAAACCCGACTGGTAAACTTTTTTTCGAGTTTGTTCAAATACATCTGCAGTTAAGGCAATTGCCGGAATATCTTTATTGAGCTCACCAACTGTTCCACTTCGCAAAAGTTCAATAGCTGTTAGCCCGTCCATATCGGGCATTTGAAGATCCATTAAAAGCATATCGAATTTTTCCTGCTTTAATTTTTCAATGGCCATTCGCCCCGATGAAACAATGAAAAGTTCGCAATTCCACTTTTTGAATAGCTGTTGAACCAGGCGTTGATTAATAACGTTGTCTTCAGCCATTAAAATTTTTAGATGGGAGAGGTCTTTTTCGTTTTGTGCGTTGTGGTTTGCTTTTAGTAAATTAACATCATAAGAATAGCCGAAAGGCAGGTTTACATAAAATGTACTTCCCAAGTTTACCTTACTATCAACACGAATGGAACCACCTAAGATGTTACATAATTTTTTGGAAATGTTTAGTCCCAATCCTGAACCTCCATACTTTCTGGTGGTATATGATTCTGCCTGTGTAAAGGAGTCAAAAATGCTTCCTATTTTTTGTGATGATATACCAATGCCGGTATCATGTACTTCGAACTGCAGCACAATTGTATCATCATTTCGGGATAAGATAAATACTTTTATTCTCACTGACCCTTCCTCTGTAAATTTTACAGCATTGGTACACAGGTTAAGCAGAATCTGATTTAATCTCAGTGGGTCACCGGTTAGAACAGGTGGCAAATCTTCAGCAAAATCAGTAATCAAATCCAGCTTTTTCTCAGCTGAGCGGATACGAATGGTTTTTTCCAGTGTGGAGAGTAAATCTGTAACACTAAACGGAGTTTTTTCAGCAGTGATTTTTCCTTCCTCAATTTTAGATAAATCCAGTATATCATTAATTAATGCCAACAAGTTGTTTGCTGAGTAACTTATAATTTTCAGGTTTTCATCCAAGTTATCACGTTTATTATCACTTATAAGCAAATTACTCAACCCTATTATAGCATTGAGCGGGGTTCTTATTTCATGGCTTATATTGGAAAGGAAATTACTTTTTGCCTTTGATGCATTTTCAGCCATTTGTTTGGCCTCCATAATTTTGGACTGAGCATTTTTTTGCTCTGTAACATTAAAGCCATATCCTATTACAAGTTCCACATTACCGCTTTCATTTATTATTGGATTAAAATAACGTGAATGGTAGATGGTATCACCTTTAGCATCAATATGAGTCTCATCTAATTGTACAGGCTCCAGAGTGGCCATACATTTATTAAAGGTGTTTCGTCTTCTTTCTGCCATGCTTTTGTCCAGCCCACGTTTTTCACAATAATCAAAATCGTCTTTACCAATGAGCCAGTTTCGGATAAAGGAATCTCTTACCCCTTTAGGGTTGATATAGGTGTATTTGTGATGTTTATCAAACACAGCTACATCAGCAGGCAGGTTTTCAAAAATATTTTCATAAAAGGTGCGTTGTGTGATAAGTTGACTTTCTACAGTATGATTAACACTTTTGAGATAGTATACGCAGAGTCCGGTAGCTGTAATAGACAATAGCAGGGAGGTGTAGTAAACAACATAATTAGCATCTCTGTTTAATTTGTAGGTGACAGAAAAAAGGGAGTGATTCGTTATTTCCAATATTACAATAAGAAATAATGAAAATGCGGCTACCAGAATGATGGAATTTTTTTCATTAAAACTGAATAATATTAATGAGCTGGCCATTATTGGTATGTAAAGCAAAAAGAGTCCGGTGTTGCGTCCTAAAACAACATCAGCAATAAATACAGTAAGGTTAATAATTACGTAAAGTGTAATGCGGCCGGTTTTTAACCTTCCGTTTTTGTTGAGGTAAAAGGAGGCCAGAAAGACCAGTGTAATAACCGCACAAAGCAGCGATAGGGAATATACACCAAGTCCTAAAAAGACAAAACTGTAAATGGCTGTTATGCTCATCACCAACAGGCTGATGCGCATACTGAGTTGTTGACTTTTCTTAAGTTGAGAATGATGGAAATCTTTGGATAACATAACCTACCCGCAATTTAGCTTTTTTTCTTTAAGTTACGTTTAGATTGACGGGCTGCCTTTTTACCACTTCGAATAATATTGAGTTGTTCTTTGGTAAATAAGCCGCTTTCACTCTTCTTTTTTTTCTTACGAATGTTTTTTTTGATGTGTTTACGCTCCTGAGTTTTTACGGATGCATATGCCGGACAATTCGAATGTTTGGAACATCCCATTAAAAGGCCCAACATCACCGCAAAAAATAAGAGTCGTACCACTAATGAACCGGATCAAACTCCATTCGATGACCAAGCTGTGATTCATCCAACTTGCCTTTGTGGTATGCCAGATGACCATTGACAAAAGTACTGTGTATACTTGCCGGGAATGTCTGTCCTTCAAAGGGTGACCATCCGCATTTGTACAGTATATTTTCATTTGTTACGGTAGTATTTGAATTTAGATCTACCAGCACCAAATCAGCCCAATATCCTTCTCTGATATATCCTCTGTTGTTTATGCGAAATAAATCAGCAACAGCATGGCTCATTTTTTCAACTATTTTTTCTAAACTTATTTTACCTTGTTTATGAAAATCAAGCATGGCCAGTATGGAGTGTTGTACCAATGGTCCGCCAGAGGGGGCCTGCGCATACTTGTTTGCTTTTTCTGATAAGGTATGTGGGGCATGGTCAGTGGCAATTACATCAATGCGGTTATCCAATACCGCTTTGAAAATAGCATCACGGTCGGCAGCAGTTTTAACAGCGGGATTCCATTTGATGAGCGTTCCTTTCGTGTCATAATCTGCATCGCTGAACCACAGGTGGTGTATACAGGCCTCAGCTGTTATGCGTTTTTCTTTTAAGGGAATATCATTGCGAAAGAGTTGTAATTCTTTAGCTGTGCTGATATGCAATACATGTAAACGTGTGTTGTATTTTTTTGCCAACTCAACAGCGTAGGAAGAAGATTTATAACAGGCCTCTTCGCTGCGAATAAGTCCGTGAAATTTAATAGGTATGTCTTCGCCATATTGCGCTTTGTAATTGGCCATATTGAGTTTAATCATAGGGTCGTCTTCGCAATGTGTGGCTATAAGAGTGGGGCACTCTGCAAATACAGCTTCTAACTCATGCGGATCATCTACCAGCATATCACCTGTGGAAGAACCCATAAAAATTTTCACACCGCAAATTTTAAGTGGGTTAACTTTTTTCACCTCATCTATGTTGCTGTTGGTGGTGCCCATAAAAAAAGAGTAATTGGCCAATGAACATTGTGCAGCACGCGAATACTTTTCTTCCAGCAGTTCAATGGTTACAGCACCCGGTACAGTGTTAGGCATTTCCATGTAACTGGTTACTCCACCCGCAACAGCAGCTTTTGCCTCGGTATAAATTTCACCTTTGTGGGTTAATCCGGGCTCACGAAAATGCACCTGATCATCAATAGCACCCGGAATAAGGTAAAGGCCGGAAGCGTCTATTTCTTTGTCGGCCATAGTATCAATAATGCGGGCAATACGCTCTATGCGTCCGTTTTTAATTAGCACATCCGAAGTATACTGTTGGTTCTCGTTTACTAGGGTAGCATTTTTTATGAGTATAGATTTCATTTGTCTGGGGTATTTGAACGGTAAAAACGATTTAAATATACAACTATCAGGCTATGAATGCCAAAAGCAGCAAAAGGAATAAGTGCTATTTTCATAATAGTTTGGTAGCGGGGTAGCACAAAAAACAGCATGGCTACAATGGAGCAGGAGAATAAAAATATAAGCGCAGCATATGTGAATTTGTTTTTTCTCTCTAGCCAAATTACAGGCGCTGCAAACAATACTACCAACGCCCAGGGGAAGGCATACAACGGGTGTGAAGCGCGTTGATCATTTCTGGGTAGCCACCAGAGTTCACCTAATTTTTCAAAAGACGAACGTAAGGTTTCTGCTTTATGTTCTTTAATGTATGCTTTCGCTAAATCAGCATAAAGAGAAGAAAAGCGGACTTCAAAATTGTCATCTCCGCACAAATAAGCTGTATGAAGATAAACGTGTTTGCTCCAGCCCCAACTCCCGGTGCCGTCTTCATTGTGTCCGCGATAGAGGTTAATGCCACTGCTTGTAGTTAGTGGTATGACTTTATTAAACACTACATAGTTGCGCAATGGCCAAGGGATAAAGAAGAGCAAGGTGAACAGGGCAATTTTAACTGTTGCCATAAATTCCTTTTTTCCGATGAGGTAACACATCCACATTACGGTGAAGACTATCATTTCTGAACGCAGGTAAAGACCTGCCGTAAATAATAGAGAGGTAATAAGAATATTCTTGTTTTGGAGTGGCTTATTCGCCTGAAGCAACAACCCGCATACAACCAGATGATAAAATACGGTAGGTCCGAAACTGTTCGCGGAATAAATCATTTCAGGCATAAAACCATAGATTATAGCGGCTATCCAGGCTGCACGTTCAGAGTTAAACCATTGCATTACAACTTTGAACAGCAACCACATTACACCCAGAGATGCCAGGTTTTGCAGCGACAATATCAGCACATTTCTCAGTACATTATCTTCAAAGAACCAGAACGGGGTAAGAAACCATACATAAGCCGGAGGTACATAGGCTGACGGATAAGGATGGGCTGCAG
>JAGPCK010000047.1 GCA_018058135.1 Bacteroidia bacterium | reverse complement strand
TTGTGGTTGATTTGTACTTACTGTAATCAGGTTCTTTTAATTGAGTGGGGTAAAGCAGGCAATATTTTCCGGGTTTGAGTTTTATACTGAAACAACCAGCGGAGTCAGTCACCACTTTTATTGCTTTGCCTTTACTGTTTTGTGCTCCTTTACGTATATAAAATGTTTTAAAGGCATAAGGCTTGGGTGTTTGCACATCCTGTAATATTTCATCGCTGGGGCGGGCTCCTCCGCAGTAAGATTCAGTTGAAGTGATATACACTTTTACCCACTGAGCTTTACTTGAAGTTGATGAATATGATGTTTGCCCCATTACCCTGATGAGGCCAAACATCAGTAAAAGAAGGATGCTAATCTTTTTCATGGGTTCAATTTAATCCAAATCAATTCAAAATAATGCCAAACGTAAACGTATTTTCGCGGCATGGTGATAATACGCGCAGAAGGAATAGGTCGTAGTTTTGGCGAACGTGTTCTGTTTAAGGGGCTTGACTATACTTTAGCTGAGGGGCAAAAGATTGCTTTAGTGGCCCGAAACGGTATTGGAAAAAGTAATTTTCTGCGCATATTGGCCGGTATTGATGAGCCTGACGGGGGCAAAGTGATTTTTAACAGCAACTACCGCATTGCCTTTTTGGATCAGGAACCGGAGTTGGATGAAAAACTTTCTGTTTGGGAAACCCTGTTTCAGAGCCATAATGAATTACTGGATTGTATTCGTACATATGAAGAGGTATTGGTACAACAAGAACATGACCACAGCGATGAGCAAACCATGCGACTGCAAAATGCCATGGAAGAAATGGATCGCCTGCAAGCCTGGGATTACGAAGCACGTATTAAGCAAATACTTTCCAAGCTCAATATCGAACAAACCGATAAACTGGTGATGAACCTTTCAGGTGGGCAACGCAAGCGGGTAGCTTTGGCCAAAGTACTGATTCAACAACCAGATTGTATTCTGATGGACGAACCTACCAATCACCTGGATGTGGCCATGATTGAATGGCTGGAAGGTTATCTTTCCTCACAATCCATGTCCTTGCTGATGGTAACCCACGACCGTTATTTTTTGGATAAGGTGTGTAATGAAATCATAGAGTTGGACAATGGCCAGCTGTATTATTACAAAGGAAATTATGCCTACTTTATTGAGAAAAAAAGTGAGCGCGAGTTCAAAGAAGCGCGTGAGGTGGATAAAGCCCGCAACCTGTATCGCAAAGAGTTGGAGTGGATGCGCAGGCAACCAAAGGCCCGGGGCACCAAGTCGAAATCTCGTATTGACGCATTTTATGACATCAAAGAAAAAGCCTCAAAGAAAGCGGATGATCAGCAGGTGGATTTGCGACTGAACATGAAACGGCTGGGAGGTAAAATTCTGGAGTTTCACAACGTACAGAAATCTTTTGGAGAACATAAGATGCTGGAACCTTTTACTTACACATTCAAACCCGGAGAACGCGTTGGTATTGTGGGTAAAAACGGGGTGGGTAAAAGTACTTTCCTTAACCTAATTATGGGCCAACTGGAACCCGATGGAGGTAAAATTATACACGGAGAAACTGTTAAATTCGGTTATTACTCGCAGCAAGGTTTACAGCTTAAAGAAGACAAACGTATTATTGATGTGATAAAAGACATTGCTGAGTTTGTAGAGTATGGCAAAGGAGAAAAACTCTCGGCAACACAAGTGCTGCGTCTCTTTTTATTTGATGACAAACAGCAGTATACTTACGTATCTAAACTGAGCGGAGGGGAAAAGCGCAGACTCTTTTTACTTACCGTGCTAATGCAAAATCCCAACTTTTTGATTTTGGATGAACCTACCAACGACTTGGATATTGCTACACTCAATGTACTGGAGGATTTTCTCGAAGGATTCAGAGGTTGTGTGTTGATTGTAACCCATGATCGTTACTTTATGGACAAGTTGGTTGACCACCTTTTTCTGTTTGAAGGAGAGGGGAAGGTAACCGACTTTAACGGTAACTACCAGGACTATCTCGAATTTCAGGAAGATAAAAAAGAAGCCGACCGCAATTCGAATCAGGCTGCAAAGGCTGTACAGCCGGTGTTAAAAGAAGAGGAACAAGTACCAGTGAATGTCGCACGTAAAAAGGTGACGTACAAAGAGCAGCGTGAGTATGAATTGTTGGGCAAAGAGGTGGAAGCACTCGAACAGGAGAAGGAGAAATTAACGCATCAACTTAATGCAGGTAGCAGTTCACACGAGGAATTAACTCAATGGGCACAACAACTGGAGCAGATAAATGCACAATTGGAAGAGAAATCTTTCAGGTGGTTGGAGCTGGCAGAATTAATGGGTTAATTTTTTTAAACCCGCTAATACTTTTTTTCCTCTTGATTGATATCCGGGAGTGCCGTATTCCATATCGGCTTCAATAACAGATTTTAGTTCATAGCTCAGTTCAGGATATATTTTGCATAACTGAAACAAGATACTCATTGCATACACCCTTATGGCCACAGCTTCTGAGCGGTTAATCAGAATGGGGAAGCATTTTGCTATTACCTGAGCATGCACTTGTTTGGGCAGCGTACTTAGTTCCAAAACTTTCAGTGCATTTCTTTTGATGGCATCGTGGCTGTTGTCATCCAGCAACTGAATCAGGGTATTTAAATACGGTTTAAACAAAGAGACATCAGCCACAGCAATGTGCGCTAGAGGCCAGGCTGCGCGTTGCTTATCCGTTGCAGTTCCGTTTTTAAGCAATTGAAAAAGTTCTTTCAGCAACTCAGGTTGCTTAAGAATCTTATCGGTAACCAACATCGTAACGGCTAAAGAATGATGCTTCCGAATGAGTGAAGTAATATCAGGTGTTGAGTTCTTCAAACCTTACACGTGCAATTGAGTATTCTTTGATAAAGTTTTGTAGGCAAAATAGGTACTCAGTAACGTCAATATACAACCCATAAAAAAGGCAGCACCCGGAAAAAATACGGGAGCGTCTTTGGCAGAAAATGTAGCGAAGAGGTTGTTCATAAGCAATGGCCCCACAATGGATGTAAGGCTAACTAAACTGGTGAGTGCCCCTTGCAGTTCGCCTTGTTCATTGGCCGGCACCTGTTCTGATATAATACCCTGAAGGGCCGGACCTGCAATTCCACCTAAACAATACGGAATCAAAAAAGCGTACATCATCCAGCTTTGATTGGCAAAAGCAAACAAAAATAATCCTACTGCATAAAGCAACATACCTATGTAAATGGAGTTTACTTTTCCCCACTTGGGAATAACAATACGAATGAGTCCACCTTGTACCAATGCGACCATAAAACCTACAAATCCCAGAGAGTACCCTACTTCTTTTGGAGTCCAGTTGAAACGGAAAATGGTAAAGAAACTCCAGTTACTTTGTACAGCATGAGCGGCTATGTATACCAAAACAAGTGAGGTAACTAAACCTGCCACCACCGGATATTTAAACAGGTGTTTTAAAGAACCTGCCGGATTAGCTTTTTTCCAATCAAAAGCTCTGCGGTTTTCTTTGGGTAATGACTCGGGCAGTACAAAGTAGCCATATAAAACATTTAACAACGTAAGGCAGGCAGCCACATAAAATGGCATACGTGGGCCCCATTCAGCAGCTAAACCTCCTATAACCGGCCCGATAATAAAACCCACTCCGAAGGCAACACCTATAAGTCCGAAGTTTTGTGCGCGCTTCTCAGGGTCGCTGATATCAGCAATATATGCAGTAGCAGTTGTGAAACTTGCACCCATTACCCCGGCAATGAGGCGACCGATAAACAGCCAGAAAATGGTTGGTGCGACCGCAGAGAGGATATAATCAAGACCTAGTCCGGCTAAAGAAAGTAGAAGAACCGGCCTTCTGCCATAACGGTCGCTCAGGTTACCTATAATGGGTGAAAATAAAAACTGCATTACAGCATAACTGAAAATAAGCCAACCGCCATATCTGGAGGCTTCACTCAATCCTTCACCTGTGAGTTGCTCAATCAGTTTAGGAACTACAGGGATGATTATACCTATACCAATAACATCAATTAAAATAGTAATGAAAATAAACGTGAGGGCGTTTTTGCGGGATACGGTCATAATAATTTAAAGGAGGTTACAGTGTTCTGTGCGAATGTATACATCTGTATTAATCTTCGTAGCATTTTTCTTTCAGTTCATCCCATGTGTCGTTTTTCAGCACCTGCATATATTTAATCTTGCTATTTTTAGCCTTGTCCAGAATATACTTCGATCTTTCTTCACTATCGGGGTGAGTATTTATCCAATTAACTGATTTTTCAACGGAGGTTTTATCAAGTGATAAAGTGTAAAGAAAATTAGCAAATCCTTCCGGGTTAATATCAGCTTTAATGAGGTAATCAACAGCATTGATATCTGCCTCTTTTTCTAACTTTCTATCGTAAGCAGAGGAGGAAAGAAGCTTAACCGCTTCACGTATTATTTCGCTACTACTATTTCCACCAGCCATGCTTATCAGCATTGACAGGCCTACTTCTTTAACCAGCTTTCTCATAATGTGGTTCAACTCCAGGTGAGCTATTTCATGACACATTACACCGCAAAGTTCTGTTTCATCTGAACATTCTTTTATTAATCCGGTATAAACTACCAAATGATTATCAGGCAAGGCAAAGGCATTTACCTCATCACTTTCTACCACATGTAATTTTATCTTTTCTTTATCAATAGCATTTGAAGTACTTATTCGTATAAGTAAACTGTCCATACATTTGGTAACGTAAGGGTCCTTTACTATCTGTTCGTGGCTGTCAAAATAATCCCAGTAAATGTCGCCCAGCTTTTTTTCAGTGTTTTCAGACATTTCTTCGGTTCCGAAAATGTTTCGCCAGTCTATATTGCTTAACAAGAACCAACAGGCTAAAAAGACACCGGAAAGTATTAGAAGTTGAAAGATAATTTTTTTCATTGTTTACAAAATAAGTCGGTAAGATCTCCATACAACCACCATGAAACGTGCTTTCCTTTACGCACCTGTATGGCACTGTAAATAGTGGAAATAAATTCGATAAGATTCAAAACTATTAACGAGATGATGTAAGCAAAATACTTATTGGTGGCTTGTTCATCACCCCAAATAACGGAAACCGTCCACCAAAAACCGGCACTGTTTACAAAAAGTAAAGAGAGTTGAGATAACAATGCCTGTGTACAATGCCACCTCACAAAATAGGTTGATTTCCTGTTTCCCAGAAAAAAAATTAAAGTAGCCAGCAGGTTAATAATGGGTAGTGGCAGTCCCGCAATAATGGCTATAAGTGACATCAGGTAACTGTTAGAAGCACGTTCGGCTTCATGTTCACCGGGTTGATAATAAAATTCGTTTTTCAAGTTTAAAGTCCTTTGTAAATGTTCCACATCCAATTGAAGAATACAGCCATAGTGAGAGGAACGGCTATGTATTTATTTTTAATTTTTTGTTCTGCTGAACGGTACCACTCGGCAGTAGTTCTTTTAGAAAGCAATCCGTCACGTAATAATAAAACGGAAAGTACAAACATAATCAACAGGAGAACAGGTCCTAAGGGGTTGTAAAGCAAACCTCCAATTAAGTCTCCGTTTAAGATACTGATTACCGATCTGGTGGAACCGCAGGAAGGACAAGGTACACCTGATATACTCTTTATAATGCATCCTGTAACATGGTCATTTGAGCTAATAATACCTGATGCATGTAAGAATATCCAGATGTACCCTGCTGAACAAGCAGTAATGAGTGTAAAGTAAATTTGTTTGTTACTCATTAATACAGAACCTGCTGAAGTTTGGCCATGTTTTTTTCTCTGGTAGCTCCCATAATCATGAACCAATCTACAATGGCCCAAATACCTAAACCACCGCAGGTGAGTAATTTTCCCACACCCAAGCCGGTGTCTCCAATCATAAAGCGGTCAATGCCTAAAGAACCCGCTAAAAGGGAAACAATAAGAGAGGTGGTAGGGTCCTTGAATTGCATGGTCTGAATCATTGACCATTTTCCATCATCAGCCTGAAGAAGTCGGTCTCTGATTGGTGCCAACTGGTGACCTTCGAAAAACTTTCCATTTGACATCAGAAACATGTCAACTTTTTGTGCATCCATTTTTGTGTTAGTTTAGATTGCCTACTCTTGAGGATTTTCGGTTTCTCCCGTTTTTTTATGTGGTAACTATCTCCACATTTTACAGCTAAGCTATAAAAAAAATACAATAAGCCAAATGATTGTGCATTTTTGTACCCTCATTACATCAGGTGAAAGAACTTCTTCAAAACAGAGAATACCGATTTTTTCTAAGTACCCGGGTTATGCTTACCATTGCTTTGCAAATACAGGCTGTGGTGGTAGGGTGGGAGATATACAGCCTTACACACGATCCGCTTTCGTTGGGTTTAATTGGTTTAGCTGAGGCTATACCGGCCATTACAGTCTCCCTTTACGCGGGCCATGTGGCCGATATCTCCAGTAAGCGGAGAATCTTATTGGCAAGTTTGTTTCTTCTGGGTATTTGCTCACTATTGCTTTTGGTAGTCACCTCACCAATTGTTCGTAATGAATGGTCTCCGTTAAGTGTGGTGAACAGCATGTACATCATTATTCTGGTGAGTGGTGTGGCCCGTGGTTTTTATGCTCCGGCTGGCTTTTCGTTTCTCCCTCAATTGGTGAAACGTGAGCAACTCACGAAAGCTGCCACCATCAACAGTTCATCGTGGCAAATTGCCGCTATCATAGGCCCGGTGCTTGCCGGTGTGCTGTATGTGTACATTGGCATTACCTATACTTTTTTACTCGTGCTGCTTTTTACATTGCTGGCTTTTTTCTCCATGTCGCAAATAGCTCCCAAGCCCATTATGGACACCGCACAGCAAGATGCCATAGGGAAGCGTTTGAGCGAAGGTATAAAATTCGTATTCAACAACAAGGTCATTTTAGGGGCATTATCACTTGATTTGTTTGCGGTATTGTTTGGCGGTGCGGTTGCTTTGCTGCCCGTATTTGCTGATGAAATTTTACATGCAGGTCTGGAAGGTTTGGGAGTGTTACGTGCTGCCCCGTCTGTGGGTGCTGCATTGACCATGCTGTGGATTTCAGTGCGAAAATCCATGTACAAACCGGGTGTTACTTTGCTGTGGTGCGTAGCCGGCTTTGGTTGTTGTATGCTGGGTTTCGGACTCTCCGTTAATTTTTACCTCTCTGTTTTTTTTCTGTTTTTAAGCGGAGCATTTGACAGTGTGAGTGTGGTGGTGCGTTCCAATATTTTGCAACTGCAAGCCCCCGACCATATGCGGGGGAGAGTCTCAGCCGTTAATTCCATGTTCATTGGTTCAAGCAATGAGATAGGGGCTTTTGAAAGTGGCTTGGCTGCTCGTTTGCTGGGCACTGTTCCTTCGGTGGTGTTTGGTGGTTGCATGACTTTGCTCATTACCTCTTTCACTGCCTGGAAAGGGAAGGAGTTGAAGAAGTTCAGGTACGAGTAATTGTATTCTTCTACGTTTATTTAAAAAGAAAATTACTGACAATCAATCAGCGCCCTAAACGTGCATATTTTCACTCGTTAGTTGTCTGTTTTTTTTGCTTACTTCGCTCTATGCCTACTTTTCAAGGATCTATCAACAGTAAACTGCCTAAAACGGGAACTACTATTTTTGCCGTAATGAGTGCTTTGGCTAATGAACACAAAGCCATTAACCTCGCTCAGGGTTTTCCTGATTTTGCCTGCTCCCCCGAGCTTATTGAACTCATCAACCGTTACATGAAAAAGGGCATGAATCAATATGCGCCTATGCCGGGTTTGATGAGTTTACGTGAAAAAATAGCTCTTAAGACCGAGGAACTCTATTCAGCAAAATACCATCCTGATACAGAGATTACCATTACACCGGGTGGTACGTGTGCATTGTACGCAGCCATTACAGCCGTGGTAAAAGAAGGGGATGAAGTAATAGTAATTGAACCGGCTTACGATTCGTACATTCCGGCTATTGACCTGAGCGGTGGTAAAACCATTACCTATGAACTGAAGGCACCTGAATACAAAATTGATTGGAACGCATTTAAAAAACTGGTGAGTTTCAAAACACGGATGATTATTATCAATACTCCACACAACCCCAGTGGTGCAGTATTCTCAGCAGCTGATATGCAAAAACTGGAAAAGATTGTAGACAATACTGATATCATTGTGCTGAGTGATGAGGTGTACGAACACATCATTTTTGATGGAGTAGAACACCAGAGTGTGGCCCGATATCCCAAGCTGGCTGAGCGTAGTTTTATCGTTTCTTCGTTTGGAAAAACGTACCATGCTACGGGGTGGAAAATGGGTTACTGCATGGCTCCGGCTAAGCTGATGACGGAGTTTCGTAAAGTGTATCAGTTTATGGTGTTCAGTGCCAACACACCCATTCAATATGCTTTGGCCGATTACATAGATAACAAAGATGCTTACCTTGGTCTTGCACAATTTTATCAGGAGAAAAGAGACTACTTCCGCCAGTTGTTAAAAGGCTCTAAATTCAAATTGCTCAATTGCGGAGGTTCCTATTTTCAATCGGTTAACTACGACAAAATAACACAGGAGCATGATAAAGATTTTGCGGTACGCTTAACCAAAGAAGCCGGTGTGGCCACTATTCCGGTATCGGTATTTTACCGCAGTATGCACGATGACCATGTATTACGCCTGTGTTTTGCCAAAGAAAAAGAAACCCTTGAAAAAGCGGCTGAACGCTTATGCAGGATTTAACGGTTACCCTCATTCAAACTACCCTGCATTGGGAGAACAAGGAGAAAAACCTCTCCATGTTTACAGATAAATTTAACACCATTACTTCAGCAACAGATGTGGTGCTGTTACCTGAAATGTTTACCACAGGTTTTAGTATGCAATCTGCTGTATTGGCTGAGGACATGAGTGGCCCTACCGTAAAGTGGATGAAAGAACAGGCTGCCCGTTTGAATGCAGTGGTATGCGGAAGTTTTATTGCTAAGGAAAACAACCGCTACTACAACCGCCTGCTGTGGATGCAGCCTGACGGTACTTACCACACGTACGATAAACGCCACCTGTTTCGTATGGGTGATGAGCAGCAGCATTACAATGCCGGGGACAAACGATTACTGGTGGAGTGGAAGGGATGGCGCATATGCCCTATGGTGTGTTATGATTTGCGTTTTCCGGTGTGGGTGCGCAACCGCAATGAGTATGAGGTATTACTTTTTGTAGCCAATTGGCCCGAGCGCAGAGCGGCCCACTGGAAGTTATTGTTGCAGGCCCGTGCAGTTGAAAACCTCTCGTATTGTTTAGGTGTAAACCGCGTAGGAGAGGATGGCAACGGCATTTACCACAGTGGTGATAGCAGCGTATTCTCCGCTCGTGGAGAACAACTTTGGCAACAAAACCACGAGGAAAAAATTAAAACCATTACACTTAGTAAACAGGATTTACTCGACTACCGTAAAGCCTTTCCCGCACAGTTAGATGCAGATGAGTTTGAGTTGAGGGTTTAAACAGTTTTGAGCATTTATTTATTCAACCAACCTGTCGTTTTAATCATCTGACACAAATAAATACCAAGTTGCTTTTGTCCCTGCGGTGTAAGGTGAATATCATTGGCAAAGTAGAGCGGGGTGTTCTCTTGCTCATTTTGTCTGAGGTAAGGCAATGGGTTTACTACACTTACATTGGGGTAGGTGATTAGCTTTTCTTTTATGCGATTATAAAAAGGATAGTCATCCGTGCTTAGTGCGAGGGAATCTTTCATATCAGCTCCCAGTAAAGCAAAACGATTTCTGTACGTTGCATTCACCTGCGTGCAGTGGGGTACAAATACTACCAGCAACGGAATATTTTGCTCCTGTAGCAGGTGGGTAAAATGGATCAACTCCTCTTGGTATTTGTCGAATACCTTTTCCATTGGCGGGGAAAGCAAAACAGTTTGAGAGATAAAGGCAGCATTGGATAGAATAAACAGTTTTTCTCTTTGCGAATAGCTTTCTACAGTGAATTGGTCAATAGCCCGTACATTGGCCACTTCAACGTTTATTCCCCAACTGTATTTGTATTGTGCCAGCCGGTAATTGAGAAATCGTAAGCAAAATAATTTATCCGATAGCCACCAGTACAGGTTTCTGGATAAGGAGATTTTTTTTCGATTTACAGGCTTATGAATATCCGTAAGGTCATTGCCCACATACACCTGATAAATGACCATCTCAGGCTTAAAAGCACGTATACGGTCGGGGGCTATCAGGTTAGTTTCCTGAATGCCTGTTCCTGAAATGGAGGCATTCACAAAATCATACTCAGGAAAAGAATCGCGCAACAAATTTACATAGCTGTGTTGGTCGGCACTAAAGGAATCTCCGAAAACCAGGACCTTTTTGCCACTTACTTTTGGCTTCAAAGGATTCAATGCTTTCAGTTCAGGCTTGTAAAACTCGATGAGTTGCCAGCGGTAAGTTATTTCCAGCACAACCAAAAACAAGGTGACTGTAAACACTGTGGTGAGCATGCCATAGCCTGTTATTTGTAGTACTCTTTTTAACCTCACGATGCTGTCATTTATTTAAACACCACTTCCGTGGCGCCTTTGCCGTATTCAAATTCATCTGCATCCTGAACCAGTTGAGCATGAGGGTAGCGGTGCAGGTATTCCCTTATGTTGCGTTTTAATACCCCGTCACCAATGCCGTGTATGAAAATCATTTTTTCTAAACCATTGGCCACACCTTTTTCAAGCTGTCGTTTAAAGAAACCAATTTGCACCTGTATAGCCTCGTGAGCCTTCAGGTTTTTGGGTACATCAGGTATGGCACTCAGGTGCAGGTCAACAATCTCGTTTACTTCTTCTGTAGCAGGAGTGAGTTTCCCCGTAGTGGCCGGTGCGCTGAAATCGCGGTTGCGCAGTTGTTGCAGGTCAACCAGATTAAGTTGCTGGTCGAGCCGAAATACATAACACTGTTTGTTAAGAATTTTAGAGAATTTAAAACTGCCGTGAAATTCTTTAGCATTGGGCTTGAAAGTTTTGTGTACGGGTGTAAGCACATTGTCAGCCGAGGAGGAGCAGGGAATGAAGTTAAACACCAGAGCAGGCCATTCTCCAAATTCTTCCAGTTTCATGGTAGCCAGTACTTCACTTTCATCCAGCAACAGACTGCCTTTTTTCAAAGTTGCATATGTTTTGCGATCAAACGTACCATAGGTGTATACCACTTCATGATGTAGCATATTGGCCAGGTGCAGGTGCAACAGGTTGTCTGATTTTGGCTCAAACAAGGCGAATAAACCAACTTCAGTAGCGGTTACAGGTTTTAGCGCTTTGGGTTTTTGGGTAGCCGCAGATACCGCAGCAGCAGTATTCATGCTTTTTTCAGTAAAGGCTACTTTGACCACATCAGTTTTCAGTACGGGTATTTCAAAGTCATCATCCGTAGTTACGCCCACAGTTTTGTCGTCCAATATGCGGGTAACTGTACCTTCTATATTCTCATTGAGAAAGCGAACGCGGTCGCCAAGTGTAATTTTCATAGTTAGTAATGTAAGTAGTGAAACTGAACTCCTTTTTTGTTGAACTGAATAGCCGGAGCGGGAATTTTAGTAGCATTGAGTACAAAAAACAGTTTTTTCAGAAAAGCTGATTTTGTCTTAATCTTACTCCAGTCAATATCCGGTGAGATGTACCATTGGCGGTATCGGGTAAAGTTGGTATAATCATATACTACTCCTTCAGATTCAAAAACATTTGAATACCCACCAGTCATTCCATTGGCCCCGTAACCTACTGCCACATTGAGCCATGCAGGGAACTTATCCTGTTCGGGGAAAGCGATTGATTTGAGGTTGGCCGAAAGCCAGTAAGTTTGTCCGTTGTAATCTTTAAAACATTCTTCGGTCAAAGTACTTCCCAGAGTATTTGGACGCAATGGGGCAAGACCACTTTGTGAGAATGAATACTTCAATCGAACCCTTTGTTCCTGCCACAAGAGTTCCTGAGAAATAACCAGAGCAGAGCCTGATGTATTGGCCAGTAAATCGCCCCATGAAGCGCCCCATTCAGAAGAGAAACCATCCAATATTTCAATACTGGTAAGGAAAACTGAACCCAGCGCTCCTCCCACCCAAACTGTTTTTTTATTTGATTTACCCGACCAGCGGTAAAGTTCCATTCCCAAAAGACCAACCTGATAAGCAGAAAAGGCATGTCCCACTTTGTCCATTTGCATCCATTCCTTGTTGTCATTGAAGAAATGAAATCCTTCCATGGGATAATCTTTGTACCAGAAGTTGTACAACATCACCATAGTTCCGCCATATGATGTGTATAAACCTGCTCTCACCCATTGCTGACGTTTTTTGTACCGGGTGGCAGCGCTATCCTGCTGAGCAGTAGCCTGCCAACTCAGCATACAGATACAAATAAAAATAAATAAACGTTTCGTCATCAGGTGAGTGGCGCAAATATAAGTTATTGTGCAACCTTTGCCCTGTTCGTTCCGTCAAACCGACTGGAACAATTTTTGTTATTTTCGCACAGTCAGAATTAAAAATCATTTTATGAAGAGCAGAATTATATTGGTTGTATGTGTACTGATGTCGCTTGGCGCTATGGCTCAAAGAAAAGCGCAGCTTAGATTTAATAAGACAGAGCACGACTTTGGCCGCATTAAAGAATCAGACGGTTCTCAAATGATGGAGTTCAAGTTTATGAACATAGGCAAAGTGCCCATGCATTTAACCAATGTAATTGCAGCCTGCGGATGTACCACACCCAGTTGGTCAAAAGACACTGTTTACCCGGGTAAAATGGGCAGTGTATTTGCTCGCTTTGATCCCACCGGCCGCTCTGGAGAGTTCAATAAAGTACTTACGTTGGTAGCTGCGAATACCGACCCGGAATTTTTTGTGCTTACCATAAAAGGAATAGTGGAACCCAAAGACATGACACCGGCTCAAAAGTACCCTTTCGCACAAGGTAATTTGAGAATAGAACTTGACCACATTCCTTTTGGAATTGTAAAAAACAATACTTACGATACCATAGTTACCCGCATTTACAACGAAGGTTTTTCTACTATGAAAATGTCTGGCTTTCAAGGACCAACTTACATTAAGTGGGAAGCTATACCATCAGAATTAAAACCTAAGACAGAAGGGGTGGTTCGTGGAATTTTGAGTGGTCCACTGGTCAATGATTTGGGAGTGTTGTTTACCTCTACTACTATGATGACGGATGATAAAGACCAACCCAATAAAACTTTTTACACCAGCGTGAATGTACAGGAACATTTTCCGCCAATGAGTAAAAAAGATTCTTTGAGTGCCCCTCGTGCTTCATTTGATAAAACACATTACAATTGGGGAAGCATGACGCAGGGGGCAGTTATGCAAACAGACTTTATACTCACCAATACCGGCAAAAGCGACCTGATAATTCGTAAAACAAAGGCCAGTTGTGGTTGTACAGCGTCAGAACCGGAGAAAATGGTTTTGAAGAAGGGGGAATCCACCCGCATAAAAGTAGAGTTTAATTCAGCAGGTCGCCAAGGCCATGAAAGCAAGGCCATTGATGTGATGACCAATGATCCGTTTAATCCGGTAATTAATTTAACCATTGCCGGAGAAGTAGTTTTGCCTAATCAAATTAAACACTAGTAAATTTTATATGAAGAAGTTTGTATTAGCCGCTGTTGCGGCAGGATTTGTCAGTGGTATTATCGGAGCTTTTACCTACAGCAGTTTCAATTCAGGCTCAGTACTTCAATTTGCCTCCTCATCACCTTCAGTATCTTCTTTGAGCAATGTGATGTACAAAAACGGTACTGCTGAAATGCCCGGTTTTGTTAAAGCTTCGCAAGTATCTACTCCCTGTGTGGTGTTCATTAAAACGGTGGCTAACCAGCGTAATTATGTAGACCCATTTTTTGATTTTTGGAGCAACTTTGATTTCTTTGGCAGAAGAGGACCCGTAAGTTCTTCCGGCTCGGGTGTTATTCTTACTGCTGACGGATACATTGTAACCAATTATCACGTTGTGAAAGATGCAGATGCCATCGAGGTTATTCTAAACAACAACAAGCATTCATTTAAAGCCAAGGTAATCGGTATAGATCCTTCCACTGATTTAGCACTTTTAAAAATTGACAGCAAAAACCTTCCGCACATTGTGATGGGCAATTCAGAAGACGTGTTGGTGGGCGATTGGGTGTTGGCTGTGGGGAATCCGTTTAACCTCACATCAACGGTAACTGCGGGTATTGTTAGTGCCAAAGGACGTAACATCAATATAGTAAACAACCAATTCCCCATTGAATCATTTATTCAAACAGATGCAGCCATTAACCCCGGAAACAGTGGTGGTGCGCTGGTTAACCTCAACGGTGAATTGGTAGGCATCAATACTGCCATTGCCAGCAATACAGGCTCGTATAACGGATATGGTTTTGCTATTCCGGTAAATATTGTGGCTAAAATAGTGAAAGACCTGATTGAACACGGTGAAGTACAGCGCGGGTTTACAGGTATTGAAGTAAGAGACATTGATGCACAACTGGCCGATAAACTGAAACTCGAAGGTGATAAAGGAGTATATGTGCAATACACCGTGGAAGATGCACCGGGATTTAAGGCAGGTATAAAAGAGGGCGATGTGATTGTTAAAGTAAACAACAAAGAAATTGACAGCAAAGCCATTTACGATGAGCAAATCAGCTATTTCCGTCCGGGTGATAAAATGTCAATTATCCTGTTGAGGGATGGTAAACCAACCAGTGTAACCCTTACGCTTACCAACAAGGATAATATGTCGTCCATTCTCAATAGAGGCAAAGTGGGTTCCAATATTCTGGGTGCAGATTTTAAATTACTCACTGAATCCGAGAAACAAAAACTTGGCATTAACTCAGGTATTCAGGTAAGCAATATTCGCAATGGCCGCATACGTAGCATGAATATTCCGGAAGGTTTTGTGATTACATCACTCAACAAAAAAACATACACTGATATAAACGTTTTAATAAAAGATTTGGAGAACGTGCGCGGACAAATAGTAATTGAAGGCATTTATCCGGGTGGGGGCAGAGGTGTATTTTCGTTTTACTCTTACTAAGATATACAACTGATAAGGGAAGAAAGGGCTGTATATTATGCAGCCCTTTTTAGTTACCTTTGTATCATAAAATTACTATATGATTACATCATTAAAAGCCGGTAAAACAGAACTCTTAGCTGATAATTTCTTTTTGTTTGCAGGACCTTGCGTTGTAGAAAGTGAGGAGGTTTGTTCTACTGTTGCTGAGCATATGAAAAAACTGTGTGCTGCATATTCCATTCCCTACGTGTTCAAAGCTTCTTACCGTAAAGCTAACCGCTCGCGTTTAGATTCCTTCACAGGTATTGGTGATGAAGGTGCGTTAAAGATTATTAAAGATGTTTGTACAGCGTTGGATTTACCTTCTGTAACAGATATTCACGAGAGTCAGGAAGCAGCAATGGCAGCCGAGTATGTTGATGTACTTCAGATTCCGGCTTTTTTATGTCGCCAGACAGATTTACTGGTGGCTGCAGCTAAAACAGGTAAAATAGTGAACATTAAAAAAGGGCAGTTTCTTTCTCCGGAGGCAATGAAATTTGCCATTGATAAAGTAAAGGAGTCAGGAAACAACAATATTGCTATTACTGAGCGAGGAACGATGCTGGGCTATACTGATTTGGTGGTGGATTACCGTGGTATTCCTACCATGCAGGGTTTGGGCTATCCCGTGGTGCTGGATATTACACACTCTCTGCAACAGCCTAATCAGAGCAGCGGTGTAACGGGAGGATTACCCCAGTTAATTGAAACTATTGCACGTGCAGGAATTGCAGCAGGGGTAAACGGTATCTTTATGGAAACACACCCGGATCCTAAAAATGCCAAATCTGACGGAGCAAATATGATTGCGTTGGATAAAGTAGAAGCTTTGTTGGACAAGTTGGTAAAACTGCGCAATACGATTAACAGTTTTTAATTTTTCATACAAAGGATAAGCTTGATGTTTATATTAAGAATGCCGTTGTAACTAACTAAGCATTTTTTGCATCATGGTTACATCCAGTGTTCTGCCAAACTTGGTCCCCACTTCTTTCAGTACGCCAACCATATTAAATCCAAGTTCATTATGGAGGTAAATGCTCTTATCATTACCCTCTGTAATGCGAGACAAAACAGTGTGCAAGCCATGCTGTTTCCCTTGTTCCAATACAGCTTTCATCAGTTGCCTACCCATCCCTTTTCCCTGGTATTCCGGATGTATATAAACAGATATCTCCGCAGTGTTATCATAAGCACATCTATCGCTCCATCTGGATAGAGAGGCCCAGCCCGCCACTTCAGTACCAGCTAAAGCAACCCACACGGGATATTTGGGGCCATGCTGGTGCAGCCATTCGCGTCTGTTGTCTAAAGATTTTTGTTCCGTGTCAAATGTGGCAATTCCGTTTTCAATAGCATCATTGTAAATGGACGTAATGCCTTCTAAGTGTTCTTCGGTAGCTGGTAGCAGTGTATACTGATCAAAAGAGACCATTTATTTCTGCTTCGATTTTGTTGATTACTTCACCTAAATCTTCAGGTTTTTCAGCAAAGTTGATGTTATCAATATCAATAATGAGCAGCTTGCCTTTTTTGTAGGTAGAAATCCAAGCCTCATAACGTTCGTTCAAGCGCCTCAGGTAATCTAATCGAATAGAGTCTTCGTAATCTCTTCCGCGTTTTTGAATGTTGTTTACCAATGTTGGAATGGAAGCGCGCAGGTAAATTAATAAATCAGGACCTTTGATAAACTTGTTCATCAGCTCAAACAAGCGGGTGTAGTTATCAAAATCGCGGGTGCTCATTAAGCCCATAGCATGCAGGTTGGGAGCAAAGATGTAGGCATCTTCATAAATGGTGCGGTCCTGAATGATCGTTTTTTTTCCCTCTCTTATTTTGGTAACCGTGCTGAAACGGCTGTTCAAAAAATAAATCTGCAGGTTGAATGACCAACGTTGCATATCCTCATAAAAGTCGCTGATGTACGGGTTGTCTTCTACGTCTTCGTAATGAGGTTCCCATCCGTAGTGTTTGGCTAGAAGGGAAGTTAATGTGGTTTTTCCTGATCCGATATTTCCGGCTATGGCTATGTGCATAAGAACAAATAAAAAAGTTTAAACTGAAAATGAAAAATGAAATACGTTTTTGTGTATAAATACTTAGCGTGTCGCTCGCAGTCCGATAGCTGTTCTTACCTGTTGCATAGTGATTTCTGCGTTTGCACGTGCTTTTTCAGCACCTTCTTGGGCTATTTTGTTAAGTAGGTCCTCATTCTCCCGAATGCTTGAAATTTTCTCCCTAACAGGGGTAAGGAAGTTAATCATGTCCTCTGCCAATTGTTTTTTCATGTCACCGTAGCGAATGCTGCAATCGGCATGGGTTTGTGTGAAGTGTTTCAATGTATCGGGCGCAGAAACCAGTTTCATCAAATCGAACAGATTTTGAACCGCGGGAGCCGGTGTGCTGTTCATTTCGGTTGGGCCGGCATCAGTTACCGCCTTTAATACTTTTTTACGAATCTGTTCGGGGGTATCAATCAGGTTCACCACATTATTGTCCCCATCACTTTTGCTCATTTTGCCACCGCCTTGTAAACCCGGAACTTTTACCAATTGGCTGCCGTAATTGAAGGCATGGGGTTCAGGGAAAATATCGCTGTTATAAATTCGGTTAAATCGGTTGCCAAAGGTGCGGGCCATTTCCAAGTGTTGTTCCTGGTCTTTTCCAACGGGTACTTTAGCAGCCTTGTGAATGATAATGTCAGCAGCCATTAAAACGGGGTAAGTCAGAAGGCCTGCATTGATGTTATTGGGTTGTGTGCGGGCTTTTTCTTTAAAAGAAGCCACGCGTTCCAGCTCTCCCAAGTAGGCATGCATGTTGAGTAGCATGTACAACTCAGGTATTTGTGTTAAATCGCTTTGAATGTATATGGTACAAGCTTCGGGGTTAATCCCGCAGGCAATGTATTCAGCCAAAACCTGCTTTACATTGCTTTGTAAATCTTTCGGGTCAGGGTGTGTGGTGAGCGAGTGGTAATCAGCAATAAAGAAGTAGCAATCATATTCGTATTGCATTTTTACGAAATTGGTAACTGCCCCAAGGTAGTTGCCCAGATGTAAATTTCCGGTAGGTCGTATACCGCTTACAACAATCTCTTTCATGGGTGGGAATTTAGCGCGAAGATAATTAAAAAGAGCTTATCGACTAAGCCAATAAAGGTTCAGATTCCAATGGGCCACATTAGTTGTTACTACGGAATCTGCTACTTGCTTGAGATTAACACTTTGTCGTTCAAATAGCTTGTCAGAATCTGCTTCATCCGGTTCAGTTATCACCAACTGGGGGTGGTGTAGTTTCAAGGTTTCTATATGATTATGAACCCCGCTCGACAATGGTTTAAGAGCCACCTTACACTCCCAAGTACATGATGCCGCCCAGTTTCCCATAACCGGATATTTGTTATCTATGATTGTCTTAGCCAGATAGGTATTTAGGTTAACAAGTTGAAATGAACGATGAACATATGAATTATAAATAGAAGGAAGAAATAACATAACACCAGCAAAGGTCGAGAACAATATTGCATACTTACGGTGATGAGTGTTTTGAATGAATAAATCAGCCAGTACAAAAAGTAACAACAAATTCGCTGCAATGGCACTTAATAAATAACGTGAGGGTAGATAATTGTTGGCAAATTTACCGGCTTCAAACAATAGCCATAGTATGGAAAAAATCAACAGAATCAGGTTTTCATTAGAAAAGACTATTCTTTTGCGAATAAGCCCTAAAATAACCAAACCAACCATATTCAATTTGAATAGGTAAAACATAACTTTAAAATGAGGTTGAGCGGCATACCATTCGTAGTTGCTTTTTAGTTTGAGCCAATTTGTTTCCAACTGCGTGCTCAAACTCACTTCGGTTTGGATAGAAAGAATGTGCCGGATAAAATCCTGATTTGGCCAATACCAACACGATAAGAAAATTATACTACCAATGATGTTTACTAATAAATTCCTATAAAGCATATGTTGGTGAAGTAACTTATGCTCTTTTGAAGCAAACAACCACATGGAAAATTGTAGTAAGAAAAATATGGCAGGTGCAAAAGCAAAAGATATTTTATATCCGGCAGCTATAAGCATACCTATATAAGGAAGATATGATATTTTACTGGTGGCTACATTTTGCTTGTATAGTAGCAAGCTTAAGAGAATTAAACATATAGCAGGAACTTCAGCTAATCCAAGATGACAATGCTGAAACAATTGAAAGTTAAGCAACAGAAACACTAAGAACGGCCAAGTCCATTGCCCTATAAATTGCTTGTGGAGTAAAAACCA
>JAGPCK010000046.1 GCA_018058135.1 Bacteroidia bacterium | reverse complement strand
AAATTGCTGGAATATTACATGGGCAAAAACACCCCCGACCGCCAGGGATTTATTATTGATAACCTGCGTGTGGAAAAAGATGTAGTGGAAACGCTTACGCTTTCGCCCGAAGCCATGATTGAAGAATGATAACGGTAGAACCTTTTCAATTTATTTCGCAAACAGAAAAAGGTGGCACATATACATTTGATAGCCCGCGTACCGGAACATTTGTTTTTGGTACACGAAAAGCAGGTAGTATTAATGGCAGTCATTACCACAAAGGGATTGAACCATTAAAGGATCCTGAGCTTTTTTACCTGTTCACAGGTAAAGGAGTGGTTCGTTTGCTGAATGTACTTACTCAGGAACGGAAAGAAATAGAGGTAGAAGGCCCTTGCCGAATTACCTTTCCTAAAAACATCTGGCACGAGTTGGAAGCACTTACCGACATTAGTTTTATGGAGTGCAACTCATTGGAGCAACATGCCCGCGACACATTCAGGCTGGATGAAGGATAATTTTTCCAAAAGGTCTGATTTATATGTACGGTATCGACCATCGTATCCTGTTGCTTTATATGAGTTTCTATATGGGCATTGCCGCTCGTTTAAATTGGCTTGGGATGCCGGCACTGGCAACGGACAGGTGTCAACGATACTGGCTCAAAAGTTTTATCAGGTGATAGCCACCGATATCAGTAGTGCGCAACTGGCCCATGCAACTCAAAACGAAAACGTAGTTTACCTGCAAGGTGCGGAACAGATTCAGGAAATCAAATCCGGTACTGTTGATTTGATTACCGTGGCACAGGCGGTACATTGGTTTGACCTGGAAAAGTTTTATGAGGAGGTGAGGCGAGTAGCAACACCCCATGCTTTGCTGGCACTTTGGGGCTATCATCTTATTCGCATCAACAGCGAGGCCGACCGTTTGATAGAACAATTTTACACTGAAACAATTGATGCCTATTGGGACAGCGAACGAACATTGGTAGATGAAAAATACACTACCATTGATTTTCCGTTTGAAGAAGTACCTACCCCTGAATTTTATATTGACGTAGTGTGGGATTTGCCCCAACTGATTGGTTACCTCAATTCGTGGTCGGCAGTGCAGCATTACATTTCACGCAACGGTGAAAATCCGGTTGATGCACTTGCGGTGGAACTCAAACCCTTTATTACGGATAAAGTTCTGATGCAGTTTCCTGTTTTTATGCGTGTGGGTAAGGTGGTGTAAACTTCAATAGGGAATAATGATGGTAACTTCAGTTCCTGCGGGTTTGTCATTATCGTAGAGATCTTTGATGTGGAGTTGGATTTTTTTCTCCCGTGTATTGTTGAGCAATTCCAGTCTTTTTTGTGTAGCTTCGGTAGCAAAGGAGCGGTGCGATATTCTTGCTCTGGCTTTTATCTCTGCGGCTTTCGTGCGCCCCACACCATTATCTAGTATCGAACACACTAATGAATTATTGGTCATGGAAAAATAAATACGTAGTTTTTTTTCTCCGTTTTTGTGCAGCAAACCGTGTTTAATGGCGTTTTCAACAAAAGGCTGAATTACAATAGAAGGAATGCGCATCATTTCCAAATCGAGTTGTTCATCTACTTGTATCTCAAAGGTGAATTGTTCTCCGAAGCGTAATTTTTCCAGATTGAGGTAAAGGGTAAGAATTTCTACCTCTTCAGTAAGCAATATCTGCTCACTTCCCGAAGCATCAAGCACCTTGCGCATAAGCGATCCGAATTGGCTCAGGTAATAATTGGTGCTTTTGATATCGTGTTGAACAATCAAATCCTGAATGGAGTTGAGTGTATTGTACATAAAATGCGGGTTCATTTGTGCCTTCAACGCGGTGAGCTGGGAAAGAATCAATTGGTTTTGAATCTCAGCCCTGCGCTTTAAAAAGCCTATCCTCCAGTTAAAGATTAAGTATACAATAGTGCAAGCTGTTGCTGCTACCAACAGATAAAACCACCACAGTTGCCAATAAGGCTGGTTAATAGTAAAGTGCAGGTAAGCAGGCATACTTGCCACACCATCTTCATTTATGCACACCACTTCAAAGGTATAATTTCCGGGTGCCAAACTGTTGTACCTCACAGTCGTGTTTCCGCTTTCAGCAACGGTAATACCGGTGTCATTCGGAATTAAACGGTATTGATACATGAAATTTCCACGACTTCTCAGGGCAATACCTTCGAAAGAGATCAGCAAGTTGTTTTGGTTCCAAGAAAAGATAAGCGAATCAGAATCCGATTGCTTTTGTTCGTTTACCATTAGTTGAACGATACGCACAGAAGGACTTACGGTATTGGCCCAGGCCATGTTTACCGGCATTTTAATTAGCCCATTGTTGGCTGCAATCCACAGGGTGTCTCCGGTAATTTCTATGGCATTAATTTGTTTTGGTAATAACCCCTCTGCTAAACTATACAATTGCCGAGTAGATGAATTTATACGCATCAAACACTTTTCCGTTATAACCCACATGTCATCTTCTTTTTTATACAATCCGCGGATGTTGTTACTGCATAACACATCTTTGTCGGTAAGATTTTTTTCAATCTGTTTACTGTTGAGGTTGTATAAAAGAATGCCATCGCTTATAGTACCTATCCAAAGTTGTTGTCGGTGAATTTGAAGTGATGATGCGTATACAGACTTATTATGGTACCTTATTTCTGTTAGCTTTCCGTTTTTGTACCTGAACACACCATCGTTACAGGCAAAATAAACACAGCGTTGAAAGGTGTCACAAATAATGGCAGATCCACCTTTTAGCCGGATGGTAGTAGAAGCCGGATTTTCTGATGTATTGTAGATGGAGGTGCTTACTACCTGATCACTCAATGCCAGATACACACTATCGTTCATGAAGTCAAAATCACGGGCATTCCACAAGCGGAAAAGGCGTTCTTTGTTTTTTTCATCTATATTAAAAGCACCACGGGCAATGTAGGTATTACCACGGTATTGCTTGATTTTTCTAACATGACGGTATACGGGTGAAGAACTTTTCAGGTAAGGATTTATTTTTCCTGTAATGCTGTTCAAACGAAACAAATCACCTTTATAGGTACCCAGTATAATTTCATTAGTACCTGATTTTTTTAATGTACTAATGTTATCGTCCTTTAACAGGGAATTGCTGTTATTGTATATATTCAAATCAATTGACGGAATAACCATAACACCATTTTGCAAACTGCTGAACCAATAACTTCCTTCGCGGTCAATAAGCATGTCGGAGATTTTTTCCTCAGGAAATATAGGTTTGTGCCCTATAGGTTCGTAAGCGTTATTCATCCTGATTACGCCTGTTGAGCTGAGTGTAAATAATCCATGTGCCGGAACTGATGTAATAGAATAAATGAGGTCATTGGGATGTGTTAGTTTTAGTTCTCGGCTTAGTGATACACCCCCCGGATCCATTTTCCACAACTGGTATTTTCGTGCAGGGTTAATTTCAATAATCAGAAATAATTCATTGTTAATAAATCTGAATATACCTCGGTTATTGATTGATTTTTCACTTTCTGAATTGCTGATTAATTTGAGCTTACCTGATTTCCATACCCACAACTTTGAAGTAGCAGAATGTATGAAAACATTACCTTGCCGGTCGCATTCGGTTTCCAGCCACATAATCGGCTGATTTCGGCTGTCTGTTTTTTTGTTGAATACATGAATTAACTGCCCGTTGGGGTTATACACTTCGATCAGGTAATCAGCAGTTATCCATATGTTTCCTGATTGATCAAATGTAAATCTGGGGTATGATTTACACACCTTGCTATAGTCTTTAAAAAGGTGCAAGGAGTTGTTTTTTACGCAAAAAATTTGTCCGGTAAAGTTGTAGCACCACAGTTGTCCTTTTCGGTCAAAACGTAAGCCGGATATAGCCTTACTGTTCATGGTGCTGTTGGTGTATGCTTTGTAACTTATGCCGTTGTAACGGTATAAACCGGCACTGCAGCCAATCCAAATATAACCTGCACTGTCCTGCGCCAGTCGGTACGTTTCATTAGAGGGCCAGCCGTTTTCCTCATTCAGGCTGTAATAATAAGGGTGCTGCGCTTTGGTATAAAAAGCGGATAAAAACAAAAGTGAGAGAATAAACCACTGTTTTGGCATCAATCAAAAGTACGAAATGCAGGCACTAAAAAAAGTATCAGTTCATGTACTGAAATAAAATTAGCTTTGCCCCCGAAAAATAACATTGCATTATGGAAGTTAAAGACAGCAACGGTACTCTGTTAAATGATGGAGATACTGTTAAACTCATTAAAGATCTGAAAGTAAAAGGCTCATCGCTTACCTTAAAAAGAGGTACTGTGGTGAAAAATATCAAACTCACCGATGATGAAGATGAAGTGGATTGCAGGGTAGAGAAGATGAGCATTGTGCTGCGAACTGAGTTTTTGCAAAAGATGTAAACTTCTGTTTTCTTATTTGGCCAATTAAGTTCAAACAGGTAATTTCCCGTTTCAATGATTGAAGCCTGGGTTTATCTGTTGGTGTTTCTTTGGGCATACATAAGGTATTTTCATGTAGCCCGACCTGATGAGGAATCGGAGTTGGAAGTGGTACATCCTTCGATTCTGGAGGAATACAGTCAACTGCTTCATGATAAAAATCCATTTTTCAGCAAACTCAATGCTGAAGGTAAACACCATTTTATATTCCGTACCCGCGAAATAGAACTGGGGCTGGATATTATCACACGTGAAGACTTTGAAGTAACCATCGCTATGAAAAGGCAGATATGTGCCTGCATAGCCCAACTCACTTTCGGATTAAAAGAGCCCAACATTTCGTTGCTGAACGGAGTAGTACTCTATGCAGACATTTTCTACAGCCGTCTCCTGGAAAAATGGGTGCGCGGCCTTACTATGGGAAACGGAGTGGTGCACCTGAGCTGGAAACATTTTGAAGAGGGGTATCAGGATAGTGAAGATACGTACAACCTGGGTTTACATGAATTTGCTCACGTATTGCGCTTGCAAGCTGAACGAACCGGTGACTCAGACACACGTGTGCATGCGTATTTTGAAGATTGGGAAGAAAGAGGTGCAGTGGCCTTACACCATATGCGAAACGGAAAAATTGATTTTCTTCGGGAATATGCTGCTACTAACCCCTCCGAGTTTTTTTCAGTGTGCATTGAGAATTTTTTTGAAGTACCGCACAAGATGTCAAAGGAATTACCCACGCTTTATTATCACCTGTGTTACCTCTTAAACCAAAATCCGTTAAATGTTGCCGAAAACTACAGTTTCAAGAAGGAAGATGCTGATAAGGTAAACGCGCAGTTGGAAGATGATGTGCCGGTTTTTACGCATGTGTTCAGTAAGGATGAACAAACCTTTTGGAAGGTTACCGGTCATGCTTCACTCATTTCTTTTGCTGCCATATTGCTTATTTCAAATGAAGCCGTTAAAAGTCTTGAACCTGTGATACGCTGTGCCATTGTTTCAGGAAGTATTATGTTGGCTGTTCGCTGCTGGTATTACAGGGATATACGCTCTATTACCAATACTGATTACATCGTACATTTTCTTACCAAGGTGTTGCCGTTTATAGCCACCATAGCCTTTGTGGTGTTTGTTATTTCAGCCTGAAAAGTTATGCCAGTTCCCGATACAGGGCAGCAAGATCTGCTGATGTGTTGCTGCCGTTAAACCGTTGCACATATTTTTGGCCTTCGGTTTTCATGGTTTCTTGCAGCTTAGTATCAGAGGTAAGTGTTTCCATAGCCTCCGCCAGTTGCAATACATCACCGGCACGGGTATAAATAGTTTTAGGTCCACCCGCTTCAGTAAAACAACCACCGCTGCTGGTAATTACAGGGGTGTTGCTGTACAAGGCTTCAATAATGGGAATACCAAAACCTTCAAAAGTGCTGGGGTAAATAAAACACCTGGCCTGCTGAAATATTGCAGGCATGTGGCTGAGTGGCACATTTTCGAGAAACAACATTTTATTGTCGAGAGAGAAGTTCTTAAGGTAGCGAACTACTTTGAGTTTGTAGTCGGTGGAGCGGCCTATTACTACCAAAGGTAGGGTAACTTTTCCCTTTAGTAATTTCATGGACTGAGCAATAGAAAGCAGGTTTTTACGTGGTTCAATAGTGCCCACGTACAACATAAACTCCTTAGGTAAGTGGTAAGTTGTGCGCACGGCTTCCAGCATTTGCGGGGTGGCTTTGTGCGCATATACTTCATCACAACTCTGGTAAATCACGCGTATTTTCTCAGCGGGAATTTGCAAAAAATAGATAAGGTCGTTTTTGGTTTGTTCGCTTACGGCAATAATTACATCGGCATCAGCACAGGCTTTTTTTGTTTTGTAGGTGTATATTCTTCGGTCAATGGGTTTATACAGCTCCGGATAACGCAGAAAAATAACATCATGAATAGTTACTACATTTCGCGTTCCTGATTTTCGAATATTAAACGGTAACTCATTACTTAAACCGTGAAAGATGCGCACCTTGTTTTCTGTAAACAGGGAAGCGGGAGGGAAGAGGCGCCAAAGGTTTTTAAATGCTTTTGGGGTATGGATATCAACGCCTGATAAGTGTTGTTGCAAAAAGTTCATTTGCTCATTTTGTCCGATTTCCGGTGTGAGTAAATGGTAATGAAAACCGCTTTGGTGTTGCAGCAGGTTTTTAAATAGAGTACGACTGTAGTTTCCCAATCCTGAATAATTCAGGAACATTCTTTTGGCATCAAAGGCCACATGAATAGGTTGGGGGCTTGTAGTCATTCTTCTTACTTAAACAGCCACATCGTAATCGCGCAGGGCATTGTTGAGGGAGGTCTTTAAATCAGTACTGGCTTTGCGCTGCCCTATAATGAGCGCACACGGTACCTGAAAATCTCCGGCACTGAAATTTTTGGTATATGAACCCGGAATTACAACTGAACGCTCAGGAACATACCCTTTGTATTCAATAGGTTTATCTCCGGTTACATCAATAATTTTGGTAGATTGTGTGATGGTAACACCGGCTCCCAGTACCGCTTCTTTTCCTACCCTTACACCTTCCACCACTATACAGCGTGAGCCTATGAAACAATTGTCTTCAATAATTACAGGAGCTGCCTGCACGGGTTCTAACACTCCGCCAATGCCAACACCACCACTCAGGTGTACGTTTTTACCTATTTGTGCACAGCTACCTACCGTGGCCCAGGTATCTACCATAGTACCTGAATCAACATAGGCACCAATGTTCACATACGAAGGCATCAGTATAACTCCTTTGGCTAAATAGGCTCCATAACGGGCCACTGCATGCGGTACAACCCGCACACCCAGTTGCTCGTAATTGCGTTTCAGTTCCATCTTGTCGTAAAACTCCATCGGACCGGCTTCCAGAGTTTTCATTTTCTGAATAGGGAAGTACAGGATAACTCCTTTTTTCACCCATTCATTCACCTGCCAGCCTCCTTCTATGGGCTCAGCCACGCGTATGGTGCCTTTGTCCAAGTCTTCGATAAGTGCTCGTATAGCTTGCTGAACTTCGCTGTCATTTAACAATTCACGTTGTTCCCACGCTTTTTCTATTATTTCCTTATAGCTTTGCATTGTTCGTAAAAATATCTGTTTCGGTTCGCAAACTTAACGAGAAGGCATGAAGAAAACACAACGCAGAAGACCACTAATTATACAACGTACTGCTATACCTGAGGATTTTCAAGGAATAATACGATTATCTGAAATCTGTTTTAAAGGTGCGGAGCCTTGGACTTTAGCCATGTTGCGCAGTCAGCATTCCATTTTTCCTGAAGGGATGCAGATTATTGAATACGAAGGTGAGATTGTAGGATCAGCCACCAGTTTAATCATCAATTTTGACGAATACGAAGACGACCACAGCTGGAAGGAAATATGCGATAACGGTTACATTACCAACCACGATTCGGAAGGCGACACGCTCTACGGCATTGAAGCTATGGTGCACCCCGAGTTTCAGGGATTAAAAATTGGCAGGCGTTTATACGAAATGCGCAGGCAGTTGTGTACCGACCTTAACCTGAAGCAGATTTTAATTGGTGGTCGCTTGCCCAACTTCCACCTGCACTCTGAAGAGTTTGGCGTGAGAGCTTACATCAAACGCGTGCTGGAGAAAAAAGTTAAAGACCCCGTGCTCACCTTTCAACTGTCACAGGGTTTCACCATTCAGCGCATCATTAAAGACTATTTTCCGGAGGACCATGAATCGGAAGGATATGCCGTATTACTGGAATGGAACAACCTCGATTATATCCCTGAAACACGTGTAACCAGCGTGTTGATGAAAAAGGTACGTATCTGTTCCATTCAGTATGAGTTGAGAAAGATTAATTCCTTTGAAGACTTCGCGCAACAATGCGAATATTTTACAGACGTGGCCTCCAACTACAAATCAGATTTTGCACTGTTTCCTGAACTGTTCACCACGCAGCTCCTTTCATTGATTGACTATAAAGGCATGAGTCCGGAGGATAGTATACGTAAACTGGATGAGTACACGGAAGATTACGTAAACCTTTTTTCGCGCCTTTCTGTTGAATACAACATCAACATCATCGCAGGTACGCACCTGCAAATTGAAAACGATCACCTGTACAACATCAGCTACCTGTTTAAGCGCGATGGCAGTTATGAGAAACAATACAAAATTCACATTACTTCCAACGAAGCCAAGTGGTGGGGGGTAAGACCGGGTAATGAAATTAAAGTGTTTAATACCGATTGCGGTAAAGTAGCCATCAACGTGTGTTACGATATTGAGTTTCCTGAAGCTGCCCGTATTGCCTGCCAAAAAGGAGCGAAGATTATATTTGTTCCCTTCAGTACGGATGAAAAACACGGCTATCTGCGGGTGAAATATTGTGCACAGGCACGTGCCATTGAAAACCAGATTTTTGTGGCCACAGCCGGTACCATAGGCAATATTCCTTCAGTAGAAAACATGGACATCAACTATGCACAATCGGGTATTTACACACCTAGCGATTTTGCTTTTCCGCCCGATGCTATTGCCGGAGAGTGCAGCACCAATATTGAAACGGTGGTTATTGCCGACCTTGACTTAGCCGCATTGGAACGTGCCCGAAATACCGGCACCGTGCTCAACTGGAAAGACAGGCGATTGGACATGTACGAAGTAAACGAGCTGTAAAATGCGCGTGGTTACCGACCAAATGCAGCGTACGCTACAGGTGATGGATGTGCCCAAACGGATTGTATCATTGGTGCCTTCACAAACAGAGTTGTTGTATGCTTTGGGTCTAGATGAAGAAGTGGTGGGACAAACCCTGTTCTGCATTCACCCTGCTGATAAACACCAAAGCAAACCACGCATTGGCGGAACGAAGAAACTGAAGTTGGATAAAATACGGGAGTTACAACCTGATTTAATTATAGGCAACAAAGAGGAAAACGAACGCAGCCAGATTGAAGAACTGGAAAAAGAATTTCCGGTGTGGATGAGCGATATTCAACAGTTGAGCGATGCCCTTGATATGATTAAAAGGGTGGGAGATTTAACAGGAAAAACAGCAGAAGCAACACAGATTAGCGAGGCAATACATAAGCAGTTCCAAGAGCTTAAAACATTCGAAATGCCTTTGCACGTGCTCTATCTTATTTGGCGCGATCCTTTTATGGCTGCGGCAAATGATACGTTTATAGGCAGCATGATCACCGCAGCCGGATGGGAAAATGTGCTGCCCCTTGAGCAGTACAAAAGGTATCCGCAGTTAACACCGGCAGATATTTCCGCACTTGACCCTGACGTAATTTTACTTTCCTCTGAACCTTATCCGTTTAAGGAGGAACATATACAGGAATTAAAAATGATTTGCCCGGGAGCCCGTCTGCTTTTAGTAGACGGAGAACTCTTTAGTTGGTATGGCAATCGTTTGTTGCATACGGTTGATTACCTGAAGGAACTGAACCGCCAACTTGCCATTAGCTAACGTTTGCGTGTATCGGATTTTTTTTTACCTTTACCCTAAACTTATAATTTAATCGCATATGAAAATTTTAAAAATTATCGGCATTGTAGTGCTTTTAATCATTATTGTATCTTTTCTGATACCTGCAAAAGTCCATGTAGAACGTTCACTTCAAATGAATGCAAACGCTGCTTCTGTTTTTCCTTTAGTGAACGATTTGAAGCAATGGGAGAAATGGTCGCCATGGCATGGTATTGATCCCAAAACCGAATGGACTTTCAGCGGAGAAACTGCTATTGGTTCGGGTGCCTGGTATACCTGGAAAAGTGAGCACAAAGACGTAGGTAACGGCAAGCTTACCATTTTAGAAATTAAAGAAAATGAATACATCAAAACACAAATGGATTTTGAAGGCATGGGTTCATCGTATGCCGAATATTTTTTCACACCGAATGACTCAGGTGTTTTAGTGAAATGGACTCTGGATACTGATATGGGCATGAATCCCATTGCCCGCTACATTGGCTTGTTTATGGACGGCATGATTGGAAAAGATTATGAAAAAGGTTTGGCTAAAATGAAAGAAGTAGCCGAAGCTGCCCCTGCGGGTGGTGATGCAGCAACCATCATGGGTTTTAATTTTGAGATGCGCGAAATGCCGGCAACTGTGGTGGCAGGTATACGTGAAACCGTAAAATTCACCGACCTCTCAGGAGAAAAATTCGGAAATTGGTTCGCTACCATTGGCAAAACATTGGGTGCAAATAAAATGGAACCCATAGGTTCACCCATGACTATTTATTATGCTTATGAAACTACTTCAGCAGATATGGAAGCAGCCATGCCGGTTGCTGCTAAAGGAAAAGATGAAGGTACTGTGAAATTTCATGAGTTGCCCGGCTCAAAAGTGTTGGTGGTAAAATATTACGGAGATTATTCTAAAACTGAACCTGTGTATTATGCGGCATTCGATTACATCAAAAACAACAAGATGGAAAACAACGGTTACCCCATGGAGATTTATGTAACCGACCCCATGATGGAAAAAGATACTGCCAAGTGGCTTACGGAGATTGTGTTTCCGGTGAAGTAGATTTTTTTAGGGACGTTAAGTATTCCCTTACCATATTTTAGTAATTGATTTAACCCTGACAGGGCTTTTTTCTTTAGTAAAAAGCCCTGTCAGGGTTAGGTTTTAGCCTCTAATACACTTCCAACTACCGACATATTTAGACCCCGTTCACCTGTTGTGTGAAATGTAGGTTAATCATGAGAGCATTTGATTCACTGTTGAGTATGTCTTTAAAGGGCGCTTCTTGAAAGTGATTTAAAACGACAGTACAATAAACAGAAATTGTGGTAAGCCAAAAATGACTTACCACTCAATCAGTTCTTAACAATTTTGAATAAGAATGATTCCCTGTTATTTTCAATTATTACCATGTAAATACCTTGGGACATTCTACTCATATCAAGTGATGTTTCTTCACCCAGACGTACTCCTGATAAAACTACCCTTCCAAGCGCATCAACAAGTTTCACTTCGTATTTTTCCGACTGTGTTGTTTGTTTATTAACCGCACGGATGGTGAGCTGGCTATTCACCGGTGACGGGAACACTTCGAATGAACTCGATATATTTTGCTGCCTGTTGCCAGTTATCAGAATGTTTACAGAGTCTGATACGCTTGCACACCCCAATACATTATCTACTTTAACTTTATACCAACCTGTTTGTGTAACCAAGTAGGTTGGATTAGTGGCCGCAATGATGGGGGCATTGCTGAAGTACCACTGATTTCGGGTAGTTGAACTTGATGTAAGAACATTGCCTGCAATGGAAATAAATGGTTTAGCAGGAGTTGCATTTACCGACATGGTAATAACATTTGATGTAACGGTTGAAGGGTTGGCACATTGTAAATTTGATGTGATACGTAATGCAACCTGATCATTGTTTGCAAGTAGTTTACTGGAATATGTTAATCCGGTGCCTACAGCTATTCCGTTGATGAGCCATTCCCCCGTAGGTGTAGTGCCTCCATTGTTTACGGAGGATGAAAAATGCACTGAATCTCCTGAACAAATCATGCCGGAAGGAGAAACATTAATAGATGTTGAAGGTAAAATATCCGGATTAATATTTACAAAAACAGATTTGGAAGAGGAACCACAACTATCGGCAACAATTACCCTAACCAAACCCGAATTTGCTGAGGTTACTACCTGAATAGTATCCTTGTCGGAAGTCCCTGTCCATCCTGTTGGTAAAACCCAGGTATAAGACACATTGCCCGCAACTGGATTGATAAAGTATCTTTTGCTTAATCCTGCACAGGCAGTAGTGTCACCTGTTATTATTCCGCTTATAACAGGTCCTGAGTTAGTGTTTATGGTTAATGCTGAAGTGTCACTATTTCCACAGTTGTTACCCGCAACCACACGAATTGTTCCTGATGTACCTGTAACAAGTGCAACTGTATTGGTGCCTGTCCCGTTGACTATTGTCCAACCAGAAGGAACCATCCAATTGTAGGTTGTAGCATTTGATATAGCATTAACATTGTACGTATTCAATCCCGCAAAACAAACGTTATTTTTTCCGGTAATGGGGGAGAGGTTCTGGGGCTTATTTTCAACGGATACATTTTTTGTGCTACCTACACTGTTGCCACAAATAAAGTTGGCATATACGGTTATTTGACCCGTAGTATTTCCTACTGTTACATTAATAAATGTATCTGTAGCATTTCCATTTATAGTCCAGCCAGATGGAACTGACCAGTTATACATAATAGCACCTGATACCTTGGTGATTTTGTATGTTTGGTTTGATCCGGAGCAGCTGATAGCATTGCCGATGATAGCTCCTGGTTGACCGGCTGCTGAGTCAACCAATACAAATAAATTTCTCCACCCACTGTTGCCGCAGGCATTAACTGACCTTACGGATATGTTTCCGCTATTGTTGCCAGCAACAACAGTAATACCCGTGTCACCTTGTCCCGAAATAATGGTCCAACCTGTTGGTACAGTCCATTGATAAGACGACACTCCGCTCAAGGCATTCATTTTATATGACTGTGTTGTTCCTTTACATGCAATAGCGTTTCCTTGTATTGAACCCGGTTGAGAAGGAGAGTTTTGAACATTTACACTCAGTAGTTTGGGTTGACCTGTTCCGCAATAATTTGATGGTATAACAATAATATTTCCGCTATTTGTTCCGATAGTAACATTAATTGCAGTGTCTCCCTGGCCGCTGTTCATGGTCCAACCTGAAGGGATGGTCCATGAATAGTTGGTCGCCATTGTTACTTTGTTAATTTTATACAATTGCACTGCATTAGCACATGCTGGAGCAGGTCCGGTGATGGTGGAGACCTGTGCGGGTATACTGTCAACATTTACAGTAAATGTTTTTGCTGCACTTACTCCGCAATAGTTTTGAGCCGATGCCGTGATAAGACCTGACGAGGATCCGACATTCACTGTAATAAATGTATCTGTTGCAGCACCTGAAATACTCCAGCCGGCAGGTATTGTCCAGTTGTAGGTAGTGGCTCTTGGAACCTTATTGATTCGGTAAACTTGTTGTGATCCTTTACATATGCTAGTAGACCCCGTGATGGTAGAGGGCATACTGGGTACACTATCCACTGACAGCGATAAAGATGTTGTTGAACCGAAACCACACTGATTAGAGGCCTTAATAGTAATCGCTCCGTTCATGGTACCGGGCAAAGATTTGATAATGGTATCCCCGTTAGATGAAGCAAAAGCCCATGAAACAGGCAGGTTCCATTGGTATCCTGTAGCTCTTGAAACTGGATTTATTTTGAACGTTACTGAATCTCCTTTACAGGTTTGAGTTGAGCCAATAATTGAAGCAGGTGCAGCAGGTACACTGTCGGTGTAAATGGTGCGTGAAGATGTGTTACTTGTTGCACAGGCATTAGATGCAGAAACAGATATTGTTCCGCCAGTAAGACCGGCCACCACATTAATCATGGTATCATTTGAAGCACCAATAATAGTCCATCCTGATGGCAATGACCATGTATATTGCGTAGCATTGTTCACTTTGTTCACATAAAATGCAGAAGTATCGAATTGGCAAAGTAACGTATCACCCTGAATGATCCCGGGGGTACTCAGGAAATTACTGATAGCAATATTGTATCCGTTATCTTCACTGGTATCTGCAGGATTGCTGCTGATAACCCTAATGCGGTATTTTGTTCCTGAAAGCGTATTGGATGGAATGGTCGAAGTAATCTCGCCAGACGTGATACTTGTGAAAGAACCGATATTGACCGGACTTGAAAATGACCCAGAAGTATCAGACAATTGCGCTGTAAATACATTGCCTGAATTAAAATTCATATTGGCGGTAAAGGGAACAGGCAGAGAAATGCCTTTGCACAGATTTTGCGGTACAGCATCTGTTACAAAATAGGAGCCTGGTAAATCAAAACAGGCGAGTCCTCTTTTTACAATTCCACCTATATTAAGGAAGCTTCCTCCTAGGTATGCTTTTTTTCCAAAAAGACACATGGAGCTAATGTTTCCATCAGGTAA
This sequence comes from Bacteroidia bacterium, assembly GCA_018058135.1. GTDB lineage: Bacteria > Bacteroidota > Bacteroidia > UKL13-3 > UKL13-3 > JAGPCK01. The sequence continues at coordinate 5,114 of JAGPCK010000046.1, read as the reverse complement.
AGGTTCCCAATCTGTTCTTTTAGTAAATGTAGGGTCAAGAAGTGAAATAAACTTGTTTGTAGACGTATTAAAACTCCCGAAAAAGAAAATACTACTGTCCCATGAAACATAAGATGTGGCATAACTCCCTATGGAATACATTGTTTTCATAACACCGGTAGATGTATCAACACCGACTATTGCTGTTGAGTTTGTTATCAAAAGAGTTGTGTCTCTATAAAAATGTACTTTTGCATAAGCGGGCGCTGAATTAAGTGGAGCCCATGATGATGCTGTACCTGTATTCAGACCAATAGACGCTAATCCATATCTTGTACTTCCACCGATAGTAGAAAATGATCCGGAAACAATGGCATTATTACCCATAAAATGAATGCCACTTATTGAAGCTGACGGGTTAGGATTCCATGTCGTTGCATTACCGGTTGACGAATCGAGTGCTGCAAGATAATATCGGGTTTGTCCTCCTATGCCAATAAAGGAGCCTAATGCATAAACCAACCCATTATGACATCTGATCATACCTACAGTAGAATTTGCATTGGGGTCCCAATTACGAAGAGAAAGTGATGATAAATCAACTGAAGCAATTCTATTTCTTGTAGTGCCCGAAAATGTAGTAAAAGACCCTCCTATATAAAGACTCCCATTGTAAATTGTTAAACCATTGACAGCACCATTTAAATTGGGATTCCAAGAGGTAAGTTCTCCTGTATTTAAATCTAAGCTAGCAAGATTATTTCTTGGTGATTGATAACCTAAGTAAGTGGAATTTCCTCCAACGTATACCATGGAGTCCTGACATGCGATGGCATAAGCTGTACCAACCCCATTTGGATTCCATCCGCTAAGGATGTTATTAACTGAGTTAAATGCAACAAAGTCTGCTCTTGTGACAGAATTATATGAGGTAAAATCCCCTGCTACATAAACATTATTGCCATTTGCGCTAATATCATTAACAATGGCTCCGGCATTTAATGGATTATATGCGTCTAAAGTAGAAAGGCCATTTGAAAATGAAGCAAATCCATATCTGGTTCCTGAATTAATGCTGGTAAAGCCCCCTCCAATATATAATTTATTCCCTTTTGCACAAATCGCATTAACCGAACCACTAACAGTTGGGTTCCATGCATAATTGCTAAAAGTTGTACTATTTATTGCTGCTATATTATACCTGGTTGCTCCGTTAAAATATCCAAAACCACCACCAGCATAAAGCGTATCATTATTAAGATACAAGGTATAGATTTCTCCCGTAAGACTGGGGTTCCATGGCGAAAGATTAGAGTTAGTGTGATTAAATACGGCAATACCATCCCTGTTTTGACCACCGGCTCTTGAAAATACTCCAGCGATAAATATACTGGTATCTTTAATAAGCAGCGTGTTAACTCGCGCACCGGTACTTGAAAACAAAACTGGATTCCATACATATACGGTTTGAGTTTGTTCATTATACTTAATGAGTCCATTTCTCAAAAATCCTCCAATCAACGAATCACTACCCCCAATAAAAATTGGACTACCAGAAACAGCTGATATAGTTAATATTGAGCCACCTGTACCAGCGTGGTTAGGGTTCCATGGATATACTACATTTGTTTGTAAATCATACATAAAAACTCCGTCACGGCTTTGCCCCATTACTGTACTGAAAACTCCAGAGCCCATCAACATATTCCCTGATTTACAAATACTATATACCGAAGGGTTAGTTGTTGTTCCGGTACTTAAATTCAAATTAAAGATGGATGCATTTCCGGTTGCAGAGTCAATTGCTGCAAGGCTTTTTCTTGACTGGGTTCCAATATTAGTGAAATTCCCTCCTACATAAATGTAGCTTCCTTGCTTTGATAAAACATTCACTACTCCATTAGAATTCGGATTAAAACTGGTAATCAAGCTTCCTGATGTATCAATTGCCGCAATCCTATTTCTTGTGGTCGATGCAAGCGTTGTAAAGTTTCCTCCCAAATACACTATATTTTTATCAGCTACAATTGAATTAACTACTGCGTTTGGTGAAGGATTAAAAGAAAATAATTGCCCTTTTACCGTATCAGTACTAGCCAGATAGTTTCTAGTTGTGCCATTTACCATTGTAAATGCTCCGCCCAATAGAATGCGGTTATTGGTTACATCTGCAGAATTTACAGGCAGGTTGGTTTGAATTTGTACAGGAAGTATATTGCCATTTAAATCTATTACTGCAACATTTCTTCTGTTTTTTCCTGTAACATAGATATCATAACTAGACGAAAAAAAGATTCTACCGTTCACATAATAGTGTGCTCCTGAATAATAAGTTGACCCAGTAACATATCCAAAGTCAAATTCACTATCAATGGCCCCATTCAAGGTGTCAATAAAAGCTATCCCATTTAAATACCTGTCATTTATTAGTGAAACACTTCCTGTTACAAGCATTTTACTTCCATACATACTCATATGCTCAAAGGTGTTCGTGCTCGGAATGTTCAAAGTAAGGGAAGTTAGAGTCCCAGTATTAAGATCTAAACAGGCAAAACGATTGCGGGTAATGCCCATAATTGATGTAAAACTTCCTGACATGTATAATCTGTTACCTGCTTTAAGAATGGAAGCAACCTGTGCACCTGAGTTAGTATATGGAAAATAGAAACTACTTGCAATACCAGTTGAAGTATCAACAGCACATAACCCTTGTTCAAAACTTCCACCTACGTTACCCGAATAACTTCCTGCGATGAAAAGTAAATTGTTGTGACCTATAACTTGTGTCACATAACCACTTGCCACATTGAACGGATTCCAGCCGGTCAGACTTAATGTTGATCTATTAATTGATGCAAGATCAATCCTACCCACCCCCCCAATTGAAGTAAAGTTGCCGTGAATATAAATCGCATTCCCATAAAGATATAAGCCAGTGACTGAAGCAGTATTTGCCAATGAGAGATTGAAAGATGAGTTGACAGTACCATTACTTGTGTCTACAATCGCTAAGGAACTGATATATGTATTTCCAATTTTGTCGTAGCTTCCTCCTACAAAAAGTCTTGCCCCATCCAATAAAAGAGTGGAAACACCTCCAGTTACATTTGGATCCCATTGAGTGACCTGTTTGAATGCATTTATATGTGCAAGCCCCTTTCTTGGTTGCCCTCCGACCTTTGAAAACCCACCTCCAATAAACCAGCCTCCCATACCGTCAGATACTACACAATTAATATCCCCACCTTCGATTAATGGAAATGTAATATCTAAATTACGTAAAGAATCGAACACATAGTTTCTTTGAATACCTGAAACCTTATTGCTTTTACATGCAACGTCAAAATTTCCTGCGATAAGCAGTTTATCAGCTCCGAACCTTGTAATACTGTTGACCTTTACATAATTTGGTCCTGATGGAGGATATCCCGAGTTGAAAAAACCAACTGTAGAGGTATCAACTTGCTTGTTTGACTTTATATGAGCAAAATTATATGCCGGTGTGGAACCTACTTTAGAAAACGTTCCTCCAATGTACCATCCACCAGCCCCATCAGGAATAGATGTTACAACAGTTCCGTTTGGTGCCGGCCAGTCTCTCACTACGGCTCCTGAGTCTAAATCAACCAAAGCAGCGTAACTGGAAAAATCTTTTTTATGCCCAGCAAGGGTGAAATTACCTCCAAGAAAAATATCGTTGCCGGTTTTGGCAATTGCTTTAACTTCCCCGCCAAAACAATAAAGGATGTTATTTGTATCAGGAACACCATATCTATTGAGATGCGCAAATCCATAGACAGGATTTTTGCCAATTCTATTAAAGTTTCCGCCTATATACCAACCTCCATTTTGATCTGAAATGACCTTGTTAATTTTTCCATTTGGAAAATCAACAAAACTTTTAGGTACTTTACCTAGCGCTGAATCCAGAGTAGCACCGTAATGCCCTAAATGGCCTACTTTGGTAAAAGAACCACCAAAGTATAATTTCCTAGCTACTGAATCAATCGTTAAGGCACTAATACTACCGTCAACCTCAGCAAAATTCTTTTGAATAATCCCTGATTGAGAAAAAACAGGCAAGGTCCCCGAACAAAATGTGAAAAGAAGAAGGATAGTTTTTATTGATTTCATGAGAAGATAAATTTATTAAACAATCCTAGTGAAATAATGACTCAAATACAAGAGAATAGTATATAAAATGCCCATAATGGGTTTATATACAGAAGTCCATAAAGAAAGATAGATAATTCAGCGTATTTTGAAGTATGAATTAAGCCTGCAACTCAGAATTTCCCAACACTACTCCGCCTTAGGCGTATCGCGCAGCTCCACCGGTTTTGATCTTTTGCGCATACGTATGTTGAGGGTTTCTACCAGCAAGGAGAAGGCCATAGCAAAGTAGGCGTATCCTTTAGGTACATGCATTTCGAAGGCTTCAGCTACCAGCAGCATACCAATCATGAGCAGGAAGGAGAGGGCCAGCATTTTAATGGAAGGATGTTTTTCAATGAACGAGCTGATGCGTGGTGCTGCTGCCAGCATTATAATCATGGAGATAATTACAGCAGCAATCATAATCTCTACGTGTTGAGCTAAACCAACTGCGGTTATGATGGAGTCGAAAGAGAATACAATGTCCAGCACCACTACTTGCATTACCACTGAGGCAAAAGTAGCTTTGGCTTTTTTATCATCGTGGTGTTTTTCACCTTCCAGTTTATCGTTAATTTCCATTGTGCTTTTGGCCAACAGAAACAAACCACCGGCCAGTAAAATGATGTCTCTCCAGCTTAATTCATTTCCTTCCATGGGCAAGGGCAAAGTAATTACCGGCTCTACCAGTCCTATAATCCAACTGATGGCCATCAACAAAACTATACGAATGCCCAGTGCAAGTAACACACCTATGCTGCGTGCTTTGGGCTGTTGTGCTTTGGGCAATTTGCCGGTAACAATGGAAATGAAAATGATATTGTCAATACCCAATACAATTTCCATTATGGTTAGGGTAAAGAGGCTTATCAAAGCATCAGCTGAAGTGAGCGTTTCGAACATGGTTATAAATTATCGGGTGCAAAAATATTGCTTTGTTCAGTTACATGGGCCACAATTTTATCCATATCCTGAGGACG
>JAGPCK010000045.1:17902-19941 GCA_018058135.1 Bacteroidia bacterium | reverse complement strand
GCGGCTAAAGTAGAGAGCAATCAGGCAAATGCTCAAATGGGCTACTCCGTGAGTAGTGCAGGCGATGTAAATGGTGACGGTTACAACGATGTGGTAGTTGGCGCATACGGTTACACCAATGGTCAAGCAGCTGAAGGCATGGCTTTTATTTACCATGGCAGTGCAAGTGGCCTTAGCTCCGCTCCAGCTGCTATGTTAGAGAGCAATCAGGCCAGTGCGTATATGGGGTGGTCTGTTAGCAGTGCAGGCGATGTAAATGGAGATGGCTACAGCGATGTGATAATCGGGGCTCACTTATATGATAACAATCAGTCTAACGAAGGTGCCGTTTACATTTATCAAGGGAGTGCATCAGGCATTGTGTCGAGTAGTCCGCTTATCATTGAAAGTAATCAGGGCAGTGCACGCATGGGCAGTTCGGTTACTAGTGCGGGTGATGTAAACGGAGACGGCTACTGTGATGTTATAGCCGGTGCAGAATATTATGCTAACGGACAGGCCAATGAAGGAGCAGCCTTTTTATATTACGGCAGTTCCACCGGCACTACCACTACGGGAGCTGTGATGCTGGAGCTCAATATAGCTAGTAGTTACTTTGGTAGTGCAGTAGGTTGCGCAGGCGATGTAAACGGAGACGGGTACAGTGATGTGATTATTGGGGCCGAAAGGTTTACCAATGGTCAGACAGAAGAAGGTGCGTTTTGGATTTACCACGGCAGTGCATTTGGATTATCTACCACAGCTGCAAAAATGGTTGAGAGCAATCAGGCCTCTACTCATTTGGGTATTGCAGTCAACTCAGCGGGCGATGTAAACGGAGACGGTTACTACGATGTCATTGCAGGTCAGTATGCATATGCCAACGGTCAGAGCTATGAAGGAGCAGCTTTTGTATATCATGGCAGTTCGGGTGGAATTAATACAACTCCGGTTACTACATTAGAGTGCAATATGGCTAATGCATATTTTGGTTACAGTGTAAACAGTTCAGGCGATGTAAACGGAGATGGGTACAGCGATGTGGTGGTGGGAGCCTATGCCTACGGTAACGGACAAACCAATGAAGGGGCTGTGTTTGTGTATCATGGCAGTGCATCGGGCATAAGCACTACTGCAGCCATGGTGGTAGAGAGCAACACTGCAAGTTGGAATATGGGGCGTTCCGTGGCATCAGCAGGCGATGTAAATGGAGACGGTTACAATGATGTGGTAGTTGGCGTTCGCAGTTATACCAATGTTCAGTCCAGCGAAGGAGCCGCTTTTATTTATTATGGTAACGGGGGTAGCACAGGCAGGCGCAACAATGTACGTTTATACAATACCAATTTAAGTACACCCATTCAACAAAGTAATAAAAGTAACAGTAGCTTTGGTTTAGGTTTATATGCCACTTCTCCGCAAGGCCGGCAAAAAGTAAAAATGGTGTGGGAAGTAAAAACACAAGGGCAACCTTTTAGTAGCGCGGGTGGTAAAATCACCAACAGTGTAAGCAATACTTCAGTACAAAGCAGCTTTAGTAATACAGGTTTAACAGGTACTAACTTAAATAACGCAGTTAATAAACCCGGCCAGCAAACCAAAGTACGTTGCCGCGTACAATATGATTTAGTTACCAGCATCACAGGTCAAAAATACGGTCCGTGGCGTTACCCGCAGGGATACCTTAACGGACAGCAGGGCATGAACAGCACACCACTTCCGGTAGAGTGGTTAAGCTTCACCGCCCAATGGCTCACCGCAGGCGAAACTGCACAACTGAACTGGAGCACCGCCTCAGAGAAAAACAACAGCCATTTCACTATACTAAGCAGCATTGACGGACAAAACTGGGAAGAAGTAGCTCAAGTAAATGGAGCTGGCACCACCAATATCATAAGCAACTATACGTTTATCGATAACTCACTTAAACACTTAAACACATCAACACATAAACACGTGTACTATCGCCTTATGCAAACCGATTACAACGGGCAGTTTAGTTTTAGTGAGGTAAGGGAGTTAACATTAGAGCCACAATCGGAGATTTCAGTTTCTCCCAA
>JAGPCK010000045.1:5638-17802 GCA_018058135.1 Bacteroidia bacterium | reverse complement strand
ATTCAGTGGAAAATTGTGCGATCTTACATTTCTACAACAGAAGGTATAGTATTGTTAATGTTGGTGGCACTTATCATACAGTTCAGGTTTCATTTGCGTCCGGAGTTGATTACCTGGATGTGTATCAGCCTGTACTTATTAGTATATCAAACTTATTTAAAAAAGAAGTCAAACGTTATCTATTGGTTATTTTTTGTACAACTTATATGGGCCAATTGTCACGGGCTTTTTATACTGGGCTGGTTGATGTGTGCCGCTTTTTTTATCAGCGATTGGTGGCACACTAGATCCATAGATAAGCGGCTTCTTCTGGTTGGAGCTTTGCAGCCGGTTGCTGCGCTTATTAACCCTTATGGAATAAAAGGTTTGCTGTTTCCCTTTTACCTGTACACCCGTTTGCAGGAAGGCAATGTAATGAACAATGCCATTTCAGAGTTCAAATCCGTATTGGAGATACAAACTACTCCCAACAGCCCGTTTTCACCCGGAATTTTATATTATGGATTTGGTGGGTTTGTACTGTTGTTTCTGGTAAGTTTTATTTTTTCTCTGAAAAAAAGAAAAGTATTTGAATGGGTTATCGGATGTGCATTTCTTTTCCTTGCGGTTAAAGCTGTTCGAAATATTCCATTGTTTCTTTTTGTTGGAGCACCTTTTATTTCATCAGCCTGGTTCAACATGAAAATAAGAGAAAAGCTGATGGTATTCTTTTCCGGCTATACAACTCTTTTCAGAAGTATAGTTGCTTACTCCTTGATGCTATTTATTCTTCTACTCTGGAACAACGGTTATTATAAACTTAACCGTAACGGCATCAGAACGGGGTTGGGATTAAATACATTGGCTTACCCCGTGGGTACAGGTAATTTTATTAACAGCAATCAGCTTTCAGGAAAATTAATTAATGACTTTAATACAGGCAGTTGGCTGGAATGGCAGTTGGCACAACCTGTTTTTATTGATGGCAGATTAGAAGTAATGCGGGAAGAGTTTTTTGCGGAATACCAAAACAGTCAAACTGCTGATAGTCTTAAAAACATGTTGAATAAGTACCAACCTGAATTAATTTTATTTGATTACATGAGTTCAGGTTCATGGCATATCCAACTGAATAAACTAAAAGAAGATTGGAGAATGATATTTGCTGATGAGGTTTCAGTACTTTATATGAAGAAAGGCTACAGGGAAGAATTTCAGCCGTTCAGTTTTCGTTTATTTTTAGTGAGGCAGGGTATTAACAATGAACTTACACAAGAGCAGAAGTGGGAGATATTACGCATACCGTTGCAAACTGATGCCATAAAATTAAAGAACGCATTAACCGGCAGACTGAATTATCCTTTTGATGAATTAATGAAGCCGGGCATATTTGCTTATAGAAACAAAGAGTTTAAGGTGGCTGAAAGGTTGTATCTGGAATTTATTAAACGTAGTGAGGGTGGTTATTATGAAGCATTTGTTAATCTGGGCTCATTGTATACACAAACCGGAGAAACAGATAAAGCCATGTTTTGCATGCAAAAAGCATTGACTGTTGATGCCGGCAACCCCATTATTCTGAATAAAATAAAACAATTGCGCGAGCAGATGAATAAGAAATACCAACAGGCTGTACCGCAAGTTGAGAGCTAAATAGTACTTTTGTTTTAATGACTCCTCTATATCTACCGCTGTTATTCGTAGTTTATTCACTGCGTTCATGAGGTCGCTTCGCTAAGTTGTAACTCCGGATGCTATGCTTAAATCTAAGTAACCATTCTATATAGCAACGCAAAAATTTAACCTTGCTTATCCCACAAAATTACCTTACTTCGAATAACCAAAACCATTGGCTTATGAAAAACAAATACACTCTACTGCTCTTTTTTGCTGCCTTTTGCTGTATAGGCGTTCAGTGCAAAGATGATGATGATAACGGCCCTGTACTTGCTGAAGAACTAGCCAAGCTACCCAAAGCCACAACAGAAGGTTATGAGACATTTGGTTGCTTGCTTAACGGTTGGGCTTGGCCAGCTGAGGAGAAATATCATTTTTTTAGTTTTGTTGAAATTTTTATTCAGGATGGTAAAAAAATCACCAATATAATGGGTTACACAACTAAGGATAATTCGCCATTTCCAGAATATAAAGACATTGTTAATATTTCTACTGATGACATTATTACCGGACCTGGGAAATATATTATTTCACTCGAAGATATTAACACTGATTTTGTAGCAATAAAGTACAAAGAAATAAGATATAATTCAGGTTTTCCAGCAAGTTTTGGCCAAAAATTATACTTAAATATAACCCGTTTTGATAGCATCAACAGGATAATTTCAGGTAATTTTAGAATATCACTTTTGGATTATACCGGCACAAAAGCCATGCACTTGGAATATGGCCGTTTCGATAGCTACTATTAAATTATAAAACCTTACCAATATGAAAAGACTGTTTTGGCTGTTTTGCATCGGCCTTACAGCACTCTTTTGTACCCCTGCTATCTGGAGTTTGTAACTCCGGATGCTCTGCTTAAATCTAAGTAACCATTCTATATAGCAACGCAAAATTTAACCTTGTTTATCCCAGAAAATTGCTTTATTTCGAATAACCAAAACATTTGGCTTATGAAAAACAAATACACTCTACTGCTCTTTTTTGCTGCCTTTTGCTGTATAGGTGTGCAATGCAAAGAAGATGAAAAAGGCCCTGTACTTGCTGAAGAACTAGCTAAACTACCCAAAGCAACAACAAACGGCAATGAAACATTTGGCTGCTTACTTAACGGATATGCTTGGCCAGGTGGAAGAAAAATATATGACTATACCCTACATATTGCCTACTATAATTATAATGGTGGAAAGCGCTTTAATGTAATGTGTTATACCTCCCATAGTGGCTCGTTCCCTATGAAAAAAGACATTGTAAATATTGTTACCGATGACATTATTACCGGCTCTGGTGAATATATTACAACCTTAACACCTACAGGTACTGAATTTGTAGCAATATATTACAATGGAATAGACTACCACTCAGAGTTTTCAGTAAATAAAGGCCAAAAATTATACTTAAATATAACCCGTTTAGATAGCATCAATAGGATAATATCGGGTAATTTTAGAATATCACTTTTGGATTATACCGGCACAAAAGCCATGCACTTGGAATATGGCCGTTTCGATAGCTACTATTAAATTATAAAACCTTACCAATATGAAAAGACTGTTTTGGCTGTTTTGTTTCAGCCTTTCCTTACCCTTTTGTACACCACAAGTGTATGCACAAACCGACTCGTTGTATACTGATTCGGTTTCACCCTACAACCACAAATACATGATGGATTCTTGTTTTGCTGATGTTGATTTGAACGGCCTAAGCACAGGTATACTAATTGATAAAGCATTAAGCACAGTTAATGTAAACGAGTTTGACGGAACACTTAATGACAGTAATTACACCACTATGTTTTTGTGGCGCAGAGCCTACGGTACATTACGCAGAGCATTTGTTGACAGTACAACAGCGTATGATACACTGGGCACCGTAGTGGCCCGCATGAAAGACTATCTTGATGGTGGAGTGGCACCCATTACCTTGTTTAATTATTTTTATGAAACCATAAAAGACAGTGCCTTTGCTGATAGTTTGTTAACCATGGATGAAACCGGTATTCAGTTACATGATGTAGATGGCATTGAACAAAGCCCTTATGAAGTAAAAAGGTGTTTTATGGCCAGTGTACCTTTTGTAGAAACCGATACCAATGTAATCGCTTTTACGCTGCCGCAAGAGTTGTATATAACCAACGATACCGCACAATTGGATTATGTGGAGGTTGATTTTGGTGATGGCAACGGTGGGCAAACTATGCATTTTGGCGATACCGTTCTTATTATTTACGATACAACGGCTACTGAGCGAAGCATTACTGTAACTGTACATTTTAAGTTCACTACTGAAAAATCAGCGCACACCAAAATACAGGTGGGTAAAGGCATAACGTACTTTGAAGGCTATTCTCAAGACTACAATGAGCATTACTACATTGTATCTGATGAGGATGATGAGTATGAAAACGATAGAGGACGAGCACATGTGTACATTCATTACCATTGCAACAACACATCTCGTAAACTTTTAAAACCATTTGTTGTAGTAACGGGTTTTGCTACACCCAAAGAAAGTACTGCTTTTTTTAAAAGCGGTAATTATTATTCAGGCGTAGACTACTTTAGTTCATTTTTTCGTATAAATAGTGATGTTTATAACAAAATCATCGAACAGGAATACGATTTGGTATTTGTAACGTTTGTGAACCCTACCGATTACATACAGCGTAATGCCAAAGTAATTAAAAAAGTGTTGCGTGAAGTTAATGAGTTAAAAAACAGCAATGGTTCAACAGCCCCTAATATATTATTGGGGCAAAGCATGGGTGGGTTAGTTTCGCGCTATGCCTTGGGCGAGATGCACGGTGAACATGTGGCCAACCCTTCAACAAAACCCGATCATGATGTACGTATATTTTACACCCAAGATTCGCCCCACCATGGTGTTAACATTGCTATGGGTTTGCAAGCGCTTACTCTCCACCATTACTTATACCATTTTGTCAAGAATAGCCATGTTTCTCGTACTGAGTTGGAAGATTTGGTGTGGGACTATTTATCGCTCATTTCCACATCGGGCAGGCAAATGGTAATTAATTCGATATTTGCTGATAACAGCCTGCACACCACTTTGTATAGTGAACTTGAAAGTGTGGCACCTGTTTCAGGCTTAGGGTGCAAAAGTGTATTCATCTCTGATGGGTCGGGTGATACGGTACATCAGTTTAAGACAGTTGCCGGCAGCCGCATGTACCTTAGCCCATCTTTCACAATTGCCGATGCTAATTTTTTGTTAAATCCCAATAAACCAATTAATAAGATAGTGACCTTTTCGGCATGGGCCACACCTGATAATAGTTCGCTATCTAAAACTGTTTTTTACGGTGCATTCTTCACTAAAATAAACAACCGCACTGCCTATTACTATAAGGGCTATGCAGGTGCAGTAAGCACACAGTGGAATGGATTAGACGGTATGCCCGGTAGTTTTGCTTTAACCACCAACTCATTGGTGGGCGGGTACGTGCTTACAACTTACGGGAAAAAGGCAAAAGCACATTTTCCAAGGGTTTGCTTTATTCCTTCCATTAGTGGCATTAGTGTAACCTCTGCAAATAAAACTAACTTTGAATACGAAATCAATGCTAACCAAAGTACTCAAACATTCTCGTACAAAAGGCACATTACTACAGATGAAAACGGAGTCAGTTCAGGACAGTTACCCCAATTTATAAATGATAAACATGCTGAATTTACTGAATACAGCTTAGGCCAGTTTATGCATGATATAGTGAACACGGCCCCGGCTAACATTGGCAGCGGGCAAGGCTACAATTATGCACTACCGGTAAGCGACCGTATAGGCAACTGCACTGTACAGGCCGGTGGCTGGCTCGGTATTAATACTAATGAAGAGGCGGGTGGCACAGGTGATACTTACAACAATAACCTGCCTGCGGCTAATTCTACCTATCGTGTTGAAACCATTAATAAAACGGCCACTTGTGCTGCAACAGTAGTTACCATTACAGTTCATGGAGATTTAGAGCTGGGGAGTAGTACCAACAACTTAAGCGGAAATTTAGTTGTACGCACAGGGTCAAAATTAATACTGCAAAACAACAGCACCTTAAACCTGTACAACAACTCCAAATTGATTATACAACAAGGTGCTGAATTAGAGATAGAGGGTAGCGTAAACATACTACTCAATAATCCGGGGTCTATTATTGACTTAAAGGGCACTCTCAAAATAGAAGATAATACCGTGGTGAATGTTACGGGTGAAGGAAGTATTAATTTCGATTGCCCTAATGAAAATTATTGTAACGTTAATATTGATGCCGGTAGCACCATAAACCTAACAGGTGAGGGTCGGGCAATCAAAATGGTAACCGTAACAGGTAAAGGCATTGACCTAACCAATTTAGAAGAACTAAATATTACCACCGCTAAAGTAGAGCTGGGCACAAATAGCGAAGTAGTTATAGGCGGTTCAATGGAGTTAAATGCCGTGCGAGTGAGCAAAACAACAGGCACTGCGGGCAACCACATACACAAAGGCTTGGAGATTAACAGTCCAACAGGTAAAACCATTGCTATTGACAACTGTATTTTTGAATACGGCATAAAAGGTTTAACCAAAACTGCTTCATCAAGTTTAACACAATTGGTTATTGAAAACACCACGTTTACCAACTGTAGCTTGGGGCTTAAAACCAACGAATGCCGTTGTAACTTAGTTAATGTAAGGTTTGACAACTGTGTTACCGGGTGGAAGGCGGAGGACATGAGCGGCTCAAGCGATTTTAGGGGCTATGTGGAAAGTGTAGATAACGGAATAGATTATGAAGGAGACAACACAGCGCATTTGTTCATTTACGAGTCAACATTTAAAACTTGCAACAATAGCGACAATGCCAAAGCTATATTGGCTGATGGCGACTTTAACACTACCATTAGCTGCACCCACTTTGAAGATAATGACAACGACATAAAAAAAATAGACGGAGTGCTTAACTTAAGTGGTTCGGAATATTCAGAAAACAGATTTTCCTCTTCACCTGAAGTTGGCGGCAGTTGCTACTTCAACAACACCTTACACAATACTATCGACTTAAGCAATGTTGATTTCTACATCTATGACGGCAACAATGATTTTGATTATCCGGATGTGACACCCAACAAGGTATTTATTGGCACTATTACGTCTAACACTACGACACTTGCCTTAGGTGGTAACCACTGGAAATTTGATAATTTTAGTCCATCAGGTGATCTTCCTGGAGGATTATTTGATATTTACATTACAGTAACAGACAAATTCGAAACAGCCACAAAGTTATCATCACCCAGCGGCTGCCTTTCAGCATGGAACGGTGTGCAAGAGTATGTGGAGCGTATACATAAACCGGGTAAATCGGCATTAAACAAAGAAATTAGCAGCTACACCATTTATCCCAACCCTGCCGCCAATCAATTGTTTATAAAAGTATTCAACGGTAGCCTCTCGACAAATCAAAGAGTTAAAGCTATTGACATGATGGGGCGCACTATAAACTTAAACCCACTTAGCCATGAAGGCACTACTCAATCGTATGATATTTCGCAATTGGCTGTAGGTATGTACCAGATTATAGTGGAACAAAACGGGCATATACTGCATAAACAAAAATTGGTGGTGAGCAGGTAAATAGTATTTTTGTTTTAATGACTCCCCCATATCTAAAAGCAGGAAGCAGAATTGGCATAGTAGCCACTGCACGAAAAATAACCTTAGAAGAATTGCAACCCGCAGTTGATGTTTTAACATCATGGGGTTATGAAGTTGTATTCGGGAAAAATTTGTTTCAGGCTTCGAATCAGTTTTCAGGCACTGATGAACAACGTGCACAGGATTTACAACAAATGCTGGATGATGAAACTATACACGCAGTAATTGTTGCACGCGGTGGATATGGTTCTGTACGCATTATTGATCAAATAGACTTTACATTATTTCAGCAACAACCTAAGTGGGTGATTGGTTACAGTGACATAACCGTATTGCACAACCATATTCATCAACTAACCGGAATGCCTTCGGTACATGCAACTATGCCCATCAATTTTCCAACACAGCAAAACAACGGAGAGGCATTGAGTACATTAAGGAAAATGTTGCAGGGAGAAAAAATGGAGCACACTTTTGCACCTCATGCACTCAATAAGCAGGGCACTGTGAATGGTATTCTGGTAGGTGGCAACCTGTCGGTGTTATACAGTTTACTCGGTTCCGTTTCTTTCCCGGATACAGACGGTAAAATTTTGTTTCTCGAAGATTTGGATGAATACCTTTATCATATCGACCGTATGATGGTGGGTTTAAAAAGGGCAGGTGTATTAAGTAACTTAGCCGGTTTGGTAGTGGGCGGGATGAGTGATATGAAAGACAATACAGTTCCCTTTGGCAAAACAGCCGAAGAGATTATTATGGAAGCTGTAAAGCAGTATGGATACCCTGTTTGTTTTAATTTCCCGGCCGGACATATTACAGATAACCGAGCTTTAAAGATGGGAGCCATACACAGCCTTTCTGTAAATTCAACCTGTACACTAATCGAGCAATAAAGGAATACATGAAACTACTCTATACGATTGCTTTTTTCCTCTTGTTTAACGTTACACAACTTATGGCACAGTCACCAAATGAACTTATACTTATGGGCAGCATTACAACGGATTCATTAAAGCGTGATACTTCTTTGCACTGGCTCCATGATACCTCGGCTTATCAGGCGAAACAAGTTGCAGTTGATAAGTTAAAACAACACAACAGTAAACTATTCATACAGGTGTTTTGTGGCAGTTGGTGTGAAGATACCCAACGCGAGTTACCAAAATTTTTGAACGTAGCTGATGCAGCAGGATTAAAGTACAGTCTTTATTTTCTTGACCGAAACAAGCAAAGCACAGCAGGCGAAGAGAAAAAGTACAACATACTTTTTGTGCCTACGTTTATTGTGTTTTATGAAGATAAAGAGATTGGGCGTATAATTGAAATGGCTCCCAAAGGAATTGAAAATCACTTAGCAGAAATGCTAAAATAAACCCGGATCAAAGTAAACAGTCCACGATTCTTTTTACCGTGGACTGCTCACCGTTATTTTTTAGAGTGTACGTTTTACTTCTACTTCTTCGTATCCTTCCAGGTTATCACCTACACGGATGTCGTTGTAACCATCAATGTTCAAACCACACTCATATCCTGTTGATACTTCTTTCACATCGTCTTTGAAACGTTTGAGCGAAGCCAGTTTTCCGGTATAAATTACAACACCGTCACGTATCAGGCGTATTTGTGTGTTACGGTTAACCTTACCTTCAGTAACATAACATCCGGCAATGGTTCCCACTTTGGTAATTTTGAATACATCTCGAATTTCAATGTTGCAGGTAATTTTCTCCACCATCTTAGGAGCCAACATACCCTCCATCGCAGATTTCACTTCTTCGATTGCATCGTAGATAATAGAATACAAACGCACATCTATAGATTCATTCTCGGCCAACTTTCGGGCTTGTGATGAAGGACGCACGTTAAAGCCGATGATGATAGCATCTGATGCAGCTGCAAGCAATACATCGCTTTCACTTATCTGACCCACCGAGCGGTGAATTACATTTACGTGTATTTCATCATTACCCAGTTTAAGTAAAGAGTCGCTCAAGGCTTCCATTGAACCGTCCACGTCTGCTTTCACAATCAGGTTCAGTTCTTTGAAGTTGCCTATGGCCAAACGTCTTCCTATCTCATCCAGCGTAATGTGTTTCTGCGTACGTATGCCTTGTTCGCGTTGTAATTGGGTTCTCTTGTTGGCTACTTCACGAGATTCTTGTTCTGTTTTGGTAGATACAAATTTATCACCCGCAGTTGGCGTTCCGTCAAATCCTAACAATACAACAGGTGTTGATGGTCCGGCTTCTTTCATTTTTTTACCACGTTCGTCAAACATGGCTTTTACTTTACCGGAGTGAATACCTGCGAGAATAGGATCACCCACACGTAAAGTTCCGGCCTGAACCATAACCGTAGTTACAATACCACGGCCTTTATCTAAGGTAGCTTCTATTACACTACCCACAGCACGTTTATTCGGATTGGCTTTTAGTTCCAGCATCTCCGCTTCAAGTAAAACTTTTTCCAACAACGCTTCTATGTTCAGTCCTTTTTTGGCTGATATTTCCTGACACTGGAATTTGCCTCCCCAGTCTTCTACCAGTATGTTCATACCGGCCAGTTGTTCCTTAATTTTTTCAGGATTGGCACCTTCACGGTCAATTTTGTTAATAGCAAATACAATAGGAACAGCAGCTGCCTGCGCATGGCTGATGGCCTCGCGGGTTTGTGGCATCACACTATCATCCGCTGCAATTACTATAATAACAATGTCTGTGATTTTAGCTCCACGCGCACGCATCGCAGTAAACGCTTCGTGACCCGGAGTATCCAGGAAAGTAACGTGTTTGCCATTAGCAAGCGTTACTTCGTAAGCACCTATGTGTTGGGTAATGCCACCCGCTTCACCGGCAATTACATTCGCTTTACGGATGTAGTCCAGTAAAGATGTTTTACCGTGGTCAACGTGACCCATAACGGTAACAATTGGTGCACGGGGTTTTAAATCTTCCGGCTTGTCTTCGTCTTCCTCTACTGTTTCAACAGCTTCGGCTGTAACAAAGTCCACTTCATATCCAAACTCATCGGCTACAATGCTGATGGTTTCTGCATCCAGTCGTTGGTTGATGGATACCATCATACCTAAACTCATACAGGCCGATATAATCTCGCTGATGGTTACGTTCATCATTTTTGCCAGTTCATTGGCAGAAACGAATTCAGTTACCTTAATGCGCTTAGCATCGTTGTTTTCGTTCTGTAATTCGAGTTCCTCAGCGCGTTGATCACGCTTTTGTTTTCTGATTTTTGAACGAACAGCCCCAATATTTGGTTTACTTCCCGGGTTTAAACGGGCCAAAGTTTCTTTCAGTTTATCCTGAATTTCTTTGTCGGTAATTTCTTCTTTAGGTGTATCACGGTTAGCAGGTGCAGGCCGCCCTTTTTGGAATCTGTTTCCACCTCCGGTGTTTCCACCACCAGCGTATCCGCCCGGTCTGTTTTGTCCACCCGGTCTGTTTTGTCCGCCTGGTCTGTTGTTGCTATTATTACCACCACCTCTGTTGTCTCCGGTTGTGGTGGGTTTGTTATTGTCGTCTTTCTTGAACTGCGAATCGGTACCGCCAACAAAACCTATTTGTTTGCGTTTACGTTTCTTCTTCAGTCCGTCAATATTATCTGATGAAGCTACTGGCTTTTTCTTAGGTTGCTCAACAGGCAATTCTATTTTGCCCATTACTTTTAATCCTTGCAGTTTGTCGGCTTTTGCAATCACCAATTCCGACTCTACGGGTTGTTCAACAGGGGCCACTTTTACAGGCTCAACAACAACAGGTGGTTGAACTACTTCAGCGACAGGTGCCGGTGTTTCGGTTACTATCGGCTCAGCAACCGGAGCGGGTGTAACCGGCTTTTCAGCTAAGGTTTCTTCAACTACTTCTTTTGCCTTGCTTTTTTTAGCTTTAGGTTCAGGTGTTGCAGCCGGAGTTTCTTCTTCTTTTGTCTTGGTCTTTTTAGTGCCTTTCCCTTTTTTGTTTAAGGAGTCAAGGTCTATTTTGCCTACTACTTTTACTTCTAAGCGACTGTCATCAGGTGTTTCAGCAGTAGTTGTTTCTTCAACCTTTTTTTCTACGATTGGTTCTGCTTCAGCTACCGGTGCCTCTTTAACAGGCTCCACAGGAACTTCAGTTTTTTCAGGTTGTGGTGATATGGGTTTCTCTGCCACAGGTTCAACAACCTTATTAATTCCCAGTCCGGTATTTTTTATGAGAATCTCATCTTCTTCCTCTTCAACAGGCGCGGGTTTGGATGTTGTTGCGGGTTTTGCAACCACTTCTTCACGCGCTTTGGTTTTAAAGCTGGTTACTATCTGCTTCGATTCCTGCTTGGCCTTTTTCTCTGACTGGAAAGCAGTGAGTAACAACTGGTACATGTTCTCATCGATTTTAGTAGTAGGTTTATTCTCTACTTTAAAACCTTTTTTGTCCAGGTGTTCAACTATGGTGGCTATACCAACGTTAAGTTCTGTGGCTACTTTGTTTAAGCGGTATGTGTTGTTTTCTGCCATTTATTCTTTCTCGTGTTCAATGTTACTTGTATTCGCCAAACTTGTGCATACAGATGGCTTCTCAGTTTTTTCAGGGTTAACTTTCAAATTCAGCTTTCAGAATGTTCATTACCTCTTTAACGGTTTCTTCTTCTAAGTCGGTTCTGCGCACAATGTCATCAATAGTTAAAGCGAGTACACTTTTAGCAGTATCACAACCAATAGACTTGAACTCGTCAATAATCCAGTTGTCAATTTCATCTGAAAATTCATCCAGATCAATATCGGTATTGTCATCATCTGTTTCGCGGTAAACATCAATCTCGTATCCGGTTAAACGGCCGGCCAGTTTAATGTTGAAACC
>JAGPCK010000045.1:0-5538 GCA_018058135.1 Bacteroidia bacterium | reverse complement strand
GTGCGGGGGTCAAGTACTTCACCGTCTTCCACAATCATGCGGTTACGGTAAATCTCTAAGTCACCACTCGAGTCATTGATAATGATGTCGAATTTTTCATCGGTACCGTACTTTTTACGCAGCATGGTGCGGAATACATCTTCTACCACACGTATCATGGTAGCACGGTCGATGTTTTTGAATTCTTTGAATTCCGAGAAGGAGTCAATTAATCCTAAGCTTTGATTGCTCATGTTATTTAAACTTTATAATTACGTTAGCGTGTTGAATATCGTTAAAATTGATGCGGTGTTCCTTGCCGATGGTTTTTTTATTGCGGTCTTTCTGATTTTCTACCATCAGCAGTTCTTCACCGTTCAGTTCTTTAAATTTCCCGGCCAGTTCACTGCCATCTTTCAGTTTTATATCTAAATCTCTACCCACATGTTGTTTGTACTGCCTGAACATTTTCAACGGACTATCAGCACCGGCTGAAGCAATTTCTATGGAGTAAGGGTGTTCATCTCCGTATAATTCTTCCAACTTGCCTGAAATCAGCCTGCTCAACTCCACGCACTGGCCTATCTGCACTCCGGCATCTCCGTCAATTTCTACGGCAATTTTCCCGCTGGTTTCGCTGGCGCTAACATTTACAAGAAAGTAGGGACTTTCTTGTAAAGCCTCTTCCAACCAGTTAGTTACGCTTGTTTTTAGTTCTGTCATCAGTAAAAAAAAGAGGGGACCGCGTCCCCTCATCAATTCATTATCTGGCACAAATATAGGCAAATTTGCTAAAAGTGCAAGCATATGGCTCATTTTCACGTGTTGATGCCGGAGGTGTCTTAATTTTAACACGCAGAATCACAATGATTTTATTTGTGTGGGCAAAGTTTTTTTAAAGCGGTTTTGTAGTACTGAAACAAAATATAAATTTGAGCGTTCAAAAGAAAGATGTTCAAAGCCATTACCAACGAAGTACAGGTAGCTGTAGAAACCTCCTACCAAACCAGTCGCTCAGACGGTTTTGCGGATGAGCACGTGTTTGCCTACCGCATTACCATCACCAACCTGGGCGATGCTACCGTGCAGTTATTGCGCAGGCACTGGTTTATAGTTGACAGTGTGGAGCAAAAAGAAGTAGAGGGCGAAGGAGTGGTAGGACAAAAGCCGGTACTGGAACCGGGTGAGTCGCATGAGTACATTTCCGGCTGCCATTTGCAAACAGAAACAGGTAAAATGTACGGCACGTATTTGTTCGAACGTGTGGTAGATGGCTACCAGTTCAAGGTACGCATCCCCGAGTTTCAATTGATAGTACCGTTTAAGAATAATTGACTTCCAGCGATTAGAATTTAACGGATGAGTTGTATGAACATTCGCTGCAATTTACCGCTTGACACTGCCTGAAGAACATAGATGCCATCGGGCAAGTGAGGTGCTTTTATTCTGATGGCATCAGCAGTATAATTCTCTCTTTCAAATGACACAAGTCTTCCGAATACATCATACATCTGAATATCAATTTCAGGTGACGACAATTGATTGAACTCTACTGTAAAGTAGCCGTCATTCGGATTGGGATAAATCTTGAAAAAGGGTGCAGATGAAATTAACTTAACAGTAGTAGCAGGAAAATCAAGTGTATCTGAAACACCTGTGCAACTACCGGGTGAAGTAACCAGAACAAAATACCTTCCCGGGGATGATGCAGTATAGGAAGAATTTGTTGCTCCGGGAATTGCCCCACTATTAACTTCGAACCATTGGTTTCCTGATGAAACAGTGGAAGCAAAATTTGATCCGCTCATAAATATATTTGGTTGTGGCGAAGGCAGAACCTTAACCCACAGAAATGTGCTATCAATACAACCCTTATCGCTAGTAGCAATTAATGTTATGGGGTATGTTCCGATAGTTGCATAACTTTTACTTACGTTGGTAAGAGTATCATCGCTGCCATCACCAAATAACCAATGGTAGGTGTTGCTTCCCCAATTAATGGTGGAGTTGTTAGTGAATACAAAATTATTCCCGTTTAAACATTGAGCTGAGTCGTTTACCTGAGCTATAACCTCCGGTTGTGGATATACCGAAATTGGTTTAAACAACGTGTCAAGCAAACAATTGTTGCTATCAACAAATACAACCTTTACAGTATAATCGCCTGCTTGCTTATAGGAGTATTGAGTAGTGTTCGTTAACGAAGAATCACCATCTCCGAAATACCACTTTGAGCTTTTGACATGCGCATGAATAGGACTAAACGAAAAGCGATTATCATTCAAACATTGTAAAGAATCATTTACAGTGAAGCCATGCGCAGATTGTTTTAAAAAAGTCACATATATACTGTCGGTAGCAGTACATCCGGTGGAGTATGTTACGTTTATCTTATACCAGCCGTTTGAATGTACATATTTTGAAGTACTAGTATCACCAGTAGTCCAACTATATGTTTGAAAGCCTGCATTAGCAGAAATAAGAATACTATCACCACAATCAGCAATCGAATCATTTGTGAAAATGGCTGAAGGCAGGGGCCTCACAAAAATAGTAACTGACTGCATAGATGTACCTGGTATAGGGCACGCATTATCTTCGGCTTTTACTATAAAACGATAAGGCAATGAGCTGGCGAATTCCTGCCCGGGTGTCCAGCAAAATGTTGCCTGATCTGTTCTTCTTGTTTTGACGGGCGTATTCATGGAAGAAAAAGTAGCTCCTTTGATGGCTTTGTTCCAGGATAATTTTGTGGTATCGGGCCCTAATGGTGGTAATGAATCTACATCAGTTGCCTCTATGCTCAGGCACAAGGTTGAACCGGGACAAACAGATGCTACAAATGGGGTAGTAGCACTTCCGTTAATCTTAAGTATAGGTGGATTATTTGGGGGGCATTGATAAGTGAAAAATTGTGCATCGCGTCTGGTTACCCCAATCTTGTAGTATATGCCGTTAATTTTTCTCCATTCAGTCATTTTTATAGCCAATACCGGTTGTTGGACAGCCGTTGAGGTAAATCCTATGTCGCCAGTAGTAGAAATAAGGTGAAAACCGGATGGAAAGGGTAGGGTATTGTCAGGGAAGCCTAAGAATTGTAATGGTCTGACTTTATTGAAGCTTCCCTGCCAACTTTCAGGTCCTGATGGATTAAGAGGGTCTGTTAATTCATAGGAAATAGAATCATGATCAAGTGTGTCAATAACTCCGTTATTAAACCAAAAGGGTTGTCCGTTACATACTACTGCAATTGGGGTGTTGGTAATTTGCGGTGAGTTATTGCAGGGGGTAGCACATCGGTTAATTTCGCCTTCAATAAAGTAGTTTCCAGGACTTAAATTGGTTATTGATGTGTTCCGGCAACATTCCTGATAACTTACCTTTATCCAACAACAGTTAGGGTCAAGGCCGCCAGTAAAAATTTGCGATAAATGCACGGTATCTTCAAACCTATGCTCTTCAACGCCAAAAGGAAAAGCACCGCTATCGCATACATTTTTTGCCCCATTACACATGTAATCGACCGGTTTGATGGATACGCGGGTCATGGTGCTGGAAGCAGTTTTACTCGGTGAACAACCCATCGTGGTTAACCAAATACTAGGTGTAGGGTTAAGTTGAATACCATTACAGTCCCTGTAAATCCTTAGAATAATTCTGAAGGAATCGTTGCCCAGGCAACGAAATTCCATGTCGCTGCCCACCATATGGCTGGCTTTCGTTTCAGGGATGAAGAAAATAAACAGGTAAAAGCACAAAAAGATAGATGATATGTTTTTCATAGATTGTCAATTCATTGTATGACAAATATAAGTTTTTCGAATAAAAAACTATAAGTACAGGAAGGCTAAAGGTCGTTGAACAAGGGGGTAAACAAAGACGCAACTTTCCTGTAGCAAGAAAGCATTTCAGGTTACAACGTCACTAATAAAAAAGTGCTACTAATTAATCACCCAAGTTTCTCTGCCGGCAATCAGTTTATCCAAATCGGCAGTTGTTTTTGATTTGGCTTCGTCAATTTGTGCGTGGAGTAAATCTTCATAACAAGGGCGGTCTTCTGTATAGAATACACCAAAGGGGCGAGGCAGGTGGCCTTCTTTCTCGGGGCTGTCAAAAAAGCG
Source organism: Bacteroidia bacterium (assembly GCA_018058135.1). GTDB lineage: Bacteria > Bacteroidota > Bacteroidia > UKL13-3 > UKL13-3 > JAGPCK01. The sequence continues at coordinate 1,438 of JAGPCK010000045.1, read as the reverse complement.
CACGAGTATATTGGCTTTTACCTGGTCGCGTTCATCGTGTATCCACAAATCGTTGGCTGAGTGGCCCTCGGTAAGATCAACAATCACAGGCGTAAATCCGTCCAGCTTAATGCCTTTATCATTGTTTTCGCCAAACAACAACGGTTGTCCTTGTTCAACAAAAAGTGTTTCTAATTTTTTGCTGCCCTTCTCGGTAAAAATTTCAAAGGCACCATCGTTAAACACGTTGCAGTTTTGGTAAATCTCCAAAAACGAAGAACCTTTGTGGGCATAGCTGCGTTTGAGCATGGCCTGTAAATGTTTCGGGTCGCGGTCCATGCTGCGGGCTACAAAAGTAGCATCGGCACCTAAGGCTAAAGCAGCAGGGTTAAAGGGGTGGTCAATGGAACCCATGGGTGTTGATTTGGTTACTTTACCTGCTTCAGAAGTAGGCGAGTATTGACCCTTGGTTAAACCGTAAATTTGGTTGTTGAACAACAATAGGTTCACGTCAAAATTTCTGCGCAGCAAGTGAATGGTATGATTACCTCCTATGGATAATGCATCACCGTCACCGGATACAATCCACACACTTAAATCAGGGCGGGCTGCTTTCAAACCGGAAGCAATAGCTGTTGCTCTGCCATGAATGGAGTGCATACCGAAAGTTTCCATGTAATAGGGAAAACGGGAAGAACAACCTATACCGGAAATAAACACGATGTCTTCGCGCTTGCGGCCTAAATCAGGCATTACAGTTTGTACCTGTTTTAATATAGAGTAGTCACCACAGCCGGGGCACCAACGTACATCCTGGTCGCTGGAAAAATCCTTTGAGGTTAACTTTACTGTTTCTGAAACTTCCATACCGTATGAATTTTAAATTCTTAATTCTTAATTTTTAATTGTCTTGAGAGGTTTTCACAATAGATGTTAGTATACGTACAATTTCATTGCAGGAATTAACTTCTGTACTTACGTTAATATTAACAATTTTACTTGCACTTATAAGTTGTAGCCAATAGTTTGTTTCACGTGCTTCTTTTGAAGCTATGGACATTTTCGAAATAAAATCCTTTCGCGACTGTGCTGCTGTCGCTTCATTTACATTTGCTCCGATACTGGTTGCACTTCTGAGCAACTGTTTAGAAAGTACATATTCATTTTGTTCCAACATCTTTTTGTAGAGTTCAATTACGGATAACGAAAAGTTGAATGTTTTTTCTTTAATAATATTTTCTTTAAGGTTACTCACTAAAAATTTAAGAATTAAAAATTCAACATTAAGAATTCATAATTAAGCATTCAACATTTCTCTTACTTTATTTTTTATCTCCACGGTAGTGAACGGTTGGCCTTGAATTTTATTGAGCGGTTGCGCGTCAATCAAAAACTTATCGCGAATGATGCGCACCAGTTGCCCGTTGTTTAATTCAGGAACTAATACCTTTTTGTAGCT
>JAGPCK010000093.1 GCA_018058135.1 Bacteroidia bacterium | reverse complement strand
CTTTCCGGCTGTCCTTGAGGGAGTAACGCAAACTGAGACACCTTTGCTCCTACAAACAACATGGCTGAAGAATTCTTACAAGCGGCTACACATGCACCACATCCTATACAGGTTGCTGCTTCAAAAGCTTCATCTGCAACTTCTTTACCAATTGGGGTAGAGTTGGCGTCTTGTGCATTGCCTGTGTTAATAGACACATAACCACCCGCTGATATTATACGGTCAAATGAAGAACGATCAACAGCCAAATCCTTAATAACCGGGAAGGCTGCTGCTCTCCATGGTTCTACAACAATGGTATCACCATCTTTAAAGGAGCGCATGTGCAATTGGCAGGTAGTAACACCATAGTTAGGACCATGCGGCCTGCCATTGATGTACATGCTGCACATACCACAAATACCCTCACGGCAATCATGGTCAAATGCCACCGGAGTTTCTTTGCCTTCTGAAACTAAACGCTCATTTAATACGTCAAACATTTCCAGAAATGACATATCAGGAGAAACTCCTTCTACTTTATACGTTTCAAAACGGCCTTTCTCGTTAGTATTTTTTTGTCTCCACACTTTCAGTGTGATATTCATGTTTCCGCTCATCTTTTAAGTTATTGGTTGATATCTTTCAGATTGACAGGAAACTACCCCATCAACCATATTAACTGATTACTTATTTATAACTGCGTTGTGCTATTTTAATATTCTCAAACTTCAGGTCTTCTTTGTGCATGTCCCAATTACCCACACCTTTGAATTCCCATGCCGCTACATAAGCATATTTATCATCATCGCGCAAAGCTTCCCCTTCTTCTGTCTGGAACTCTTCGCGGAAGTGACCTCCGCAACTCTCATTACGCTCCAGTGCATCTTTGCACATAAGTTCACCCAATTCCAGAAAATCAGCAACTCGGCATGCTTTTTCCAACTCAGGGTTAAACTCTTTTGCTTCACCTGTAACACGTACATTTTTCCAAAACTCTTCACGAAGCACCTGAATTTCAGATATAGCTTGTTTTAATCCCTCTGCATTTCGGGCCATGCCACATTTATCCCACATTATCTTGCCTAAACGTTTGTGGAAATAATCAACCGACTTATCTCCTTTTACAGAAAACAGTTTGTTGATTTGCTCCTGAACATTTTTCTCTGCCTCAACAAATGCTTCATGATCAGTAGAAATAGGTTTTGTGCTTATTTCTTTGCTTAAATATGATCCTATAGTATAAGGTATAACAAAATATCCGTCAGCCAAGCCTTGCATTAATGCCGATGCACCTAAACGATTAGCACCGTGGTCAGAGAAATTGGCCTCGCCCAAAGCATAAAGTCCGGGAACCGTAGTCATCAGATTGTAATCAACCCACAAGCCACCCATGGTATAATGCACAGCCGGGTAAATCATCATGGGGTTTTCATAAGGATTAACACCTGTAATTTGTTGATACATGTCAAACAAGTTACCGTATTGCTCTTTTACTACTGCTCTTCCCAACTCAGTTAATTGTTCCTCTGTGGGGTTTTGAATACCCTTCTTGGTAGCTTCCTTTTTACCATATTTATATTTGGTATTAAAAGCGAAATCAAGGTAAACAGCTTCACCGGTTTGGTTTACGCCAAATCCTGCATCACAACGTTCCTTTGCTGCACGCGAGGCCACGTCACGTGGAACCAGGTTGCCGAAAGCCGGGTAACGTCTTTCCAGATAATAATCTCTGTCTTCTTCTTTAATTGCGTTAGGGTTCAATTTTCCTGCACGTATGGCCTCAGCATCTTCTTTTCTTTTTGGTACCCAAATACGTCCATCATTACGTAACGATTCACTCATGAGGGTTAATTTCGACTGGTGGTCGCCCGAGACGGGAATACAAGTAGGGTGAATTTGCGTAAAACAAGGATTACCCATGAATGCACCACGTTTGTGCGCTTTCCAGGCAGCCGTAACGTTAGAACCCATGGCATTGGTTGATAGGTAAAATACGTTCCCGTAACCTCCTGAACATAATAATACTGCGTGACCAAAATGGCGTTCCAGCTTACCTGTAACCAGATTGCGGGCTATAATACCACGGCACTTGCCATCAATATTTACAATATCCAACATCTCATGTCGGGTAAGCATTTCAACCTGCCCCAAACCTACCTGACGTTGTAAAGCACTGTATGCGCCTAACAATAACTGCTGCCCTGTTTGACCTGCAGCGTAAAAAGTTCGTTTTACCTGAGTGCCGCCAAATGAACGGTTATCTAACATCCCTCCGTATTCACGGGCAAATGGTACACCCTGCGCCACACATTGGTCAATGATATTGGCACTTACTTCAGCTAAGCGATAAACGTTTCCTTCACGGGCACGGTAATCACCACCTTTGATGGTGTCATAGAACAAACGGAATGTTGAGTCTCCGTCATTCTGATAATTTTTGGCGGCATTAATACCTCCCTGAGCAGCAATACTGTGTGCTCTGCGGGCTGAATCCTGGAAGCAAAACACCTTTACTTTGTAACCCAGTTCAGCCAATGAAGCCGCTGCTGATGCTCCGGCTAATCCGGAACCGACAATGATGATTTCAATGCTGCGTTTGTTGGCAGGATTTACCAGAGGAACTGTTGAGCGGTATTTGGTCCATTTTTGCTCTAATCCTCCCTCGGGTATTTTAGCATCTAATTTGGGTGAAGTCATATTATCTACTACAATCTAAGTTACTTGACAAAATAAAAATAAAGCGGCATGGCAGCAAAACTCAACGGTATGAGGATAGAAAATACCCATATTCCGATAAACTGAATGATGCCATTGTATTTGGAGTGATTTACTCCCAAAGTTTGGAAAGCACTCTTAAAGCCATGATACAAATGAAAAGCAATAGCTGCCATAGACAAGATATATAGCAATACCAAAGGCAATTCTTTGAACTCCTCACTCACTTCAAGGTAAAGATCTTTCAAAATTACCACACGATCATTGCCCTCAATGTATTCTTGTTTTTTGCCGTGCAACTCTTTACCGTAGTCAGCACGTGTTACATCTCCGGTGATAATATTCTCACGGTATTCTACATACGGTACTTTTCCAAATTTGTATTCAAACCAGAAATCGCCCATGTGCACCACTATAAAAACCAAAATGATGGTTCCTAAAATGCCCATATTACGTGAGGTCCAATGACTGTTGGCCTTTCCATTTGTTACCGCATACTTCACCGGGCGGGCTTGCGTGTTTTTATATGCCAGGTGCAATCCCTTTATTGCGTGAAAAATGATTGACGCATACAGTAAGTAAGATACCACCTTGATAAGGGGGTTGGTGGTCATAAATACGGTGTATTCGTTAAAAGCTAATCCTTGGTCTGATTTGAAAAGTTGAAAGTTTCCAGAAACGTGAACCACCAGAAAAGTACATAAAAATATGCCGGTGAGTCCCATAATTACCTTCTGACCAATGGAAGATTGAAAAGTTTTGATAATCCAGTTCATTTTACGATGGGTTATAAATCGGGGCGAATTTAAAAATTGTTATCTGTATAGCTAATGACATAAGTTAGGTTGCTGTATTTATAATCATTCTAAACTGTGGAAAACTGTTGGTATGACAAAGAAACTCCTGCGTGCTAAAAAGGTTTTGCCAGAGCATAAACGATTTGATAACTTTTATAATTTCCCGATAGGTAATGTGGTGTAGCTGATGCAATTTTGCCGACAATGTATAAGTTTATTCTAGGATTTCTTTTTCTGTTTAACCCTGAGCGGGCACACTATTTATCTCTCGACATTTTCAGGTTTACATTAAAAATTCCGCTACTCAATCGGTTGATAAAAGTTTTGGTGGGGATACGGAAAAATGAGGCTCCTCTAGAATTTCTGGGGCTAAAATTTAAAAATTGTGTTGGTTTGGCTGCCGGCTTTGATAAAGACGCCAGGTATATTCATGAATTTGCTGCTATGGGTTTTGGCTTTATTGAAGTGGGTACGGTTACTCCGCTGCCACAACCCGGCAATGAACAACCACGCTTATTCCGCTTAATTTCTGACAAAGGTATTATTAACCGCATGGGCTTTAACAACCTGGGGGTCGACCCTATGATTGGTCGTTTAAAGAACAGACCTGAAGGAATTATCATTGGAGGCAACATAGGCAAAAATAAAAGCACACCGAATGAAGAAGCGGTTAAAGATTATGAAATTTGCTTTACCAAACTGTATGACTATGTTGATTATTTCGTGGTAAATGTAAGTTCACCCAACACACCAGGACTAAGGGAATTACAGGAAAAAGAACCATTACAAAAGCTGTTACAGCACCTGCTTGACATCAGGAAACAATACGTAGAAAATGGTAAAATCAAAAAGCCTGTGCTGTTAAAAATTGCTCCTGATTTAACTCATTCCCAATTAAACGATATCATAGAGATTGTTAAAACCATTCAGCTTGATGGCCTTGTGGCCACCAACACTACTATTGGGCGCAAAGGCTTAAAAACTGCTGCAGTTGAAATTGAAAGAATTGGTGCCGGTGGTTTGAGCGGAGAGCCGGTGGAGCAAATTTCAACAGAAGTTATTGCCTACCTGCACCAGCAAAGTAAGGGCAGCATACCCATTATAGGTGTGGGTGGAATTCATGATGCGGCATCGGCCCAGCGCAAGTTTAATGCAGGCGCTCAATTGCTGCAGGTTTATAGCGGATTTATCTATGAAGGACCCGCATTAATCAGTGAAATTATTGAAGCCCGAAAAAGGTAAATTTACCTGCCCAGCAAAGTAAACAGAGGTGGGTAACTTCTCCCTATTATTGATGCTGTGAAGGTTAATTTTGTTGTGCTGCCTTAAGCATATTGATGGCTAAAAAATCAAACCACGAAAACAAGGAGAATGCCTACATTTCAGAAGAACCTGAAATGAAAAGTGCCGTCCCTCCTGCCCCCGCACCAAAGCCCGGGAGCAATAAAACTGTAGCTTTTCTGAAAGATGAGCGACTGATTAAAATATGGGGGCTGTTTTCCCTGCTACTTTCAATTTACTTTTTTGTAGCTTTTCTATCGTATCTGTTTTCGTGGAAAACTGACCAAAGTCTGGTAACAGGAATGGGGGTACGTGATTTTTTCACCATCAACCCTGATGCTTCTGATAACTGGCTGGGCATGTTGGGTGCTATGGTGGCTCACCTTTTTATTTACAAGGGATTCGGATTAGCTTCTTTTGCTTTTGTATTGTTATTTTTTGTATCCGGTTTCAATACCTTGTTTCAAACACAACTGCTACCGGTTAAACGTATACTTCAACATACCTTTTTTATTCTCATTTGGCTTTCAATAACATTTGGTTTCATTTTTAACAACAGCTGGGAGGTATTGGGTGGTGCATTTGGTCATCAAGGGTTTATGTGGCTCAAAGGCATCGTAGGAACCATTGGTACATTCTTCATTTTGCTGTTCTACGCGTTGGTATATCTGGTAGTTGTATTCAATATTAATTTCCCGAAAGCGAACCTTAAAGCAGCCAAAACAGAAGTCCCTTTAGAAGAAAGCACTAAAGAAGAAGTTTCTGAACCTGTTCCTGCAAATAACAGTAAAAAAGGCAACAGCTTTTCTGAGACCAATACTGAGCAACTACCATGGCAAGAAGAAACTACAAAAGAAGAGATTGCTTTTGTAGTAAAACAAGCAGAAGAAGCAAAGCCTGTAAGCGTACAACAGCCAAAAGTCAATATTGCTCCTGAAATTGTTTTACCTAAAGAAGATACTCCTTCTGAAATTGAAATAATTGAAAATAGCACAGAAGAGATCGAAGAGACGGAAA
>JAGPCK010000092.1 GCA_018058135.1 Bacteroidia bacterium | reverse complement strand
GGAGGGTTTTCTTTCATCAAACCCAAACACTCAAGTTTGGCTATAAACTTATTGGTGCTTGGCTAAATAAGAGGCAACGCCAGCGGCATCAGCTTTCATTCCTTCCTGACCTTTTTCCCAGTCAGCAGGACAAACTTCACCGTTTTCTTCATTAAACTGAAGGGCGTCAACTATGCGCAGGGCTTCATCTACGCTACGTCCCAGTGGTAAATCATTTACCACCTGGTGGCGAACCATGCCATTTTTGTCAATCAGGAACAAACCGCGATACGCTACGGCATCATCACCTTTGTCGCTGTTGAATACCAACTGCATGTTTTCATCGTAATCGTAATAACCGGCTAATACACCAAAGTTAGCTGCGATGGTTTTGTTCACATCAGCTACCAGCGGGAACTTAACACCCTGAATGCCGCCTTTTTCAACGGGGGTGTTTAACCAGGCCCAGTGAGAGAATTTAGAATCAATGGAGCAACCCACAACGGCTACGTTACGGGCTTCAAAATCAGCTATTCGCTTTTGGAACGCGATAATTTCCGTAGGACACACAAAAGTGAAATCCAAAGGATAGAAAAAGAACACCACGTGTTTTTTGCCTACGTATTGCTCTAATGAAAAACTGTCAACAAAGTCACCTCCGTTTACTACCGCAGCGGCAGTAAATGAGGGGGCTTTTTTTCCTACTAACATGGTCATATATAAATCAAATTAAATTTTAAAGAATAGACAATTGGTTGGGTGGCGGAACATCATGTGCCGGTTTTTTGGCTTTTGATTTCTCCACCGGAGCTTTTTTGGGTTTAGGTTCGGTTGGTGTTTCGGTTACTTCCGGGTTTTCCTCTTCTTCAATTTCTGTGCCCGAACGCAGCACATAAAATTCCTCTACCTCATCATTAATCACTTCACCCATTATTTGTAACTGAACCTCATTGACCTTAAAATTGTTCAGTTGATTTTTGGCAAAAAACTTTTCTATTACTTTTTTCAGTTCCTCATCGTAGAGGTCAATAATCCTGTCAGTTCGGGTGCAATAAAGATGGTTGTGGTTGTCAGTACGAATGTCATAACGCACCTTATCTTCAGCAGATTTTACTTTATTGATGAGTCCGATGTTACAAAAAGTCTCCAGTGTTTTATACACGGTGCCTAATGAAATGCTGGGGTTTTGCTTGTGAATGTTCTTGTAAATATTCTCTGCCGTAGGATGATCTCTCAAATTAAGCAGCGCGTTATAAATCACAATCCGGGGATGTGTAATTTTCAAACCCAGTTCGTTGAGTTTCTCTTGAGCCTGAGCCGGAGTAGGACGCTTACCTGCCATATTGATAATTATTCTTATGTGGGAATATTTATGTAGCGAAAATAAATATTTTATATTGATTTTACAAACGGATTAATGAAAAATATTTTTTCATAGGAAATACATAATTTTGGAGAAACAATATTCATGTACCGCCTTAGGTCCAAAATCTTATTTTCTATCTCATTGATTATTTCAGTTGTGGCTACCGGAACAATTGGTTACCAGTTGATTGATGATTTTTCATTTTTACAGGCTCTGTACATGACCATTATAACAATATCAACCGTTGGCTATGGAGAAGTAAAAACGTTAAGCGATGAGGGACGCATTTTTACTATTGTTTTGATAATTTCTAATATAGGTATTTTTGCCTATTCTATTTCATCCATAAGTTCGTATTTTTTGGATGGTTATTTTTTCAAGAATTACCGGTTAAATAAAATGAAACAGAGAATTGCCAAACTTAATCATCATGTGATAGTTTGTGGTTTCGGCAGAAACGGCAAAGAAGCTTGTCACACGCTTAAAAGGCACCGCATACCCTTTGTGGTGATTGAAAAAGAAGAACATGCGTTTGATGACCACGATTTGGGTGAAGAGCTTCATTATCTGGTTGATGACTCTACTCATGAAAATGTTCTTTTAGAGGCCGGTGTTGAACGTGCACGCGCTTTGGTTACCACCTTACCAGGCGATGCCGAAAATGTATTTGTGGTACTTACTGCCAGGGAGTTAAACAAAAATATGCTGATTATAAGCAGGGCCAGCCTCGACACATCGGTAAGTAAATTGCGGAGGGCAGGAGCCAATAACATAATTATGCCCGATAAAATTGGGGGAGCTCACATGGCTTCTTTAGTAATTAATCCGGATGTAAAGGAATTTATTGATCTCGTTACCGGTCAATCAGGTTCAAGTATTCATATTGAAGAGATGTCATTGCAGGATCTTTCACATTTTCACGGATCATCCATCAGGGAACTAAACATTCGACATACCACAGGTGTGAATGTGGTGGGGCTAAAACATGAAGATGGGAGCTATATTATCAATCCAGAGGTAGACATTCAAATCCTTCAGGGCATGAAACTTATTTTATTGGGTACAGAGGAGCAAATGAAAAGACTGAGACAAAAAATCTAATTGGATGTTCGCCACAAGAGGGAACTATCACCATAACTCAAAAAGCGGTAGTTGTTTTCCAAAGCAGTTGCATATACATTTTTCCAATCGTCACCAATAAAAGCGGCAATCAGCAACAGCAGCGTGCTACCCGGTTGGTGAAAATTAGTGACTATTCCATCAACAACCCTGAATTGGTAGCCGGGTGCAATAAGCAACTGTGTTTCCCCGCTGATTGAATCAGTTTGTTCACTTTCCATTCCTTGGATAATTGCCCCAATACTCTCTTGTAAAGTATAATGCCCCACACTTTCGTATGGTTCCCATTGGCCTATGCGTATTTCCTGTAAGTTAGTCTTTTTGCCTTCCAGCAAGTTTACTCCGCACCAATACAGGCTTTCGAGGGTACGAAGCGAGGTAGTACCTACAGCAACCGTTTTTTGAAAATTGGGGGCGATGAGGTTTTCTAAGACACGCTTATTTACCTGAAACCGTTCATTATGCATATGGTGGCCTTCCATGGTAGTAGATTTAACAGGCTTAAATGTACCCGCACCCACATGCAGGGTAACATAGTTTATGGTGTGACATGCTGAAGAAAGTTGTTCCAGTACCTGAGGGGTAAAGTGCAGGCCGGCTGTAGGGGCAGCTACTGAACCATCTTCCTTGGCGTAAACGGTTTGATAACGTTGTATATCAGTCTCAGTAGCTTCGCGGTTAAGGTAAGGTGGAAGCGGAAGTACACCTGCCAATGACAATAATTCTCCAAACATAATATGGGAGGGAGTCCAGCTGAATTGGACGAGGAAATGGTCGTCCTGACGCTCAAGTAAAGTAGCCGTAAACTCAATGGTTTCTTGGCCGTGTTGTATGGTTTTAGTAAGCGTTTCATTCTTCCAACGTTTGGCATTTCCCACCATACATTTCCAGGTACATTCCTGTTTTACGTGAAAGGCAAGTTCAAAAATATGGTGCGGGGCAACCGGCTCCAAACACATAATTTCTATTTGAGTACCGCTGGCCTTTTGAAAATGTAAACGCGCCTGTACTACTTTGGTGTTATTGAATACCAGCAAGGTAAAGTCGGGAAGCAACTCAGGCAGTTCAGAAAAAAGGTGGTGGGAAATAGCCTCGTTTTGATAGAGCAATAAACGCGACTGATCTCGTTGTGCTAAAGGGAAAAGTGCTATGCGCGAGTCAGGGAGTTCATAGGTGAAGTCGGTGATGGAAACGCTTTTGGGGTGCATGTACTCAACGCTTTAATACTCCTGAATTCACCATCGCCATACCGATGAGTTCATCAAAATTAAATTGCTGGTTGCGGTGGTACACCATAATGAGGTAATCATTTTCGGTTTCGAAATGTGCACCTTCCAAAGGTGTTTCATTGGGTTTATTGTTCTCATCGGGTACTACATAAATGTATTCGTACCGTCCTTGCTTAAGTAGTAAATCGGTTTCATAGCGCATTTTGCTTTTGTTGTAGCGCATTTTGTATTGCTCCTGAATCTGCCAATCTGTAAACTCGCCAAACAGGTACACATCACCTTCAGCCATTTTGCTCATGCTGCTCAGGTAGAAGTTTACCCAGGCATAATCTCCGGTTACGTCTGAGTTGCCCAAATCTTTGTTGTCAATTACTCTGCGTCCGTTAAAATCCATCCAGTTCATGTATACTTTTGAAGCGCGGCTCTCATCAATACTAAGCAGGCAATGATAAACGGTATCACGGGTTTTACTGCGTACGTTCGGACTCACTCCACGTAGACTTCTGATATCAAACCACCGGAATTCATTACCTCCTTCAAACAGGTTGCCTTGTTCATAGTTGTACTGCAACACTTCATTGGTCATGAACTGCGGTTTTAAATCAGTAATGGCATTATCGAGGCGGTTATTTTGCAACAGGGTCACTTTTAAATCCTGATAAGGTTGTGGAATAAAGTAGCCCTTGTAGTTAATTTCAAAATCAATTTCCTGTTTGGTGTAGCGGTGTTGGGCCAGCGTGGCCGGGCGAACAGTAGCGCTTACCGTTACTTTAGGGTTGAGTACATAACACCTGCGGGTAATGACTATATCATTTTCATCATAGTTGCGAAATACTTTGATGATGTAGTTGCCGGCTAAACGCGGACGCATGTTTTCATTAGGCAGAAAAACATTGTAATGAACATAACGTGTGAGGGCGTTGGTAGAAAAACGGATATCGTTAATGTTATCCATGTTCATGCCGGTAAGGTATTCGTTTTGGGAAAGGTTAGTGGGTTCCCATTTCGAGTTGCAGTGAATCCAGGTGTACTGATAATAATCGTTGTTGGTTTTCAGTTCATCAAAACTTAGTTGCAGGGTTTCAGCACTACCTAAGGTAATAACAGGGTAGGGGTCATTTCCACCACCTTTATAAAGTAAAACAGTTTTTATGGCATCTTCATAAATAAAGTTATCATACCTCATTTGTTTGGGGGCCTGAGCAAATGAGGCAAAGGCTAAAAGCGAAAATGCTATAAGAAGAATGTTTACTTTCATGATGAAACCTGTTGAAGTTCGTTTTCTAATTCTACAATGCGGTTAAAAAGTTGCTCATAGTTAACGTTCATTTCAGCTAAACGGGTATTAAGTGCATCATATTCCATTTGCAGGGTACGTAGTTTATTCCCGTCATTACTTACTTCGGGTTGTGTAAATACCATTTCCATTTCTTTTTTCTGCTCCGTTACCTGCTGAATGCTTTCTTCCAATGCCGTAAACTCATTGTTCAGTTTTTTGAGGACCTTTTGTTTTTCTTTGGTATCATTAACTTCAACAACGGGTTTTTGTTCTACTACCGTAGGTTTTTTCGTACCTGTTTTGCTTAGTTCTTCGCGCTCGTTCCATTTGCGGTTAAGCATCCACTCTTCGTATTCCAGGTAAGTACCCGGATATTCTTTCAGTTCCTTGTTTTCAATGTACCATATTTTGTTGGCCACTTTGGAAATAAAATAGCGATCGTGAGAAATGAACAACAAAGAACCTTTGTAATCCTGCAGTGCACTGATAAGAATGTTAACTGCCTGCATATCCAAGTGGTTACTGGGTTCGTCCAGCAACAGGAAATTAGCATCTGATAACAGCACCTTAGCCAAAGCCACCCGGCTTTTTTCTCCTCCTGAAAGTACCTTTATTTTTTTGAACACGTCCTCACCTGTAAACAAAAAGCAGCCCAAAACGGTACGCAGTTCATTTTCAGTTTTCATGGGGGCATGGTCCAGCAATTCATCCAGCAGGTTATTGTTGAGCTTTAAAGATTCCAACTGGTGCTGGGCAAAAAAGGCCTGCTTAACGTTATAGCCGTGAATTATTTCTCCGCTAAAGGGTTCTGAATCGTCAATCATACGCAGGATGGTAGATTTACCCAAACCGTTGGCTCCGATAAGGGCAATCTTGTCTCCGCGTTCAATGTTGATGGTGGCATTGCGCACAATATCCAAATCACCGTA
>JAGPCK010000008.1 GCA_018058135.1 Bacteroidia bacterium | reverse complement strand
GTGTGCCATTCGTTGATGGTAGTGTCGTATTGCACACCGGGGTCAGCACAAGCCCAGGCAGCTTCACCAATCATGTCCCACAGTTTTTGTGCAGGAATGGTTTTCATGGTTTTGCCATTGCTGCGTCCTTTCAGTTCCCAATCTTTTCCTTCTTCCAATGCATGAAAGAAATCGTTGGGGATACGAACAGAGTTGTTGGAGTTCTGACCTGAAACGGTGGCATAAGCTTCACCTTCGTAATCACTTGCATATCCGGCTGCGATTAAAGCAGCCACTTTTTTCTCTTCGTCTTTTTTCCAGTTAATGAACTGAAGAATTTCCGGGTGATCTAAATCCAAACACACCATTTTAGCGGCACGTCTGGTTGTTCCGCCAGATTTGATAGCTCCTGCTGCACGGTCGCCAATTTTCAGGAAACTCATCAAACCGGATGAAGTTCCGCCACCTGAAAGTTTTTCACCTTCCCCACGAATGCGGGAGAAGTTGGTTCCCACGCCTGAGCCATATTTAAATATACGTGCTTCACGTACCCACAAATCCATAATACCGCCATCGTTCACCAAATCATCATCCACACTTAATATAAAGCAGGCGTGTGGTTGCGGACGCTCATAAGCTGAGGTGGATTTTTCCAACTGGCCGGTAGTAGGGTTCACAAAGTAGTGACCCTGAGGTTTGCCGGTAATACCATAAGAAGTATGCAAGCCGGTATTGAACCACTGCGGTGAGTTAGGTGCACAACTTTGACTTATAATAGTATGTACTAATTCTTCGTAGAATACCTGCGCATCCTCGCTGCTGTTAAAGTAGCCGTATTGTTCACCCCAGGTACGCCAGCAGTTGGCCATGCGGTGGGCCACCTGTTTAATGGAGGTTTCGGCTCCTAAGCTGCCATCGGGCATTGGTACACCCGCTTTGCGGAAATATTTTTGGGCCAGAATGTCGGTAGCCACCTGACTCCACGCCTTAGGTACCTCCACATTGGTCATCTCAAAAACTTTTTCCCCTGTCGGGTTTTTAATCACAGAGGTTCTGAGTTCATACTCGAACATGTCAACGGGATTCACTCCCTCTTGGGTGTAAAAGCGCTCAAACTTTAATCCTGTTTGGTCTTTTTTACTTGCTTTGGCGGTACTTTTGGTCATATGGCGATACAATAATTTGGGGCTTATGTTTACCTTAATAAATGGTTAAAAATTTATCAGGGGTTTTTTACCAAAAATAGATGTGTTATGACCATCCTATCAAACCGCCTTTTCCACAGTAAGCCTCTGGTAAATTTTTTTAGTAGGTGCTGTCAGGCTTTTAGGCTGTGAATAACAAAAATTGTGGTAAAAAATTCCTTTATTTGCGCGGGGTTTCAATAGTAAGAAAATCAAACCACTAACTTAACACGTCTACTATAAGCTACAATCTGAAATGAAAAACGCGTTACTCACCGAGTTGAATAAAAAGAAGCAAAAGAATCAGAAACTTTTTGCTTTATTACTGGACCCCGATGCTTTCAAAGACAGCAAAGCACTAGAAAAAGTATGCAAAGCGGCAGAAAGAGCAAAGGTTGACTGGTTACTTATTGGCGGAAGCATTATTACCACCGGTAACCTGGATATGTGTGTGGAGGTAGCCAAAAAAAGTTGCCGCATCCCAGTGGTGCTGTTTCCGGGCAACATTATGCAGGTGAATACTCAGGCTGACGGCATTTTGCTGCTATCACTCATTTCCGGCCGTAACCCAGACTTACTGATAGGTAAACATGTACTGGCCGCACCCACACTCAAACAAAGTAACATACAGATATTGCCAACGGGTTACATGCTTATTGATGGCGGGCGAACCACTTCAGTAAGTTACATGAGCAACACCACACCCATACCGGCCGATAAGCCTGATATTGCTGCCTGCACTGCTATGGCCGGTGAACAACTAGGGTTACAGCTTATTTATATGGATGCCGGAAGCGGAGCCATTCAACACATTCCCGACAGCATTATACAGCGCGTGAGCAAAAATGTTGACATACCGGTTATAGTTGGAGGTGGCATACGTACTGCATTGCAAGCCAAACAAGCCTGTAAAGCCGGTGCCGATATGGTAGTGGTAGGCAACGCTGCAGAAAAAGACCCCGATTTGATTGCTGAACTGGCTGCTGCAGTGCACAACCCATAAATATTATCTTGCTTAACAAATGTGTGAATTTAATTAGTATTACTAATGCCTGACCAACGCATTAGCATTGTATTGCCCTGCTTCAATGAAGGAAGCGGAATTATTAAATTACTTCAACACCTGGAAGAGGTTTTGAATAAACACACTGCGCACTTTTTTGATGTAATAATAGTTGACGATTGTTCTATTGACAATACATTAGCGCTACTCCAATCAGCTCAGTTAAATTCGAAGAATATGAAATTACATATTCTTGAATTACTTTACAATACCGGACATCAAAATTGCATCTATCAAGGGTTGCTTTATACGGAGTCACTCCAATCTGATTTTGTTGTCATTATGGATTCTGATGGTGAAGATAACCCGGAGGCCATACCTGCTATGCTCGAAAAAGCTGATTATGACATAGTAGAAGTTAAACGTGGAAAACGAAGTGAATCCTTCCTTTTCAAAGTACTGAATATCTGCTATCGACTGGTTTTTTATATTATAACCGGCAAAAAACTTCATTACGGAAATTTCTGTATGCTTAGTAAAAATATTGTTGAACGTCTACGATTAACTTCTTTTATACATTTACCTGCCTATCTTTTAAAACTAAAAGTGAAAAGAACATTTGTTACATTTAACCGAAGTAAACGCATTGACGGAAAATCAAAGATGGGCTATAAAAATCTGTTATTACATGCTTTCAAATCTTTTGTTGAATTTGGTGACGACTTGTTACTTTGGTTTCTACGTTTATTCGGAATAATAATCCTCTTGTTAACGGGTGTAGGAACTAATCTACTGTATCAAAAATTTATTTCACATACAGCAATACCCGGTTGGTTCAGTACAATTGCCATGGGACTAATCAATATTTGTGTCTTGTGCATAGGTTTTTTTGTTTTAGGTACGCTACTCATTAACCTGATGCACAATCAAAATAAAAGCAACCAACGTATATTTAGAATTGTAAAAGGAACGGAATAAGATGATAGCCTTTTTTCAAAAAATAAAATCGAACAAGTGGATACTTCTTATAATTGCTCTATCTGGAGTACTACGTATTTATAAACTGAGCTTTCAAAGCCCTTGGTTAGATGAATTACATACGCTTATTGAGTCAGATCCCTATCAACCGTGGAGTCATTTGTTGTTTTATCTCAAATGTTGTGATCAACACCCTTTACTCTTTTTTACTACAGAACGCATATTCTTCTATGTATTTGGCCATACCATAACTGTTGCCAGAATAGCACCGCTTTTGGCAGGTGTATTAAGTGTGTGGGCCATTTATCATTTAGGAAAAGAATTGTTAAACGAAAAAACAGGAAGAGTAGCGGCATTTCTCACAGCAATTAACTTCTTTCATATCAGTTATTCCCAGGAAGCTCGTCCGTATATTTTTCTTTTTTTGTTTGGGACTCTCTCATTTCTCTTTTTGACTAGACTTATTAAAAGCCCCGGGAAAAAAAATGCAATACTTTATGCTACCTCGGTATTGCTGATGATTTATTCTCACTACTTCGGCTTGTTTGCTCTTGCAGCTCAAATGTGTATAGGAGGTTTTTTCTATTTGAATGAAGATCAAAATAAATCAAAACTTTTTCGACTCTTTTTGCTAAGTGCGATAATCGTTCTTATTCTTTTCCTTCCGATGCTGCCCTATCTCTTAAACATTTCAAATATCAAATCTTTTTGGATTCCACCTACTGACCCGGGTTTTGCTGTAAACTACTTCTATGAATATTTCGGAACTGAAAATTTGTTTAAACCTGTGTTACTTTTTCTGCTTTTTTCGACTTGTGTGAGTATTATCAAACAACGTGACACTAAATGGTCGAGTATAAAAAACGAGCCACTCCTGTTTACCTTTATACTATGTAGCTTGTGGATTACAATAGTATTATTCATACCGCTAGTGCGGTCACTACTGACAATACCAATGCTGCAGCCACGGTATACTATAGTTGTACTGCCTGCAATACTACTTATACTTTCAACAGGTATTACTCAAATACAAAACAGAGCTATTCAATATTTGGTGATTAGTATATTCACACTTATATCAATAACAGATCTGTTTTGGGTAAAGAAATATTATAAAACTCCATCAAAGACTCAGTTTCGCGAATTGAGTGAATATGTGTTTGCCGATAGTACAAATACATACCCTATCGTTACAGAAGAGCCAACTGCATGGCATCACCAATATTACTTAAAAAAATACGGCACTAAAGTACCGCTTATCACCGGACCAAAAAACCAGCTGATTGACTCGATTTTGAATAAGAACAGTGCCCGATTTAACTTAAATGGCTTTTGGCTGATTGGGGTTCACGGAGAAAAACCACCACCAGATGAGGTGCTTTCAAAACTCGATACCGCCTTTATACTAACTAAGAAAAAAGACTTCTTTGACTCCTGGGCCAGATTATATGTATACCGCAACTCTGAATCTGACCAGATGCAGATTTTCAATTATGATATTTTCCCTGCTGATAAAAAATTTGAAATGGACAATGAAACAGTTGCTCCGATTTGGGAAAAGGAAATTGAAACCAAACCCATAACCCTTAAAAAAGGAAGCTACAAAGTATCATTTCTGGCAAAGGGAACACCGGCTGATAAAGTATACCCCTTATTGAAAGTTTACTTCAACAACATTATCGTGGGAAATTTTTCGCCCCAAGAGTCTTTTGAACAAAGCCCTTCTTTTAAATTTGAAATGTCAAAAGACGGAGAACTAACCATTAAGCTGATGATGGAAAATGATGCCATTAGTTCTAACTCCGGAGAAGACCGAAATGCTTTCATAAAACATGTGATTGTTGAAAAGGTAAATGAGTAATATGAATTTTAATGTCTCCATTTAAAATTAAATATGTCATGAAAAATATATTCATACTAATGCTGGGGTTTTTAGTGTTCTCCAACAGTTATGCACAAAAAAAGTCCAAGACCCCCGAGAGCGTATCACAACTAATTGCCGGCCCCATGCTGGGGTATGTGGAACATCGCGAAGCCCGCATTTGGGTAGCTGGTGTATTTGTTCATCCGGATAAACTGGTATACTACCCGGTAAATCAACCTGAAAAAAAGAAAGAAATAGCACTAAACACCTACAACTCCTACCCGTTTGGTGCTGATGCACATGGTACAACATTACATTTAAACAACCTTGACATGGCCACTACTTATCGATATGAATTGTGGCTGAATGGTAAAAAAATGGAATTTGAACAACCTCTTCAGTTCACCACCAAAACCATTTGGGAATGGAGAACAGACCCTCCTGCGTTTTCGTTTTTAGCCGGCTCATGTTTGTATGTGAACGACAGTATACATGACCGCCCGGGCAAACCCTACGGACAGGGAACTGATATCTTACTCACCATGGCTAAAAGCAATGCTAATTTTATGTTGTGGCTGGGTGATAACACTTACACCCGAGAAGCCGATTATACAAGCGAAAGTGGTTTGGCTTACCGCTACCTGCACACCCGCTCTGATAAAAACTTACAACCATTACTTCGCACTATGCCGCACTATGCCACCTGGGACGATCATGACTTCGGTACCAACAATGGAGGAAGAAGTTATGAACTCAAAGAGGAAAGCAGACAAATTTTTGCTGAATACTGGCCTGCTCGTTCTTATGGTGAAAACAATGAAGGCATTTATACCCGATTTAAATATGGCGATTGCGAATTTTTTATGCTTGACGACCGTTATTTTCGGGATGATACAGACATGGATGAAAGCAAATATCCGCAAAAATCTCAGTTGGGAGAAAAGCAAAAAATCTGGGTGAAAAATGCCCTGAAGGATTCTCACGCACCCTTTAAGTTTGTGGTTATTGGCGGACAGTTTTTAAATGAATACACCACCAAAGAATCATACAACCTGTACAAAAATGAACGGGAGGAATTATTGAATTTTATTGCTGATCAAAAAATTGAAGGAGTAGTTTTTCTGAGTGGCGACCGTCACCATACCGAGCTGCTCAAAAATGCAAAGTTCAAAAGTAAAACCGGTTATGATATTTATGATTTAACCTCCTCTCCATTGAGTAGCGGAGCCAACATCAACGTGTTCAGAGATTCGCTGGAGGCCAACAACCCCATGCGCATAAAAGGCACGCTGGTGGCTGAACCCAATTATTGCCAACTATTTTTAAGCGGTAAACGTAAAGAACGTATTCTTACCATTAAGTGCTTTAATACCAAAGGGGAATTAAAGTGGGAACAACGTATAAGCGAGGCCGAACTCAGAGCTTCGCGCCCATAATTACAAAATTGTTTATCTTGCGTTAATTTTATACCAAGCGAGAGAGATAGATGAGTCTGATTAAAACAATTGTACGAAGCGGAATTCTGCCCTTAAGTTCAAATAAACGTGCCGCCAACCAGCAACTCAAAACACTGAGAAAACTGCTGGCCAAAGCACATGATACCGCTTTTGGAAGAGAGTATAATTTTATTGATATACTGAACAGCGATGATCTGGTAAAAAGCTATCAGGAACTTGTACCGGTGAACAACTACCTGTCTATCAAAAAATGGTGGCAACGTAGTTTTGACGGGGAAAAATCTGTTTGCTGGCCCGGGAAAACTTCCTACTTTGCTCTAAGCTCAGGCACAACGGATAGTGCCAGCAAATACATTCCCGTTTCGAACGACATGCGCAAGCGACTTACGCGTGCAAGTTTGAAACAAATCATTCACATTGGCCGCAGTAAAAACATACCACGAAACACGCTTTCCAAACACTCCCTCATGATTGGCGGAAGCACCGATTTGCATTACAACGGTACCAATTACAGTGGTGACCTCAGTGGTATTACTACCGGCAATGTGCCGTTTTGGTTTGAGCCTTTTTCCAAACCCGATAACGAAACACGCAAAAAACGTAACTGGCAGGAAAAGATTGATGAAATTGTAAACGAAGCTCCCAATTGGGATGTGGGTATGGTAGCCGGTGTACCGGCCTGGGTACAGATTATTTTTGAACGCATTATTGAAAAGTACAACCTCAACACCATTCACGATTTGTGGCCCAACCTCAAGGTATACATCCACGGAGGCGTTTCACTTGATCCCTATAAAAAAAGTCTGGAGAAACTCTTCGGACAAAAAGTATATTACTACGAAACGTATTTAGCGTCTGAAGGATTTATTGCTCAACAAACCAGTGATGAAGCCAAAGGCATGAAGCTGTTGGTAAAAAACGGCATCTTCTATGAGTTTATTCCCTTCAATGAAAAAAACTTTACAGAAGACGGTGAGCTGAAAGAAAACCCTGAAGTGGTATGGCTGGAAGATGTGCGTCAGGGAGAAGAATATGCACTGCTCATCAGTACCTGCTCAGGTGCGTGGAGATACATGATTGGTGACACCATTAAATTTGTAAGTAAACGTAACCTCGAAATCAAAATTACCGGAAGAACAAAACACTTTCTCAGTTTGTGCGGTGAACACCTATCGGTTGACAACATGAATACTGCTATTGTAAAATTAGCCGATGAATTACAACAACCCATTAATGAATTTAGTGTAGCGGGCATACGTCACGAAGGATTATTCGGTCACCACTGGTTCATTAGTTTAAATGAACAAGTGAATGTGAGCAAAGCCCACATCAAACAACGCATAGATGATTTACTCAAAGACCTGAATGATGATTATGCCGTAGAGCGGAAACATGCACTTAAAGATATCAAGGTAGATGTGTATCCCTCAGAAGTATTTCTTGATTTTATGCGTAAGAGAGGCAAAGAAGGTGGTCAGAATAAATTTCCGAGAGTTATGAAAATGGAGTTGTATGAAGAGTGGGTGAAATACCTGGAACAACACGCACAAACCATTTCCTGATGCGCCTTACCGGCCATATCCGATTACTTCTTCATCGCCTGGCGTTGGCCCTGATATTTTTTCAGTTAGCAAGATTGCTGTTCTTTTTACTGAATGCCCCTTCATTTGCACAATACGGATTTTTACCTGTTTTAAGTACTTTTTTTTACGGGCTGTTGTTTGACGTTTCTGCTATAGCTTATGTAAATATTCTGCTGGTTTTTTTCAGCATTGTACCCTTACCTTTCCGATCGCACTCGTATTACCAGGCAGTGTTAAAAGTAGTTTTTGTGTTAACCAATTTTGCTGCGTTTGTTGTTAATATTATTGATGTAGAATATTTCAAATTCACTTCCAAACGCACAGGTACCGAGTTGTTCACCACACAAAATGATATAGGCGCATTGTGGGCCGACTATGTGAAAGATTACTGGTACCTGGCTTTGCTGTTGCCTGTGGCGGCCTGGACCATGTGGAAGTTGTACCCCGACATGAGCAGGTACGATGAAAACAAATACAGCATTAAACGTTACCTGCAACACACAGCACTCTTCTTGCTTTTTGCGGGTGTGTGGGTTGTTTCAGCACGCGGTGGCTTTTACCTGAAACCTATCCGACCTTTTGATGCCACACGTTTTGTACAGGCTGAATTGATTCCGCTCACCATCAACACGCCCTTTCAAATGATGGCCACTGTGGGCAACAAAACTGCTGAAGTACCCCAATGGCTGAACAATGAAGACCTGAACAAAAATGCCCCTTACGTTAAACACTATACCAACACATTACCCTTCGAACAAAAAAATGTTGTGGTCATCATACTCGAAAGTTTCGGGAAAGAGTATGTCGGTTTTTTTAACGGAGGAATGGGTTATACTCCCTTTCTGGATTCACTGTGCCACAACAGTTATGTGTTTGTGAATGCCTATGCCAACGGAAAAAAATCTATCGAAGCATTGCCCTCCATTTTGTCCTCCATTCCGTCTTTACTAGATATACCGCTTATCAACTCTCCATACCAAACCAACCAATTGCCCGGGTTAGGAAAAACATTGCGTGCTGAAGGATACAGTTCGGCCTTTTATCACGGTTCGCGAAACGGCACCATGGGGTTTGACGGATTTATAGGTGCATCAGGTTTTGGTGATTATTACGGACTCAACGAATACCGGAGTGAAAAAGATTTTGATGGTCACTGGGGTATTTTTGATGAGCCCTACCTGAACTATTTTGCCCAACAACTTACCCAAACCAAAGAACCGTTTTGTGCAGCTGTTTTTACTTTATCATCTCACCATCCCTATCCTATTCCGCAACAGTACAAAGAGCGATTCCCTAAAGGAAAATTGCCCATTCACCGCAGCATACGTTATGCTGATTTTGCCTTGCAGCAGTTTTTTGAAACGGCAAAAAAACAGCCCTGGTACAACAACACTCTATTTGTAATAACTGCCGACCACAGTGCTGAAAATATGGAATGGAAATACCAGACTCTGGCCGGAAGATATGCAGTGCCATTATTGTTGTTTGAACCACAAAACGCTAAAAAACAGCTTGACTCCACCGTAGTTTCCCATGCCGATATTGCACCCACTGTCCTGCATTACCTGCATTATGCCAAACCATTCTATGCTTTTGGCAACGCTGCTTTTGACAGCAATGCGCAGCATTTCGCTTTGCATTTCGATAACGGAATGTATCAGTTAATCACACAGCATTATGTAGTGCATTTTAACGGACAACAACTTAGTGCCGTTTATCATTATCCGAAAGATGAACTGATGCGTGAAAATGTACTGAGTACCTTACCTGAAAAAGAGAAAAAACAACTCGAACTGCAAATCAAAGCAGCCGTTCAATCGTATCATCAGCGCCTGCGCGATAATGCTTTGATGAAATAAATCAGAACCCTATATCTTTTACAATATCCAGCGGATTCAAACTGTTAAGGTTGAACAAAAAGGTGATGCGTTGTGCGTATTTTACCTTGTTGAGTTCCCAGTATTGTTCGATATCGCTGCTGGCCACCACAGGGAAGTACACCTCAAAAATATTCTCCTTCACTTTCAATATCACTCCTGCATTATACACTAAAGCCTGAGAGCCGGGAAACGCACTTTTAGCATTGGAATAAGTCCCAAAATCAGCAAAAAGTTTAATGGGTAAAATGCCGGGGATATCACAACGCAAATTGGCTGCTACCAACCAATCATTAGTACTGCCTATTCCTGCCAGTGTTTTAAAACCTCCTTCACGGGGTAATATCTGTTGCGCAAAAATGCCGTTGCTTGCTCCCCTGCCCATCAAAGTTTGGTCGTAGGTATAGTCTATGCATCCTGTGTTATCGCTCAAGCGCAAGAAATAGCGTCCTTCCAGTCCGCTCAGTTTATTTAATCTTTGCATAAACATTTTGCCGGCAAATACCCGCACATCAAAATTCTTTTTCTTCATGCCCAGGTTGTAGCGCGATTTCCATTCTGCTGTTATCTTATCAAACCTCACATAATAATCTTTACCTTTCTCCAATTGCATTCTGAAACCCCACGGGTTTAACGCTTTGTTATTGGCAAAAGCATATTGTGCCTGTAAAAACCGACTGGTATAATAGCTTACATCGTAATCCATTCCCTCGCTATCTTCTTCCTCATATACAAACACTCCGCGCAGCCGAACAAAGCGGTTAACTTTTGAACGTGCTCCTGAGCGCAAATGAAATGTAACATAAGGCGCCTGCTTTTGGTAAAATGCACTTTGTTGACCAAATGTTGTTGTACGAAAACGGGCGGCATCATACCCCACATCAATATTCTTTATACCTGTGGTGGTTGACCATATTTTTTTCAAATTAATGTATCCGTTCAAATCATTGCTGGTTGAACTGTACAGGGGCGCTATGGTGTACTGAAATGATTTTTGCGGCAGTAATGAATTGTAAAAGGCCATCCCCAACATCCAGCGGTTGTGCTCATTCCAGCCCACCAATGGGGAGTAAAAAATCTGTTGCCGCTCGGTGTTTTCCAAACTACCCAATAGCTGTAACTGAACAGGCTTACTCTTTTTAAATAACCCAGATGTTTTAATGCTGTTGTTGCTCCTGTTGTAATCCGGTGTAGTCCTTATAGCATCTATCACCACCCTATCTGCACCATTATCAGGTAATGTAAAGGTTTGTTTCTGTTTAAATCCGGGGCTCCACTGGGTAAGTGTAATCTCTCCGTTTTTTACTGTAGAAAATGAAAGGGGTACAGCTAAGCCTGTATTGTTTTTAATTTTAATGGTATAGTTCCCGTTGCGTTTTTTGCAGGAGATAATTTCATAGTCATTGCGTTGCGTTGTGTTGAGGTAAGTATCAAAAAACCAATCCAGGTTTTTGCCAGATACCTGCTCAAAAATATTTCTGAAATCTCCCGGTAAGGGATGTTTAAATTTCCAGGTTTCATAATATGTTTTCATACAGGAGTCAAACAGAGGTTTACCTAGATAAGCACGCAGGTGATCAAATACCAGATAACTTTTCATGTATACAATTGCTCCGTAATTAAGCAAGGAATAAGCTGATGCCTGCTCGTTAATTTTCTGGTCCTCGTTTCTACGGGCAGTGAGCAGATAGGCAAAGTGAGCCTGATCATTTATGGTGTAGCGATTCAAATCAAACGGGTCGCGTTTTCCCTGAAACACCTTAATCATGGGCCGGTGAGCAAAGTAACTGTTTTCATAAAATGAATTCAATCCTTCATCCATCCACGGATACTTGCGTTCATTACTGCCCAGTATTCCGTAAAACCAGTTGTGGCCCACCTCATGCAATACCACCGTTTCATTCAGCCCGTTGCAAATGGTTATAGTGGGATATTCCATGCCTCCACCAGCTTCCAGCGGACCATCAACAGCGGTGCAAATGCTGTAAGGATATTCTCCTATTTCTATGCTGTAATAGGTGATTGCATTCGCCAAAAATTCAAGTCCCTGAGTAGGTGGAGCGGTAACACTAAACGTTTGAAGACGTACTTCTTTGCCACTTTTGAGTGTTACTTTACTTTGGGCAAAATAGCCCTTATCGGCAGCAAACCAGGCAAAATCATGTGCTTTGTCGAGTTGATATACGATGGTTTTTGCTGAACCGGAATCGGCCCGAGCTGAAGCACCTGAACCATTCAATTGGTTTATCCATTCTTGCTCTGCCGGTGTTTGCAATTCTCCGCTGGCCGCCACTCTGTAGTGAGCAGGCACAGTTAAGGTTACAGTAAAGTTGCCAAACTCAGAATAAAACTCTCCCTGATTAAGGTACGGCATATAGTTCCACCCGTTTACGTCATACACTGCCGGTTTGGGGTACCATTGCGTGGCCGCGTAAAACTGATCTTTGTGGCCCATGCGCGAAAACACTTTAGGAAACTTCACTTTAAAGGGTGTGGATACTGTGATGCGGTCGCCCGGCTGTAGCGGTTTTGCTAACTGTATCCTGCAAATATCAATGGTGTCTTTCAGGTAGTTCCAACTGACAACATTACCGTCCACTTTAAAGGTTAAAGAGTCAATATAACCGCGTTCTTCAGGTTTGGCAAAATAAAAATCTGTTGAACCACCCTCCAGTTCATGTCGTGCAAATGCCGTTGAATTGTCTTTGTAAGCATTGGGCCACAGGTGTATATAAATTTCCGTGAGTGCATTGGGAGAGTTGTTGATGTACTCCATCTCAACAAAAGCACTAAGGGTGTGCGTTTGATCGTTTAAAGTAGCACGGATGTTGTAATTAACCTGTTGCTGCCAGAGTGACTGACGAATGTTTTCAGCAGTTGGTTGAGCAGATAAAAACTCTCCTGAAACAAAGGAGAACAATAGTAACAATATTTTTTTCATTTTTACAATATGTCTTGTAAACAACTGTTTAAAGAAACGCATTCAAATATGGGACTATTCCCGCAGAATTTGTGCGTGCGTTATATTACTTTTGTTTCGGATACACTAACAAACACAGCCTATGGAAGCAGATGACTTTCGGGATGAGGACATTACCTCATCGGTTGAGAAGTATGAGGAGATGGTGAAGAACAAGGACTGGCAGTTTTTCGACCCCGAAGAACTGGAGAACATTATTGACTTCTACATCACTGACGATAAGCTGAAAAAGGCTTCTTCTGTTGTTGAATTTGCTCAGGAGCAACATCCCTACTCCGTTACGTTTATTATCAAGAAATCGCACATTGCATTGCTATCAGGCAATTACGATGAGGCGCTTGAACTGGCTGAACGTGCTGAAGTACTGGAGCCCAGCAATGAAGAGGTACAGGTGTTGAAGGGTGAAATTTACATTCACCTGGAAGACATGAAACTGGCTGAAGATGCTTTCGAACACGCCATTGCCATTGCCGAGGACCCCAACGAACTCACGTTTACCATTTCCTTTATTCTGCAAACCAATCATGCCTTCGGCACGGCCATAGCTTTGCTGGAGCGGGTGCTGGAAAAAGATGCAGATAACCCGGAGGCGCTTTATGAAATTGCCTTCTGTTATGACATGATGGACGATTTGGAAATGAGCATCAAGTACTACCAACGACTGATTGATGCACACCCCTATTCCTCTTCAGCCTGGTACAACATTGGCGCGGTATACAACAAACTCGGCCTGTTCGAAAAAGCACTGGAGGCCTACGATTATGCCATCATCATTCATGAAAGTTTTTCATCGGCTCACTTCAACAAAGCCAACACACTGGTAGAACTTGACCGCTACAAAGAGGCCATTGAAGAGTATGTGCAAACCATTGAACTGGAAGGCCCCGATCCGATAACGTATTGCAATATTGCAGGCTGTTACGACAAGCTACTTCAGTTTAACAAATCACGGGAGTATTACAAAAAAGCGGTGAAGTTAAACCCTGCCTTTGCCGAAGGTTGGTTTGGCATCAGCATTTCTTATGACGAAGAAGGTCGTTACCACGAAGCGCTCAATTACATCAAACGTGCCGTGGAGCTGGATCCTGAAAACACTGAATACCTATTGGCGTTAGCTGATGCTGAATACAAAGTGGGCAATGATGAAGCAGCCATTGAAGCTTATCAGAAACTGACTGAGCTGGACCCTACCATGGAAGAGGCCTGGCTCGACTGGTCATTTGTTTGTTATGAAAAAGATGACTTGGACAACGCCACCGATTTGCTCAAAGAAGCCATTAAAATAAATCCAGATACTCCGCAGCTTTATTACCGGTTGGTTAACTACCTGTATGAAGCCGGAAAAATGAACGAGGCAAAATATTATCTGGAAAGCGCGTTGAAGATTGATTTCAGCGAACACATTCTTTTGTATGAGTTTGCACCCTACCTCAACAATGCCAATGAAATTACCGAATTAATAGAACTGTACCGCAAATAAGCAGCATGAATTTTAAATTGAATCAGTTACCCGATCGTATTGCCAAACCACGTCAATCAGGCATTACCATGATGATGGATAAAGGACTTAGTGTGCGTGAAGCCGAAGATCTTTTGTCTACCTCTTCCAAACATATTGATATTGTAAAACTGGGCTTCGGCACCTCGGCTGTTACCGGAAATCTGGACAGTAAAATTGAAGTGTATCGCGCTGCGGGTATTCCCGTATACTTTGGCGGAACTTTATTTGAAGCTTTTATAGTGCGCAACCAACTGGAAGAATACATGCGCATTTTAGAAAAATATAAACTGCAACATGTGGAGGTAAGTGATGGTTCCATCACACTTAACCACGAAAAAAAATGTGAATACATCCGCACACTGGCCAAACACTTTACCGTGCTTTCAGAGGTAGGATCAAAAGATGCTGAAAAAATTATTCCACCGTACAAATGGATAGAGCTGATGCAAAAAGAAATTGAAGCCGGTGTATGGAAGGTAATAGCAGAAGCACGTGAAGCAGGTAATGTAGGCATATTCAGAGGAACAGGTGAAGTGAGGGAAGGTTTGGTACAGGAAATACTTACCAAAATACCGGAAGAAACCATTATTTGGGAAGCACCTCAAAAAGCGCAGCAGGTATATTTTATTAAACTGATTGGTTCAAATGTGAATCTCGGTAACATTGCCACCAACGATGTTATTCCGTTGGAAACACTTCGTTTGGGTTTAAGAGGCGATACGTTCTCTTTCTTTCTGAACAAGGACCAGGCAATGATGGAATA
Organism: Bacteroidia bacterium; assembly: GCA_018058135.1. Lineage (GTDB taxonomy): Bacteria > Bacteroidota > Bacteroidia > UKL13-3 > UKL13-3 > JAGPCK01. The sequence continues at coordinate 55,576 of JAGPCK010000008.1, read as the reverse complement.
GTACCTGCCTGTTTTTACTATTAACACAGAAAATTTTTACTCATGACATTAGCAGAACAAATTAACGAGGATATCAAAACGGCCATGAAAGCCCGTGACGAGGCTTCTTTACGCGCCTTGCGTGCACTTAAATCAGCGCTTTTACTTGCAGCCACTGCTGAAGGAGCAGGCGATAAGGTGGAGGACGAACAGGCCATTAAAATATTTCAGAAACTGGCCAAGCAACGTAAAGAGTCTATGGACATTTACCTGCAAAACGGGCGCGATGAACTGGCTCAAAAAGAAAAAGAAGAGATTGATGTAATTGAACGTTACCTGCCGCAACAAATGAGCGAGGCCGAAATCAAAACCATTTTACAACAAGTGGTGGCAGATGCGGGAGCAACAACTTCAGCCGACTTTGGTAAAGTAATGCCATTGGCCATGAAAGCCCTGGCGGGTAAGGCTGACGGAAAAATAATTTCAACCCTCCTAAAGTCCCTACTGAACTAAAGGCCTTCTATGGTTTTCAGCAGCAGTCTCTTTCTATTTTATTTTCTCCCCGTCTTTCTGCTCCTCAACTACCTTTTCCCGTTACAGCGCAGAAATGTGCTGATAGCCGCAGCTAGCTTGCTCTTCTACACCTGGGGGGCACCCCTGTTTGTGCTGGTACTACTGGCCGGCATATGTGCGGATTTTTATTTGATGAAAAACATCAGGCAACTTTCCTACTCACAACAAACACTTCGGTTGTGGGCAGGTGTAGTGCTTAATGTGGGTTTGCTGCTCTACTTCAAATATGCCAACTTTTTTATTGACAACCTCAACTCAGCGTTAACGGTTGCTGGATTTCAAGCTTTACACTGGACCAAGGTGGCATTGCCAATTGGCATTTCTTTTTTTACGTTTCACAAGTTGAGCTACCTGATTGATGTGTACCGTCAAACCAAGTCTCCTTTTGAACGATTGAGCGATTATCTGCTGTACATATTGCTCTTTCCACAGTTGATTGCCGGACCTATTGTGCGCTACAATGAAATAGCCGATCAGATTCTGGATCGAAAGCATCAGGAAAATGTGCACCATTATCTTTCAGGCTTTTTTCGCTTCATCATCGGACTCTCAAAAAAAGTTCTCATTGCCAATGTATTGGGTGAAGAAGTTGATCTCATCTATGCTTTACCTGCTGCTGACATTACACCTTCTCTAGCCTGGGTAGCGGCCATCGCATACACCTTTCAGATTTATTTTGACTTCAGCGGTTACAGTGACATGGCCATAGGGCTCGCAATGCTGATGGGATTTCGCTTCCCTGAGAATTTTAACTATCCATACATCGCACAAAGTATTACAGAATTTTGGCGCAGATGGCATATCTCGCTAGGTAACTGGATGCGCGACTACATGTATATTCCTTTAGGTGGAAATCGTGTATCAACTACCCGCATGTACTTTAATCTGTGGCTGGTCTTCCTGATTTCAGGATTCTGGCACGGTGCCGAGTGGACTTTTTTAGTATGGGGGGCTTACCACGGTTTTTTCCTGGTGGCTGAACGTTTATTTCTGAACAGGTTAACATCACACATAGGTAAACCAACACGCCTATTGCTCACTTTCACTCTTGCTTTGATTGGGTGGGTATTCTTTCGTGCTCCTGATTTATCATCAGCCATTCATATGTTGAAACTTATGAGTTCCATTCGTGATTTTACTCTCTTTGATCAACTTTCGATAAAACAAACTTCTATACTAATAACGGCAGCGTTGTTCTGTTTTGCAGGAGCCTTCCCTCTGATTGAAAAAAATGCTCCTAGACTTTATGAGGCTGCAACCCACCGGGGTAAACTAGTTTTTCAATCGCTGATCATTTTATTTTTATGCGTTTGGAGTTTCAGTGAGGTTTTGTCTTCAGGTTTTAATCCGTTTATTTACTTCCGTTTCTGATGCGACTGCCACACTATATAGCCCTGTTTTTTATACTGCTGCTGTGGCTGCCTTTTGTGCAAACACTTACAAGAGTGCTGCCCGAAGAAACACTTCATGGTGCTGTTACAGAAATCAAACAACCTAAGTTTACAATATACAATTGGGGAAACAACGTTTTTCAGGATGAAGCTGCTGCCTGGCTTGATAGTAAAACAGGATTGCGCTCAATGCTTATTCGACTTCGCAATCAATGGCTCAAAGTGTTGTTTGATGAATCTGGTGAAAAAGATTTCTTAATCGGCAAAAATGGAAACGTATTTTCACTAAACAACATCCGTTCTGTTACAGGTGATGATTTTACCGGAAAAGAAAACTACCTCAACCGCTTTGCAAAGCTCAAAATAATTCATGATTCGATGGCCCGTAGAGGCATTCCAATGTTGATTGTAATTGCTCCTGGTAAAGCTAATCTCTACCCGCAGGACCTGCCCATGCCTTATTCCCCTGCTGAAAAAACACGTACCAATTATTACTGGCTCAGCCACACACTTCGCGAAAGTGGTATTCCTTATGTAGACTATCATCACTGGTTCAGCTTAATCAAAGATACTTCAGTTCATTTGCTAATGACCAAACTGGGCATTCACTGGAGTGTATACGCTCAAGCACTGGTACTGGATACGTTGTGTCAATCACTTGAACAACTGAAACCATTGCCGCACCGCAGCCCAGTAATTACTGGTATAAGAAAAACCAACATCCCCGAAATGGGTGATAATGATACTGAACCCGTACTTAACCTGATGATAAAACCCAAGTACCAAACTTACTCGTATCCCACCATCAACTTCACAGGTACACCGCAACAAAAAGTAAAATTGCTTTGTGTGGGTGACAGTTATTTTCAGAAATTTATTCATACCGGAACAGCTGATTCACTGTTTGCCTTCAACTACTGGTATTACCATAATACGGCATACAGCAATGGGCGTAAAAAATACAGATTGGTAAATGAAGAAAAAACTTATTGGGATATTTTATTCGACTGTGACTACCTTCTACTAATTCATTCTGAAGTTACGTGGAAAGAACCTGGTTTTGATTTTATTGATACGGTATATGAAAAACTTTCAGGCGAAAAGTAGTCACTTACATTAATCTGCGTTGGAGAATATGATTTACTTTTTCATACAATTGCACAGGCGATAATTTTCTCCAGTACAATTCATCCAGTTCACCACCGCTTTCCGGAGTTTATTCATTGCGTTCATCAGATTGCTTTGCTAAGTCGTAACTTCGGATTCTATCCTAAAAATTATAAGAGGTCTTGTATATTCAAATTTTTTGTCTTATTTCGAATAACCAAAACATTTGAATAAGAAAAACAAATACTACCTCCTTTTACTGTTTACAGCTTTTTGCAGCTTAAACATTCAATGCAAGAAAGAGCGGGAGATTGACAAACTGCCCGATGCTACCTCTGTTGGTGCCGGAACATTTGGTTGCTTAATGAACGGCATGGCTTGGCCCAATAGCATAGACGGTGATAAAAGCTATTTGGCAATGTATTACAATGGAGAGTTAACTGTGGAATATGAAATTGATGATGATGGTCCTTCTTGGCTACCTGCGATAGGTGCAATAAATTTCGGCATAAGAAATATATATAAACCCGGGATTTATATATTCCCATTCAAGGATACAAGTAAAGGTACAGTTAATATTAAACATAATGACATATACTATTTCTCAAATGACCCCATTAACAAAGGTGGCCAGGCCTACTTCACCATTACACGACTCGACTCAGTTAACCGCATTGTTTCCGGTACATTTGAGTTTACGCTGTTTGATCAAAATAATTTTTCACGCAAGGTAGAAGTAAAGTCAGGCAGATTTGATGTAACCATGTAAAATTTATATATATGAAACAACCTTATTTTGTTCTTGCCTCTGCTGTATTGAAGTCTTTACTGAGTTAGGCTCCCAGCCTACGGCCAAGTATTTCTTTTACCTTAGCATACAATTGCACAGGCGATAATTTTCGCCAGTACAATTCATCCAGTTCACCACCAAAATTAAAGTAGTAATCAATGTTTTCGTGTTTGAACTCTTCCAGCACATGTGGTTGAAAATTGATGGCCGCCAACCAGCCGTCCTCCACATCCTGAAACCACTCTTCGTAATAGCTGTCGTCTGACGCATGGAAGTTGAGCACGTTTTCTCCGATAAGAATAAATTTATTGATGCCTTCATCCAGAATAAGCTCCACCACATCACGTTTCAATAACATCACATCGTTATTGATGGCATCGTTCCATTCTCCCATCATTTCAATAATGGCAAAACCTTCCTTGTAATCTGCATACAGGATTTTGATGTATAAAGTAGGGGAACCAAACTCATCCCATTGCGGATGTATTAAATAGTTATACACCCGGTTAGTAAATTCAAACTCACTGTACTCCCGCTCATAAAAAGGAGACGCAGCATCATCTTCTGCCCTGTACAGTTCGCGCCAGTTGTAAAATGGTTCTATATCGTGCACGCATCAAATTTACGCATTAGATTTTGGCTGTTGTGCCTGCCCGTGAGTATTTTTATGTGAATGAGTGCATTAAAATTAATATTTTAGCAACCATTCTTTAATATGCTCAAATACCTGAACCGCTTTTTTCATCAACTGCCACTACCACTCAGGGCCTTGCTTCCTGTTTACCTGTGGGGTATGCTCATTTTTTTAGTGTTCCGCATTGCGCTGCTCATCGCCTCTTTCGAACAACTGTATGAAATAAAAAAAGTATACGGAAGAATACTTTTTACGTGGTGGTCATTTCAAAAAGGCTTTCGGTTTGATACGGTTATCAGTTGTTATTTACTTGCCCTGCCTGCATTAATCTATGCGGTAATGTATGTGGGCAAAATTCGGTTTTCGTACACCTTGCGCAGCTCACTATTGTGGTTTACAGGTATTGTTTTCTCGTTGTCCTTTTTTGCCTGTGCGGCTGACATTCCGTTTTTCCTATACAACTTCTCCCGACTTACGGCAGTTATTTTCAGTTGGATGAACAACCTTGATTTCGGCATACAGATGATTGCACAGGAACCTTCTTATTACCTGTACTTTTTTCTGTTTGTTGCGGTTACTGTTTTTTACCTCCTCAAAATCAAAAAACACTTCAGCCAATTAACGCCTGAATATTTTCAGCAAACAACCTCCCCGCTTTGGCAACGTGCGGGTATCAGTTTACTTTTTTTGTTCGTGGTTTTTTTAGGCATCCGCGGGCGAACACAGGCACCCATTCGTATTGAAAATGCCTTTACCACCAACTATGCCTTTACCAATCAATTGGGTTTAAATCCGGTTTTTACTTTGCTGGTGAGCTACCTGGACAAAACCGAACTGATGGACGTAAAACAGGCTGAGCAACTGGTACGTGCCTACTACAAAACAGAGCACAACGGCTATGCCTCACCCGTTGCCCGTAATGTAACCGCTGCACATGCACCGTTAAAGAAAAACATTGTACTGGTGCTGATGGAAAGTATGAGCGCTGAAAAAATGGGACGCTTTGGCAATACCCTTAACCTTACTCCTGCACTGGATAGTCTGGCCAATATTTCCTGGAGTTTTGACCGCACCTACTCTGCGGGAAAACACACATTCAACGGCATTTATTCCACCCTGTTCTCGTACCCCGCATTTTTGCGCGAGCACCCCATGAGCAACATCAAAATCAATACCTACAGCGGGTTCCCTTGGGTACTTAAACAAAACGGATACTACAACATTTATTTCACCACCCATTTTGAAACCTTTGACAATGCCGGTGGATTTTTATTGCACAATCACTTTGACCGCATTGTTTCGCAAAAAGATTATCCCAAAGATAAAATACACAACATTTTTGGTGTGCCCGATCATTACCTGTTTGAATATGCCATCCCCCAACTTAACCGATTGAGCAAAAACGAGCAGCCCTTTTTTGCCACTCTACTCACCACCAGCGACCACGGACCTTACATGGTGCCTGATAATATTCCTTTCCAACCCCGGGAAGGAGACATCAAACAACAGGTAATTGAATATGCCGATTGGTCCATTAAACATTTTATGGAATTGGCCTCCCGCCAAAGCTGGTATGACAACACCATTTTTGTTTTTGTAGCCGACCACGGAGGCATTGTAGGCAACAATGTGTATGACATGCCACTAAGCTACCACCACTCACCCTTTATTATTCACTCGCCTGATACGGCTGTTTTACAACCTCGCTCCTTTGGGGCGGTAGGCGGGCAGATTGATGTGTTTCCTACCGTGATGGGGCTTATGGGTTTCTCTTACGTAAACAATACTTTTGGTATGGATTTGCTGCGTGAAAGCAGGCCCTACATCACCTTCTCGGCTGATGATAAAATAGGTTGCCTGGATAGCTCCCGCTTTTTTGTATGGCGCCAGCAAGGCGAAGAAACCCTGTACGATTACGTTAAACAAAATCCTTCTAACCTTGCTCATTCAGAAAAAGAAAAAGCTGCAGCCATGAAAAGTTACGCTTTCAGCTTGGTGCAATGTGCCAAGTGGATGAGCGAGCAGGAAATGACCGGACCTATCCCTTTAAAATAATGAAAACTTAAAGCACAAAAAAAGTCCCCTGTGCTTAGCAAAGGGGACTTTTTAAGTATGTGTTAATTGTAATCTTAGTGCTGTGGAACAACTACCGGTGAGGCAGGTTGAGCATTAGGTGACTCTACATTACCTTTAATGGTAAGCATTTTCATCGCTGATTTAGCATTGGATTGTACGGTAATGTTTTTAACAAATGTACCCGGACGGCCTGTTGAGTTGTAAACTGCTTTGATTACAGCTGTTTGACCCGGTTTGATGGGCTCTTTAGGCCACTCAGGGGTGGTGCAACCACAAGATGCTGAAACGTTGGTGAGAATCAACGGCTCTTTACCTACGTTTTTGAATTTGAACTCGTAAGTAGCCATCACACCTTCTTTGAACGTACCAAAGTCGTGGGTTTCCACTTCGAACTGAATCTCAGCCTGGTTCTTGTTTTCAGCTGCCGGCTGAACGGTAGGAGTCGTTTGGGCCATTGACGCAAAGCTGGCTGCTACTGCAAAAACGGCTGAAAGGAATAACTTTTTCATCATGTATATGTTTTAAAATTTTTGTTAGGTCAAACTAAACAATAACTGTTCCAATGATACCAAAACACAAATGTAAAGGCTGCCCGGGCAAAAAGCAAACCATAAAAATCATTTCCTCAATACCTCAGATACCCGTATTTTTGGACCTTTAAAAGCAGTGCCCATGAGTGCAACGGAAACACAGAACCTAACTATTGAGCAGTTTAAAACTGCCGTGCTGGAAGATTACCGCATTTGTTATGAAAGCCGACAGGCCAGTCTGTTGGGCCGAAAAGAGGTGCTTACGGGTAAGGCCAAGTTCGGAATTTTTGGCGATGGAAAAGAGTTGCCGCAGGTGGCTATGGCCAAGGCTTTCCGTGCCGGAGACTTCCGATCAGGCTACTACCGCGACCAAACCTTTATGATGGCTTCGGGCCTGCACAGCACGCAGGAATTTTTTGCCCAGCTGTATGCCAATACCGATGTTGTAGCTGAACCCGCCTCGGCCGGGCGCATGATGAACGGACACTTTTCAACCCGCACCATTAATGCTGACGGCAGTTGGAAAGACCTTAAAAACCTTAAAAACTCCTCAGCCGATATATCGCCCACAGCCGGACAAATGTTGCGTTTGGTGGGATTGGCCCATGCCTCTAAATACTACCGCGACAATGCTTCACTCATAGGCGAAAATCAATTTTCCGATAACGGCAACGAAATTGCCTGGGGTACCATTGGCAATGCTTCTTCTTCCGAAGGGCACTTTTTTGAATCGCTCAACGCAGCCGGTGTACTTAAAATACCTATGGTGGTTTCTATATGGGACGATGAATACGGTATTTCCGTTCACGCCAAATACCAAACCACCAAACAAAACCTCTCTGAAATTCTGAAAGGATATGCCCTGGATGAAAACGGAGACGGCTTTAACATGTACCGTGTAAACGGCTGGGATTACCCTGAGCTGGTGCGCGTTTACGAAGAGGCAGCCAAACAAGCCCGCGAAAAACATATACCTGCCATTATTCATGTGGTGCAGTTAACCCAACCGCAGGGGCATTCTACCTCCGGTTCGCATGAGCGTTACAAAAGCAAAGAGCGCTTGCAGTGGGAACTCGACCACGATTGTGTACTTAAATTCAGGCACTGGATTACAGAGAAATCTTTAGCCACGGAAGAGGAACTGAACAAGCTGGAAGAAGACGCCAAAATTGCGGTAAACGTAGCCAAAAAAGAAGCCTGGGAAGCTTACCTGAGCCCCATAAAACAAGACGTGGCCGAGGCCTGCGGATACCTGGAACAGGTAGCTGCTGCCAGTGCACATACTGATGCTGTTTTGCAACACGCCAACATGCTGCGCAAAATTGCTGAACCCATTCGTAAAGATATTGCGGTGGCAGTTAACGCGGTGCTGCGCCTGACTTACGGAGAAACCTCTGCACAACGCGATACGCTTATACAGTACAAAAACAATTTCCTCTCGGTGAACAAGGAGCGTTACAGCAGCTACCTTCACAGCCAATCGCCACAAGCTGCCTTGAGTGTTACAGAGGTTAAACCGGTGTACTCAGAAGAAAGTAAAACCGTTGACGGACGCGAGGTGGTACAGGCTTGCTTTGATGCTGCCCTTGCCCGCGACCCGCGCGTGTATGCCTTTGGTGAAGACGTAGGAAAAATTGGTGACGTGAACCAAGGGTTTGCCGGTATGCAGGAAAAATACGGGGAGAGCCGCATTTTTGATACGGGCATACGTGAACTCACCATCATTGGCCAGGGATTGGGTGCCGCCATGCGCGGCCTGCGCCCTATTGCCGAAATACAGTACTTGGATTATTTACTTTACGGCCTGCAACCGCTAAGCGATGACTTAGCCACCTTGCAATACCGCACCAAAGGCGGACAAAAGGCCCCGTTGATTGTACGTACCCGCGGACACCGCTTAGAAGGTATATGGCACTCGGGCTCGCCTATGGGTATGATCATTAATTCCCTGCGGGGCATGCACGTACTTACCCCGCGCAACATGACTCAGGCTGCAGGTTTTTACAACACCCTTTTGCAAAGCGATGAACCGGCCCTGGTTATTGAATGCCTGAACGGGTACCGCTTAAAAGAAAAAATGCCCGACAACATTGGCGAGTTTACCGTACCGCTGGGAGTGCCTGAAACACTTATAGAAGGTAACGATGTAACCATAGTAACTTACGGCTCGTGCGTGCGCGTGGCAGAAGAAGCCATTAAACAACTGGCTGATGCCGGCATAAGCTGCGAGCTGATTGATGTGCAAAGTTTATTGCCGTTTGACCTTAACCACAGCATTGTGGAATCACTCAAAAAAACCAATAAGGTTGTTTTCTTAGACGAGGATGTACAGGGAGGGGCCAGCGCCTTTATGCTGCAACAGGTACTCGAAAAACAAGAAGGCTACCGCTGGTTAGACAGCGCCCCGCGAACACTTACCGCCAATGACCACCGCCCTGCTTACGGTACTGATGGCGACTACTTCTCTAAATCAAATGCTGAGCAGTTGTTTGAACTGGTAACCGACCTGATGCACGAGCACCACCCGGGCCGTTACCCCAGGTTTATGTAAGACTTTACTACTACTGTTTTAATACGTGACCTGATTGCACCGGCCATAATTACGCCCGTTTGCAATTGTGCCCTGCAGCCATTACTTTTACTTAAAATTTATCGGGAATGGCTGCACAATCCATCAATATTTTTTTAATGCGAAACGAAGGAAATCTTCGCATGTTTGCCCAAAATTGGAGGTTTAACATACTTTTAGTCAATACTCTCCATATTTGACTATAACACTATTTTAAAGCTAATATAGAAAATGTAGAATATAAAAAATAAATGTAAATTTCAAAAAAGCTTTTGCCAGTCAACTCTCAAGCAAACCAAAAAGCAAAAGATTACAAGTGTTAACACTTCGTTTTACACTATCAGAAGCCCGCTTATTTTTGTTACTTTGCAGCATTACTTTTAAGTTTAATCTAACTAATAAAATAAAAAATGAATCAAGATTTGATGCTTCGATTATTCCGTTCCATTGAAGGAAATAAGGAAGATGACGTTGTCAAGGTTGCATCTCTTATCATTGAGGACGAGAAGAAAAAAGGACATGAGAAACTGGCAGACAAACTGAAATTTATCTTGGACAAAAATATTTCGGCAAGCCAAAATTTCAAAGGGGAATTAAAAAAGATTCTTCCAAGCGGAATTTCTATTCCGACAGACAAACGAAATAATTTCCCACTTGCAACTTCTATTGACCGAGATGAGTTGCGACATGAAATGGTATTACCATCAGAAACTGAGGAAAAAATCAGACGAATTGAAAAAGAGTTTGCAGCTAAAGAACGACTTGCACACCACGGCTTACAATACAGACAGAAAATTTTGATTTACGGAGCACCTGGTTGCGGCAAGAGCATGAGTGCAGAAAGAATTGCTTGGAATTTAGGGCTTCCATTTTTGAAAGTCCGTTTTGATGTTATAATTTCTTCTTTCCTTGGAGAGACAGCAAGCAACCTCACAAGATTGTTTGATGGCATTAAGAACTACCCTTGTGTTTTGTTATTTGATGAGTTTGATATTGTAGGTAAGACGAGAACCAATTCACAAGATGTTGGTGAGATGCATAGAGTGGTAAATATCCTATTGACCCTTTTAGAACAGTATAATTCAAAAGGTATTTTGATTGCAACAACCAATATTGAAAATGCACTTGACCAAGCACTTTTCAGACGCTTTGACGACATCATTGAAATGCCAAAGCCAAGTAAGGAAGAAATTTTACGTTTAACTAAATTGACACTTTCTTCAATTGAAAAATCAAAAGACATCAACTGGAGTTCTATGGTCGATAGAATGATTGGTTTCAGTTCTGCAATTGTTGTGAAGGTTGCTAATGATGCAGCAAAAATTGCTGTTATCGGCAACGAAAATGTTTTGCAGCAATCTCACATTGAAAAGTCATTAAACGAGAATCTGCTTTACCTAAAATAATTTATGCCTGACTTTCCTCATTTAAAATTACCCTTCAAAGTAAGAGGGTTGGCTAAAGTCAAATTCGGTGGTAGTAGGAACACCGAGGCGGAAGCTATTACAGCCAAGAACCGTGAAAATAGGAAAGGACATGGCGAATATTTGGGAGCATCGGTCAATCAATTACTTGATAATTGGAACAAAATAAAAGAGGAGAAGAAGTCCGAAGGAATTGTATTACCAAACGAAAATGATATTCCCGTTTTTCTTAAAGTTGATACACAAGTTTTTGACATTGATAGTTTAAAACTTTGGGGAATTGAACTAATTGCAGAAGAAGAAAACGGTTACATAATAGGAGCATCTAACGATAACCTAAGAGCATTCAATGAAAACATAGATGATTTTTTGAATGAAAAAGGACAACGAAAAGATAAAGCAGCTCAAATTTGGGAACTAATAACCGATGATAGTTGGCGAGTAAAAGAACTTCTCAAAGGAGAGATTAGTAATATTTGGGGAGACATTCAAAATGATGTACTCTACACAATTGAAATTGGAATATCATGTTATATCCCCAGTAATAAAAAATATCCTAACGCAGAAGATTTTGATTCTGAAATAAAATTTCAAGAGAAGGTTGCAGAGTTCAATTCTCATGAAAATGATATTTTTATTGAAAGAGATAAGAAGCAAATTACAAGAGAAACTGAAATTGAAAACTATATTCAAATTTACGGTGGCACTTTGCACGACATTTGGGATAACGAAGTTGATGCTATCTATTTCAAAATTTCAATCAGCGGAAAAGGGTTAAAGGATTTAGTTCAGACATACCAATATTTGTATGAAGTAAAGTTGGATGCAAAATTTGGTTTGGAACATGACTACACAAACATTGATGATGATTATGAAGTTGAAGTTATTGCTCCCGATGCAAATGCTGCAAAGGTTTGTGTGATTGATAGTGGGATTCAAGAAAATCATCGGCTAATTGAACCTTCAATTGATAGTGCAAATTCCCGTTCTTATGTGGACGGAGATAGTTCTACTGCTGACTTCGTTAAATTAAGCGGACATGGAACTAAAGTCGCAGGTGCAGTATTGTATCCCGTTTCAATTCCTAAGAACGGACAGTATAAATTGGAAAGCATAATTCAGAACGCAAGAATCCTTGACAAAGACAATAGAATTAGCGATGCGAATTTTGCCCCTTCTTTGTTAGAGCAAATAATTTCCGATTATTCAGAGACAAAAATTTTCAATTTGTCTGTTGCAGAAGATGCTGCTTATCTTGGAACTCACATGCCATCTCTGGCAGCATCAATTGACAAACTAACAAACGAAAATGATATTCTCTTTATCGTTGCTGCTGGAAATTTAACCAAGGCGAACATCACAGATTATTTAAAGAGTGGAGCTAATTATCCCACATATTTAGACAATGACAAATCAAAAATTGCTAACCCATCAGTTAGTTATTTTGCAATAACAGTTGGTTCAATCGCAAGAGAAAATTTTGAGGATGACGATTACAAAGCACTTGCTGGTCAGAATTATGTTTCACCTTTTTCAAGAACAGGATTTGGAATGTGGGGTTGCATTAAACCTGATGTTGTTGAATTCGGTGGTGACTTAATGAAAAATAAATTATCAGAAGAACTGATAACAAATGAAACCACATCGCCTGAATTAGTGAACTCAACTATGCACAAAGCAAGTGCAGTTGGGAAAGATTCTTTCGGAACTTCTTTCAGCACACCTAAAGTAAGTTACATTGCTTCAAGATTGCAAACAGAACATCCAACTGAATCAGCACAAATGTATCGGGCTTTAATTATTCAGAGTGCAAGATTACCTGAACATTGTTTTCACAATCCGACAGCAAAAGATTTCAGTTATTATGGTTACGGAATACCTGATGTAAACAGAGCATTAAATAATTCTCAATCAAGAATCACATTCATTCAAGACGGAAAAGTTGGCGCTAAAAGAGCAGACATTTATCGCATCAAAATCCCAAACGAGTTAAAAGGAGAAGGCAAAGAATTTAGAATTTTAGTTGAGGTAACTCTTTCTTTCACTGCTAAGACAAGATTGACGAGAAAGGGTTCTCACTCCTATTTGGCAAATTGGCTTGATTGGCAATCTTCAAAATACAATGAGAGCTTTAGTAGTTTTAGAAACCGAACTTTAGAATATTTAGAATCAGCCGAACAACCTGAAGCAGGAGAAATTGATGAAGGTGTTGATGTAATCAAATGGATTATCAGAGAGAATCCAAAATGGGGAACAAAAGGAATGAGTAGAAATAATTCGACTGTTCAGAAAAGTTGGGCTATTATAGAACCACAACAATTTGCTGATGAATTTAGCATTGCAATAATTGGACATTCGGGTTGGGACAGGAATCTTGAAAACGAAACACCTTATGCACTATGTGTTTCCTTTGAGGTTATGGATGCAGAAATGAATATCTATGAATTGTTAGCACAGGCACAAGTTGAAATTGAACCAGAACAAGAGGTTTAATTTAGTATCAAATAAAGCCAATGTGGAATAATCCGAAAGTATAGTGCCCACATCTATGCGTAGGTTGCACCTAGGCTTTTCATTTATCTAGCTTGTAGCTACACAGTACTAAACCACAATAACATGCTCTTAAACGCAACTTCAAAGCCTTTTGAACTACCCAATTTAATTTGCTTTTACAGCTTTTTAACACCAGTTTTACAGGGCAAAGTGTGGAGGAGTTTTTTCACAGTTTGACTTAAGCAGTAAGCGAATGACAAAGGAACCAACAGTATTTCATTGAACAAAAATGAAGAAAAAAGGAAAACAATATATTATACAATTTGTGACTGGATTTTTGACTGTTTTTGTAACAGCTTGTGGCTATCAATACAAGCCGACAATTAACAATTCTGAAAAGCCAATTGTTTCAGATACTATCAATCACGGGTACAACGAACTTGCAAATCCAAACAATAGAAAGTCTTTTACAATTTCAGACTTTAACACAGACAACAAAGAAATTAAAAACATTGACAGACCAAGTGTTTCTATAGTTTCAACTAACCTTGACACTGCCTTACTGTTTGGCATTTGGACAAATGATCCCGATGGTCCGCATGCAGACTTTTGGCTGACAAATAAATCATTTTTTGTAGTTGACTATGATGGAGACGGTGATATGCCATACGAGCTGAAAGAAAATAAACTGAAGATATATTACAACGACTTTATTCAAGAAGGCAAAATAATTTCTGTTGACAAAGACACATTAAAAATAATGTGGAAGGACTTTGACATCATTAGTAACTATGTGAGATGGACTCAATAATATTTGAATTAATGACCGACCTCACCTCTGCTATCCTTAGTCAGCGACTAAGGATTCTTTCTTTATACTTGATTATGCCGCCTTTTATCGCCATTTTTACACTGCCAACTGAAATGAGTTTTTTCAATTAGCGGCAACTTTATTACAAAAGAGCAAACTTTGAATAGACAGACAATGATTTTAAGATTATTCTTATTTTTTAACATTCTGATCCTACTGACATCGTGCAACGGACAGTCAAAAAATAACGCATACAAGGCAGATGATTTAAGTCAGCACATTGCAAAAGGTGACACTGTAAATAAACTTGGAGATCATTTATGGTATGTGTTTCAAGACAAAAAAAACAACTATTGGTTTGGGAGTAATGGCGAAGGAGTATATCGTTATGACGGCAAAACCATTGTCAATTTCACCACCAAAGACGGTCTTTGCAACGACAGTATAAGACAAATTCAAGAAGACAAATTTGGAAATATATATTTCTCAACGCTAACGGGCATCAATAAATTTGACGGGAAACAATTCACAACTTTACAACCTGTAAAAAGTAAAGACTGGAAATCAGAAACAAATGATTTATGGTTTAACATACTGGGCAAAAGAAACGAAAACGGACCTTACCGCTTTGACGGAAAAAATCTGTATCAATTAGAATTTCCGAGACATTATTTACACGATGAAATGTATGCACAGGGCATCAATCCATTTTTCAGTCCTTATGAAGTTTATTCCATCTACAAAGACCGCAAAGGTGCTATGTGGTTTGGCACTTCTGTTTTTGGTGCCTGCCGTTTTGACGGAAAATCTATCAAGTGGATGTATGAAAGAGATTTGACAATAGTTCCTGCTGGTGGGAGCTTTGGTATTCGTTCCATTTTTGAAGATAAGGAAGGTAGTTTTTGGATATGCAATACCCGGCACAAGTATATTTTCGATTTTGAAAAGACAATAAAAAGCGACAGACTTCAATATCAAAAGACAAACGGTATTGGAAACGCAAAAGTTTTTGGCGGAGACGAATACGTTTACTATTCATACATCATAGAGGACAATAACGGAAATATCTGGCTGACCACTTGGGACAAGGGAGTTTATAAATATGATGGAAAAACCATTATAAATTATTCAGTTAAAGACGGCACGAAAGACGTAAATTTAGTTTCAATGTATAAGGACAATCAAGGCGACCTTTGGCTTGGGACACCTGACAATGGAACATTTAAATTCAACGGAAATACATTTGAAAAATTTAATCCCCCATCTAAGCGTAGGTTGTAGCTACACAGAACCGAATGAGTTTTTCACACTCTGCCGTTATAGCCAATGGTAAAGTTACCTGATTCCGATATGAAGCTACTGACAATAAAATTAACTCTACCGCTAGCCGTCATCTCCATGTTTCTGATAACAAAGTGGTGGTTTGCCTTACCGATTGACGGACCCGACAAACTTTATTGGGGATTTCCTTTCCCTTTTTTAGGTCAAGGATTTCATACCTCTATGTCGTTTCAATTTTTTGTGTTAGAATTTGTTGCCGATTTCATTGTTTACTTTTTAGGTTGGGTATGTTTGTTCTATCTCATTTCTAAAAGGTTTTCGACTACTAACGTGAGTAAGTTACTTTTAAAGCCGGTTTGGTCATTGGCGCTGTTATTAGCTATTGGTTTTGTCATTTTAGTTAGCACATCAAATCCCGTGTTTCACTTAAAAAGAAATTATGATTGGAAAATATTGCAAACCGGATATGTTTTTATCTGGCAAGACACACCTTGGCCTGATAGAGATTGATTTCAAAAATCAAGTACATAAAAAGACGTAGGTTGCGCCTACGCTTTTCATTTATGTAGCTTGTAGCTACAAACGCACAAAGCCGGCTTAAAGAAAAAATACATTTTTATTGATGCTTTTATTCAAAAGTATAAGTATGTTAGTCATATGGTTAGAATTGAAACAACAAAAATTAAATTAAGGCACACTTTACTTCTGGCAATTATACTCACAGTCTGTAGTAATACATGTTTTGGTCAGAAGTGGAACAAACTTGACTCAAGTGTGGGGCATTTTTTTTTCAATAAAATAAAAAAGTATGAAGAAGTTATCTTTTCGAGAAAATATCATGATAGTCTTTTAACTAAAAACTCAATTCCGGCACAGGATCCTAACAGTATACAGGTAAAGCCTAATGCTCTTCCAAGTTATGAGGGTAAAAGTAAAATTGTTTTCGGGTGGCACCCATACTGGAGTGAAGAGTGTTATCAGAATTATAATTACAAACTATTAAGTCACATCGCGTATTTTTCATGTGATGTTGATACTTTAACAGGTAAACTAAAAGATGAAGAAAGATGGGAAAATTCAAAAATTATTTCATACGCAAAACATCAAAATCCCGGGTGCAAAGTTTTACTGACTGTAACCTGCCTGGGGAGTGTTGAAACTTCGACTTTTCTGAAAAGTCAGCAAAAACAGAATACGCTAATTCAGCATCTTTATAACAGTATAGTAAACAAAAATGCAGATGGTGTTTGTATTGATTTCGAAAATATAAAACCAGAAATGCAGGCCTATTACGAAAGTTTTATCTCCAAGCTCAACAAGCAATTTAAAAAAAACAATTTGTTGGTGTTTATTACTTTACCTTCAGTACAACCCAAAGGGTCAAACCCTGATTTTAAAACACTGGTAGCTAATACAGATGCTTTGATTATTTTAGCTTATGATTACTTTGGTGGGTTTACAAACGGATTCGATGGTCCAATTGCACCATTAAATGTAAGCGTCAATAACCCTGAATGGATACAAAGCAGCGTGGCGAGCTCTGTGAATTTTTACTTAAAGACCATACCTGATTCTATGTTGATTTTAGGCGTTCCTTATTTTGGAGGTATTTGGGAGGTAAATGGGCGTGGAATTCCGGGTAAAACGATTAACTTTTTGGGGTATAGAAGTTATAGTTCAGCAATTAACCTAATTGACATTGAAAATAAATTCATAAACGATAGTGTAATTGGGGCAAGTTATTTTTCTTATGAAACCGTCAATAAAACATTCAGGCATTACTGGATGGAAACCCCTTACTCAATTAGTTCAAAATACGATTTTGCGATGAATAAAAAGCTTAAAGGGGTGGCCATTTTTGCTTTAAGTTTTGATTATGGGACAAATGATTTATGGAACATTATAAATCAAAAGTTTTATAGAACTACTGATAAATTGAATTCGCAGAATAGTTTTAAGGTTGTTGGAATAGATGAAGATAGTACGATTGCAAGAACCATTATTAAACTTATCAAGGAAAATCCATATTCTGCGGGCCTTATTATATTTTTAATTCTTTTTACATTGTTGGTGGCTCTTTTAAAAGTTAACCGCAATAAGGCAAACAGAGGTAAACTGAGGTCAAAAAAATAATTTATCCCTATATCTAAACTTACGTAGGTTGTGCCTATTCTTTTCATTTATGTAGCTTGTAGCTACACTGCACCGAAACTCAATAACATGCTTCGAATAACTAAATCTCATCACGAACCGGAAGAAAACCTTTTTCACCCAATGACTTTATTATACTTCTGAGAAGATAGTTGTTATCAAAACGCAAGATATATTTTCTTGTACCATCCTTCTCGGGCAAAAGCATTTTTTTGTCAATCAATTTTCTGATTTGTCTTGATACTTCAGCATCAGCTTTTCCGGCAAAAAATTCTTTAACATCACCAGCTTGAATAACTTGCCTGTCAACAGCCTTTCTCAAAATCTTTGCTTCTACATCAGTAATATGTTTTCTCTCTAAGGAATGACTAATTGAAGGAATAAGAATTTCCCTTTTTAAAAATTCGTAATCTGAAAGTCTGTCAATTTTTTCTATTTCTTCTTTCAAGCCTTTTAAAACATATTCAATCCAGGTAATTATTCCCTCCTCAGTTCCTTTATCTGCCTCTGACAAGTTAGTATAATAGTCATTTCTGTTACTGCAAAACACCGCAGTAGGATTTATGATTCTTCCAACATTAATATTAAATCCTGTTTTGACAAGCATAGCGTAGGTAAACAAACGAACAGTTCTACCGTTGCCGTTGCCGTAAGGGTGAATCCAAACAAATCGATGGTGCGCTATTGCTGCTTTGAGCAAATCATATTTGGGACTATCTTCTCTGTTCACAAAAGTTATTAATTCATTCATGTAACTATCAACGCTTAACCATTCGGGCGGCCGGTGTGTTGCTTTATTTATTCTCAAGTTTACTTTTCTGTATTCTCCCGGGGTCACATCTCCCTCCCCGTCAGGTGGAGGCAATAATCCATCAACAATCATTTTGTGCAGCTCACATAAAAAAGTCTTGTTGATTGGATAATCCTTTACAGTCTCTTCAATGAATGCCATCGCCTTCTCAATGTTCTGAATTTCCTTTATGCTTGGCGAAACATTTTTAGTTTCTGTAAGTTTTGTTTCAATGTATTCTGTTATGGTTGTATTGTTCCCCTCTATTCTTGCTGACCCAATACTTTCAAGCGTATGAAAGATATGCTTTAACTGAAAAAAAACTTTCGGGTGTGTTGAACCACCCAGCGGTCTTTTACGGAGGTAATCTAATTCTATAATTAAATCCGTTAATGAGGAGCCAAAAGATGGCTCTATCAATTTTAAATCATAATGTAAAAACTCTGCCTCGGACATTTGAATTTATTACTTACCTGATTTGACAAATATAAAATGATGAATTAACACAATTAATTATAATGCCATTATATATCAATACTTTACAATTATATATAAAATTTAAACAATTAACAAGTAATTGAAAAACATTTGCACATGACCCTCTCCTCACTTGCTTATTTTGGCGCTAGAACGACAATACTTTTGATAAAGAAATCAAATAGCTAGTGTGCAGCGGTTATCAATCCAAGCCCCTATGCACAAAAAAACGCGCTGAAACCTCAGCGCGTTTAGCAATCACAAAAGATTAACTTTAAAACGGCAAACGGATACCGATGGTAGGAATGCTTCTTTTGTAAGAATCGCGGATGGCACCAAAGCTAAAACCTAAACCGTGTAGTTCTGTAATCAAAGCATACCTGTAAGCCGTTCCTTTAAAGCCTTCGGTATATCCTTTTTCGGGGCCCACAATAACACCCCCTTCTATTCCAAACCAATAGGGTTTACTGCCTGTGCTGTTCATGTTAAATGCTACGCGGCCATCGTAACCAATGTTGTGCGTAAAGCCGTTGAATTTTCCCGCACTAAAATCACTGAACACATAACTCATCATGGCACCGCCAACAGAAATATTCGGAACACCGTATTTATTTCTAAAGGTTAACTTAGCCTCAAAACCTATGGTGGGTGTCCACTGGTTGCCTATGAGGTAGGCATTAATGTCGGGAGAGATTTCAATCGCATCTTGCCTTGCACTTTTTGTTTTACCTAAAGTATAAACTGTGTTTTCCCTGTTAAGCTCCATGCGGTAATACCGTCTTCTTTCCTTTTTCATTTTCAGCAGCGCCTTCACTGCACTATCAACGCTGTGTTGTTGCAGGAGCGTAATTTTATCGGCACTTTCTAAATACACATGTAGTTCCAGCGCAGCTCCCAAATCATATACCGTGTAGTGGTAAGCCGGCAGGTTCTCGTCTAAACGGTAAGTCTCCTTGCTCAGGTCAAACTCTTGCTCGGTAAATTCATTGTTCTGCATTTTTAACCTGCGTTTACCTTCGGCCTGTACCAGGTAGTGCATAGTTTGCGGCCAGTTGCTGTATTCTTTTCCGGCATTGGCCCGTTGTACATCGGCCACAAAAAGGGTAAGCAAAGAGTCGGCTTTTTTGTAGGTACTCAGTTGCCCGAAAGAGGGAGCGACAATGCGCACCTGGTTGTTTCCTTCCAGGCGAATAATCAATGTATCGCGCATGGATTTGGGTTCATCTTCTGCCTGAGCAGTAAAGGCGCTTAGAAAAGTAAGGGCAATAATGAGCCTGCATGTGTTAAACATGTTTTTCATGGGTATGTTATTTAAGGGTTAGTAAATTAAAAGTTTTTTCGAAACTGAACGGGTGTTGGTTGTTTACCGGGTGATTGTGCCGCGGTAGAATATAAGTTGAACCTGAACGAGAATTTTTGTTTGCCAGTGGTAGTTTGTTGCACAACTACGGGTGCGTTTAGCGGGGTATCATCAAAGTCCACCTCAATAAAGCGGATTTTCTTTTGCTGCTCTACGGGAGCTGATGCTAAATGTAAGGTGGTGGTATCTGTTGCAAGAACTACTTCTTCTTCATGGTAAACAGGAACCGATGCAGGGGCAACAGCCAGTTGTACCGCAGGCGAAACCTGTTTAGTTCTTTTGGTGCGTATTTGTTTTACTGCAACTGCCGGTGTTTCTGTAATCTGAATCGGAGCAGCAATTACTGCAGTATGTTGTAAACGGCCTGCGTAGTGTTGTGTGTTAAAATCAAGAGAGGTATTATCAGGTTGCACTAAAACTAGCAGTGCAATGGTAGCGGCAATACCAGCAGGAATAAAATACAGCCACTTGCTTTGTTTCTTCTCAGCAGGTGCAGCGGTCATCAACAACTCGAACTTGGATGACATGGAAGGAGCATAACCCTCAGGCAAGGTATCGAGGCTGTTAAGCTTTTGCTGAATGATATTATTTTCCAAGAGTTCCATACATTTCTTTGTCATTAATTGAAATCAAATCTTTTAAACGGGCCTTTGCTTTCATGTACTGTGTTTTGCTGGTGCTCTCCTGTATGTTGAGCAACTCTGCAATCTCTTTGTGCGAATACCCTTCCACCACAAACAGGTTGAGTACTGTGCGGTAACCTTCGGGCAATTGCAATATGAGCCGGTACAAATCTTCAGCGGCCATTTGTTGCAGCACATCACTTTGGTCGGGCAACTCATGCACGGTTTCTTCCGGCATCAGGTAAAAGTTATTCTTCTTGCGCAACTCCATCAGCGATTCGTTCACCATCACTTTTCTCACCCACATAAACAGGCTGTGCTCACCGGTGTAATTAAACGTGTGCATCTGTTGAAAAACTTTCATCATGCCCCGCATCAAACAATCTTCTGCTTCGGCTGTGTTAACCACATAACGCTGACATACTCTGAACATGGGAGCATACAGGCTTTCGAACAGGTACTTTTGCGCGGCCCTGTCGCCCTTTTTGCATTGTTCAATCTGATGTTGGTTAAATGGTTTCATGTCCTTTCAACTGCTAAAATGCAAAGGTGCAGGTAAAAGTTGCCCGGCCACAAAATATTTATGTAAATACCTGTTTTTGTGTACTTTATTTTTGCTTTTGAAGAAAGTAACTGACAAGTATTAGCTTTGAAGCATGAGCAAAGCAGCAGAATTAAATTTCGAATTTTACTTTACCCGCGGACTCACCTATGCGGAATATTATGACGGGCACGTGGCCAAAATTTCTGCAGAGCATTTACTGCCTGCTGCGGAACAAGACCACTACTTGCATTACATTGAACTCAACCTGCACCGCGCAAACCGCTTAAACACCACCTTTAAGCCCGATGCTGAATTAACCGCAATGGTAGAGGGGTTGAAGCAACCCCTGCGCTGGTTAATTATCAGTGAATACTGGTGCGGAGATGCGGCACAGAATGTTCCCGTGCTGGCAGCTATTGCTCAGGCTTCAAAAGGAAAAATAGATTTGAGTATTGTTTTCAGAGATGAAAATCT
The DNA here is from genome assembly GCA_018058135.1 of Bacteroidia bacterium. Classification (GTDB taxonomy): domain Bacteria; phylum Bacteroidota; class Bacteroidia; order UKL13-3; family UKL13-3; genus JAGPCK01. The sequence continues at coordinate 33,499 of JAGPCK010000008.1, read as the reverse complement.
TGAGTTGATGGATGCCTTCTTAACCAATGGAGGAAGAAGCATCCCTAAGCTGATTCAATTGAATGAAGCATGGGAGGTAATGAGTACCTGGGGACCGCGACCTGAGGTTGCACAAAATTTAGTAATGGAGTTAAAAGCAAATGCTGAAACAGTAGATAACTATGCTGAACAATTACACTTGTGGTATGCTAAAAACCGTTCAGAGGAATTGGTAAAAGAAATTACTGCGTTGTTGAAAATATGAGCTCCAAGTACCTTTTCTCTAAGTAGCAATAAAGCATCTACTTGCCCTGAACCAGCAGCTTAATCACACGGATGAAATCACCATTAATTACGGTGCAAGCATACACTCCGTTAGGCAAATTGTGCAACGGTAACTGAAGAGTTTGCTGCTGTCCGGCTTTTGTATCAAATGAGTAGTGTCCCATTTCTTTCCCTGTTATATCAGTAATTTTAACCACAACCTTTGCTGTGTTGCTTACCAATTGAAGGTCACAGCTATTGTGTGTTGGGTTGGGATATAACAATACTGTTGTTGGGCTTAGTGAAACAATACCACTGGTATTGGTGAAGGTAATTTCCCACAAAGCTGGTTGCATTGTTGAGTCGTAGTGGTTTTCGATTACATACATTGATTTGCCTACTAATTCTGCATCAGTGGGAGCTCTGAAACCGCTAACAATTCGGGTAGTGTGTACCTGAAAATTATCTGAGCCTGCATGATATTGCAGCTGCAAGTGACAAAGGTCTTCACTCGGGTCAAGAAACGGACCTGAATAGTTTTCGGGAAAAAACACTTTTGTTGAATCTGTATTGCCTTTGGTATAGCTCAACATAAATGCGTCTCCCTTAAACGGATTATCAAGTACCTGTTTGTTGTCAAACACCAAACCCAAGGGAGAGCGATGGGCCGTAAAACTTCGAATGCCTTTTCCTTCATCACTGGCATCATGTATGGCACCGGTACTGTCTTTGAAACGATCAGCATCAGGCCCCAGATTTTCCACAGGATATTCAAACACTAAGCCTGCCGGTGGAGGTGGGAATGTAGAGTCATTATGAAAAATACCCAACTGCCTCCCCCAGCTGTTTTTGGGTAGCAGTTTGTCGGTAGTAATATTGTATCCCGGAAACTGCATGACGTTTAACGTTTCACCCATTACCCAGGGAAAACCATAATGTCTGCCAGCCCGCAGCCAGTTCATCTCTTCGTTGTGGTCGCGATCGCCAGAGTTTTCTAAAGCAAACAAGTTTCCACCTGCATCGTAGGCCATATCAAAATAATTTCTGGCACCCGAAGCGTACAAAAAACCGCTTTGTGCCAACCATAAAGAATCATTTTTTAGCTGCAGGTTGTTTGCACTCACGGGAACTCTGAGCACAACTGTAGTGAGGGGCAAATTGCGCAATCCCGCAAACTGACCGTAACGGTTTTGCACTTCTCCGTGGTCTCCCCTTGAACCGATGCAAAACAAAATGCTGTCTCCTTTAGGGTTCAATACTGTACCGCTCAGCAAATGGTCAAATCGATCGGCAGTGGGAAGTGAGTCGGTATAAGCCACCGTAGTCCATGTGCGGTTACCTGTATTATTCAGCTTACCTTTTACTACTTTGCAAATGGTGTAGGGTGTGTAATTGCCGGTATTGCCACTCAGATAAAGCGTACTATCACTAAACACCATTCCCATAAGGTAATCAACGCCATGATCTGAGGCAGTATAAACCAACGAGTCTTTGTAAGTATTACCCGATGCAACAATGCGGTAAATATTACCTTCTGCGGTGTTGTAATGCAGGAAGCCCGTGGTGCTGTCAAAAGCCACACGAACTGCATTGGTTTTAACAGTAAGTATCTTTTTAATTTCTATCCCACTAACCAGGGCAGTGGGTTGCTGCGCAAAAAGCGCGAGGCAAAACAGTGTGTGCAGTAAACTGAAAACGTGCTTTTTCATAACACAAGGTAATCCCATTTGTGAAATAAAAAAAGTATGTGTAGCTCACCTTTTACGTTTGCATAAAAACTTTGTTCACTTGGAGAGTGCTTTGTCTATCAAATTTTGTGTCGCCTCCCACAAGTGTTGTTGTGCTGTTTTGTCAAGAGATAATGCAATTGAGGCAATGGGTTTTTTATCCTTAAAGTACAATCCGCTGTATTGAGCTGCTTCAGGTGATGTAGCCAGCCAGATGATGGTCTCTGCTCCTTTTTGAGGTGTGCGCATGAGCCAACCGAATTGCCGGAATGCTATACCCAGCAGGCCATCCACTCCATTACCAAAATTGGTGTTCACACCGCCCGGGTGCATGGCGTTTACGGTGATGTGGGTTCCCTTAAGTTCTTCAGCCAATTGGTACGTGAACATGATGTTGTAGAGTTTACTGTTGCTGTACGCCAGTATGCCACTGTATTTTTTCTCCAGATTCAAATCATCCCAATTCAGTTTGCCCAATTTGGAAGCTTCACTGGCCACATTAACAATACGTGCTTCGGGAGCATTTTTTAATAAAGGCAACAGTAAGTTGGCCAACTGAAAATATGCCAGGTGATTGGTGGCCAAGGTGAGTTCATATCCGTCAACCGAGGTATGTCTTTCCGCAATGTAAGCTCCCGCGTTGTTGATGAGCACATCTATCTTAGTAAAGCTCTTGGTGATTTCTTCGGCTAAATTTTTTACCGCTTTAACCGATGATAAATCACACAAAAATAAATGCAGTGAAGCTTGCGGGTAAAGTGATTGTAGTTCCTTTAACGTAAGTTCACCTTTCTCCTTGCTACGACAAACCAGTATAACCTCATATCCTTTCTGAGCTAATGCTTTCGCTGTTACTTTTCCCATGCCGCTACTCGCACCGGTTACAATGGCTGTTTTCACTTTTTAACCATCTTAAAAGCGTGTGTCCATTGGTTGCGGATAAAACCCGGAATGCACCACAATATGCACAACGGCTCAATGGCACGGGCGGCTTCCATCATGCCCATGTCTTCTGTTTCCCAACCGAACTTAGTTAGTATTTCTGTCACACTTTGTTTGGCTGCTGTATCATTACCACAAATGAACATGGAAGGTGTGCCGTCAGCAAAATTGGGGTTCACCATAAAAGGATTGCCCACACAACTGAATGCTTTTACAAACATGGCTGAAGGGGCAATCTTTTGTAAACGCTCCATCAGTGATTCATTGTAATCAGTAAAAAAGGGCAACACTCCGTTTACGGGAGCCTTTGTGTGGTCAATGGGATTGGTGGCATCAATCACCACTTTGGAAGAGAGGTGAGGTGCCATTTGTTTAACCAGATTTTCGGCAACATCGCCTTTTATGGCCAACACCACCAACTCACCAAATGCAGCTGTATCTTCCATAGAACCAACTGATGCGTTCGCTCCGTTCTGACTTACCCAGTCGTTTAGTTTTGCGGCATCACGGGTGCCCAGCTTTACCTCGTAACCGTGTTGAATAAATCCTTTGCCGAGTGTTTGGGCTACAATACCTGAGCCGATAATTCCTATTTTTTTCATGGATATAGTATTAATTGAATAAGTACAAATATAGTTGCATCAGAAACTCCACCACACACTATCGGGGTAATGTGCGGCAACGGTAACAGTTTGCCCTATCATGGGAACAGTTAATGTAACATCATTTTCCTTAGCTGCTTTGGTTACCCGCTCCACCGATTCGTTCCAATCGTGTAAAGCTAAAGTAAATTTTCCCCAGTGCACAGGCATCAATACTTTGGTATTTAAGTCTTTGGCCGCCTGTACCGTTTGTTCCGGCATCATGTGAATGTAAGGCCACCAGGCATTGTATTGTCCGCATTCCAAAATAGCTAAATCAAAAGGACCATACTTTTCTCCGATTGTTTTAAAGTGAGTATCATATCCGCTGTCACCACCAAGGTAAATGGTGTGCTCAGGTGTTTGCACAATAAAAGATGACCAAAGAGACTGTCCTCTTTTGAACCTGCGACCGGAAAAATGTCGGGCGGGTGCAGCGGTAAGTTGTATAGAAGAGGTAACCTTAATGCTGTCCCACCAGTCGAATTCTGTTATGCGGCTTTCATCAATTCCCCAATAGCTGAGGTGTTCGCCCACACCCAGCGAAGTATAAAAATGATGTGCTTTGTCTTTGAGCTGCAAAATGGTTTTGTAGTCTAAATGATCATAGTGATCGTGCGTAATAATAACCACATCTATAAATGGAAAATCATCTATGCTGTATTCATTACTGCCGGTAAAACTTCTGGCAAAAAAAGACACGGGAGAGGCGTTGCCGCTGAACACCGGATCTATCAATATGTTTTTACCTTCTATTTTTAATAAGTAAGATGAGTGGCCAAACCAAACAATTTGCGGGGCAGTATCACTCAGGTTTTTCAAATCTGTTTTAACAAAGGGCACGGCTCCTGAAGGCTCCCTGTCTTTTGCATCAAACAAAAAGGCTTTAAGAATTTTCAGGGTATTGGCTCCTTCAGCTAAATCGGGGGTGTGAGATAAGTTCTGAAAACTGCCATCGCGGTAGTTGGGTGATTGTTTTATTCGTTCGAGTCTTTTACTTGTGGGTAAGCGACCAAACTGTTTCTGGTTAAAAAACAGCAGAACTAAAAGTACAAGTACTGTTAAAATGGAAAGGAAAATAATCATACGTTTTTTGCGTTGAGGCAACATGCTGCAAAAGTGGGTTAAGTTTATCTGGTAAATACACCCAAAAAGGCCAAAAGTTTGTGCTGAAGGTTAAAGTGGGGTTCGGGTCGGTGAACGGGAAAGTTTACAGCAACAACCCGGATGAATTCTCCGGAAGAAAATAGTGGTGACAGAAATAATGCAGGTGTTCTATCTCCTGCTTTTGCCTGTTGGTATAACTGTTTCGTGAGGTGTAGGCTTGCTCCAGTGGCACAAAGCGAAACTTATCCTGTTGTTTGTTGTAGTAATTATAAACCGGCAACACTTTTATTCCTGTAATGCGGGTTTCGTGTAAATCATTTTTAAGACCGCGGCTCAGTTTTAACTCCAGCATCACGGGCATGTGGCACCAGGTAAAAATATCGTAGGCCACAAAATCAGCCAGGGAATAAATTGCAAAACCCTTTTTGTGTTTACCTGTAATTGGATCGGTAAATTCCAGCGACTGCATGGGCTGTGCGTTGTGCGGATGTCCGCCCAGGATGATATCCGCTCCACAGGTAGTAAATATGCGTTGAAATAACTCTGTGGTGTTTTTGGAAGGATAGGTTTGGTAGGCATTGCCACAGTGCACAGAGACCACAATAAAATCAGCCCCTTTTTTGCGGGCCATTTTACATTGCTGTTTAATCAGATCAATATCTGCATCGGGGTTGTTGAGCGGCAATAAATTCACCAGCCAGGGCTTGTCTACCGGAGTAAGTAATTTGTTGAGCGAATAGGTATAGGACAAAAATGCGGTACGAATTCCTTTGCGTTCAATAATGGGGAATTTATTTAAGTGTGCTTCAGACAATGCTGCACCGCAATACTCCACGCCCTGCTCGCGTAAAAATTCCATCGTACGCACAATGCCTTTTTTGCCCATGTCCAAAGAATGGTTATTGGCAATACTGAGCACATCGTATCCTTTGTGTTTTCCGTTACCGCTAAAAATGTGAAACAACTCTTCCGAACCGTTGAAGTACATGTCATTCAACATTACTTCAGGAACGGCCTGCAATGGTTTACGTGTATTAACAGGAGTTTCCAGATTAGCAAAAACCAAATCTGCCCCGAAGAAAAAGTCACCCGTTTCGTCCCACAGGTATTTGGTTGATTCGCGGTTGAGCCACTTGTACGGCATCAAATCTCCACCTGCGTGCAGGGTAATGGACTGTGTAATTTTAAAATTATCGTTGACTGAAAAATCTAATTGCTGTTGTTTAAAAAAAGTACGGGCATCAAAACCCTCCTCCGGCTCCTGGTGCGGGCGGTAATAGTACTTGTACCCCAGATACACTGCGTCCATATCCGTCATGCTGAACGGATTTTCTTCAAAGTTTTTTACCGGTAAGCTCCATTCTTTCTTTTTAAAAAGATGCAGTATGCCGAATAAACATTTAAGCACAGAGGTGAGCAGCCATCCTTTAAATGTTACCGGCAGTACAGGAGATATTTTAGGTGCGTGGGCCAATGTGGTATAAAACGATGTGGCAAAGTAAAGAAATTGTTAAGCCGATATACACAACTGCATAAGTAAACTGTGCACCGTAATACTGTATAGTGTACACATTGGCCAGAAATGCCCCGATCAGACTGAGAAGACTTTGCACCAAAACCGCTCTGCCGGAAAGTTTAAACCGTGTATATGAAAGCAGTACCGGAAGCAACAGTGCGCTAACCGCATACGGAGCTAAATCAAAAAATAAGTCTACGGCTGTGTTGTTTCGATATACTACACACACGGCTGCATTTACAAAAGCAACAAACAGAATAACTTTGTGCGTGAGTTGCTCAATAGTTTGTGAACTGAACCAACCGTTTCGATGCAACAAATCTTTGGAAATGCTGATGGAGGAGGTAAATAAAAATCCGTTGGCGGTGGAGATAACCGTAGCCAGTATCGCAGTAAAAAAAATACCGGCAGCTAAAGGAGAAAGTGCGAGTGAACCAAGCGACAGGTAGATAGAAGAAGTATCGGTATCAGCGGGTAAAATATGAATGGCGTACAACGCGGTGGTGGCTGCTAAAAAATCAAATATGGTCCAGCACAGCACACTTAACAGCAAACCGTATTTGGCTGTGGCAACAGATTGTGCGGAATAAACCCGTTGGTAATAATTGGGGTCAATAAGCACCACTGCTGCAAATAAAAACCAGGAGCCCACATACCAACCCGAGGGACCGGAAGTGAAGGCTGTTTTATCTGCGGGTAGAGAATTCAAAGGGGCCGTTCCATAAGTTGTGTAAAGTTGATACAGTACCAGTACAAAACCTCCGAACATGAGTACAAATTGTATTACGTCTGATTTCACTACAGCCTTTAATCCTCCCCGTAAAATGTACAGCGTAGAAATCAGGGTGACGATTACAATAAGTACTATTTTATTTACCGGCCATATAAAATGCAGAATCTGCATGGTCATGAGCAGGTACATGGCGGGTGCGGTAAACACCACAATAAGCAAGGCTCCCAGGCCTGCTACTTTTTTGCCGTAATGAAAATCGAGTAAATCAGGTAAGGTTTGAAAACTGCTGTTGCGTGCTTTGGCAGCATACCAAAATGCAAACACCACGGCAAACAGAGAATAAGGTAAACTCAAAAACAACCAGGCCGATACTCCATACTCCGCATACAGCTGGCCAATGCCGTTGATCCAGCCGTACATGGTAGTGACCAGTGTGGCGACAAACGGAAACAAGGTAAGTTTTCGTCCTGCTGAGATATACTCTGCTGAACTGTTGGCCTTCCAGGAGGGAATAAACACCGAAAGCAACAAAAAGCATAAATACAGAACAACAACGGCCTGTGTTATTAATGGCATTACGCAAAGAACGGGTAAATCAAACAGATGAAAAAATGCGGCTCTTTATCCGGTGGTCTGTCATTTTGCACTACTCTGTTTAGCCGTGTTTTTGCCAGTACCTTTTACCGTAGCTGCAAAACAACTCTTCCCCTGCTTCAACATTCCGAATAGCTACAATACATACTTCGCTGTTTTCATCCAAAGAAATTTCAGAATTGTTTTTAAAGCCTGAATGCGCAAAACCTGTGGCATCATTTGCATACTTGGCAAAACACTTTACCTTTCTCGAATCCAGAATAGTTCCATCGGGCAGGTTGATAAAGTATCTGTCGTTGCCTTTAACAGCCCTGTTTACTGCTTGCCGCTGGGTTAATACTTCACCTTTAAAAACAGCAATTACTTCATCCTTGTAAATGTTGATGGCTGTATATAATCCGTTACCCGAAGATGTTAGCTGCGAAGGGCTGATGTATAAATAATCAGATTCGGGAACGTCCATTGTAAGTTGGCTGTTTGTTGTTTTAGTCACGCGTTTAGTTTCTTGTTAAAATCAGCAATCACATTAAGAGCTGAAAATGGCGGCTAATGTAAGTCGCAAACTACACTTTTCGGCAATGCAGCATATATCTTCAAAACCTTACCTTCGCGCCCATGAATAAAAACGTGCAGGTTCACCTTGCTCTTTTTACAGTATCCGCATTGTACGGGGCTACATTCACCATTGCCAAAGAGGTAATGAACGGGTATGTGGGGCCGTCTGCTTTCATATTGCTTCGTGTGGGTACAGCTGCTGCCTTGTTTCTGCTTTTTCATTCCCTGTTCATCAAAGAAAAGGTACACGACAAAAAAGATTTGTACAAACTTGCATTATGCAGCGTATTCGGGGTGGGTTTTAATATGCTGTTGTTTTTTAACGGACTCAAATTAACCACACCCATCAACGGAGCTGTGCTCATGACCTGTACTCCCATTTTTGTAGTGGTGTTTGCGGCCTGGCTACTCAAGGAGAGAATAACACTTACGCGAGGGAGTGGTGTTTTCCTTGCAGCATCAGGTGCGGCCATGCTTATTGGCGGCACACAGTTTGACTTCAGTTCCTCTACCGCCTTTGGCGATTTAATGGTCACCATCAACGCTATTATTTATTCGTTTTATCTGGTGTATGCCAAACCGCTGATGCAAAAGTACCATCCGTTTACTGTAAGCAAATGGACCTTTTTGATGGGAACACTTTTGGTTTTACCCTTTGGATTTAACCAGTTTACTGAAATTAACTGGGCCGATATGCCGACAAAAATAATGCTCTACATTGCCTTTGTTGCTATAGGAACCACTTTCCTCACCTACCTGCTCAATGCCTGGGCACTGCGACATGCTACCCCCTCGCTGGTGGGCTCATACATCTACCTACAACCTGTTCTGGCAACCTTTATTGCCATCCTTTCACAGCGCGATGAATTAACCATAGCCAAATTTAGCTTTACAATGCTGATATTTGCCGGAGTTTATTTAGTAAGTAAACCAACACGACAACATGCTTAAATCAATGACAGGCTATGGCCAGGCAACAGGAGACTATGACAAGTTCAGTGTAAAAGCTGAATTCAAAAGTTTAAACGGAAAATTTCTTGACGTAAACCTGCGCATGCCCAAGTTGCTGCAATCAAAAGAAATTGAAATCCGCAACCAGTACCAGAAGTTACTTGAACGCGGTTCGGTAACGCTGAATATTTCTGTGGAGCTTAAAAATACTGCCGATCTTCTGCAGCCCATCAACAAGGAGGTAGTTAATTTTTACCTGGATGAAATTCGTCACATCGAAGAGCGCCTCAGCATTTCACAGGGTACCCTTACCGGCTCTTTGTTTAACATACCAAATGCCCTTCAGTTGAGCGAAAAAGAGCTGAGTGATGAAGAGTGGTTACAAATTAAAGAGGTGCTGCAAAAAGCCTACATTAACTTTGATTCATTCAGAAAACAAGAAGGTAAAGAAACCGAAAGAGAGATAAGTGAATTGGTAGGCAAAATAAACAAGATGGCTGATGAAGTGGCCGCTTTGGAACCGGAGCGCATGAATCACATACGTCAGAAAATAAACAGTGATGTGGAAGCCTTTGTAGAAAAATCACAAATTGATGCTACGCGCTTTGAACAAGAGCTGATTTACTACATTGAAAAAATTGATATTGCTGAAGAGAAGTTGCGTTTGAATAATCATTGCAATTATTTTTTGCAAACCATGAAAGAAGATTCTTCCGGTAAAAAACTTGGCTTTATTTCACAGGAAATGGGAAGAGAGATTAATACCATGGGGTCAAAGGCTAACTACTTTGCCATTCAAAAACTGATTGTGCAAATGAAAGACGAACTTGAAAAAATTAAAGAACAACTCAGCAATATCATTTAATGAAAGAAGGAAAGGTTGTTATTTTTTCTGCTCCGTCAGGCTCCGGTAAAACTACCGTAGTTAAACATTTATTATCGGTTAACCCTCAGCTCGCGTTTTCTGTTTCAGCCACTACCCGCTCTTGCAGAGGAAAGGAAGAGCACGGAAAAGATTATTATTTTTTGAGTAAAGAAGCGTTTGAACAAAAAGTACAAACAGGAGATTTTATAGAATACGAGGAAGTGTATGCCGGTACATTTTACGGTACACTTCGCAGTGAAGTGGAAAAAAAATGGGACGAGGGGAAAGTGGTGGTGTTTGATGTAGATGTGGTAGGCGGGTTGCACCTGAAAAAAATATTGGGTGAAAGGGCACTGGCCATATTTGTAAAGCCACCCTCTGTAGAAGTATTAAGACAACGTCTGCAAGCCCGCGCCACCGACACACCTGCCGATGTAGAACGCAGAGTAGAAAAATCCATTCAGGAGCTGAAATTTGAAAGTGCGTTTGATTTAGTGCTGGTGAATGACGTGCTGAAGGATACATTAAAAGAAGCGGAGCAAATGGTTCATACATTTATCAACCCCAACTAAAATGCATATCGGTTTATTTTTCGGCTCATTCAATCCTTTGCATTGCGGACACCTCATTATTGCCAGCCACATGGTAGAATACAGTTCTATTGACAAGGTGTGGTTTATGGTATCTCCGCACAACCCGCTGAAAGCAAAGGGCGATTTACTGGATGAACACATTCGTTTGGAAATGGTGCGTGATGCTATTAAGTATGATGACCGCTTTGAAGCCTCCGATTTTGAATTTGCACTGGAACGTCCTTCTTACACCATACTGACTATGGACGCCCTGCACAAAGCCTACCCTGAGCATACCTTCACTTTAATTATGGGGGCAGATAATTTACAATCTTTGCACCTGTGGAAAGAGTACGAAAAACTGTTGAACGATTACCCTGTGTTTGTTTACCGCAGAGAGGGTTTTGACAGCTCAGAACTGGCCGACCACCCCAACGTACAGGTATTTGATGTACCCCTGCTGAACATCTCCTCCACCTTTATTCGCAGAGCAGTTAAAAAAGGGAAGTCCATCCGCTACCTGGTACCGTGGATGATTGAAGAAAAAATTATTCAACACAAGTATTACTTATAATGGAATTGCACATCCGACAAGCGAATGTAGCCGATGCGGCTGCTTTAGCAGAACTTGGAGCCAAAACATTCTACGACACCTTCCACACATTTCAAACGGAAGAAGACATGAGTAAGTACCTTAGCTCTACGTACACTCCTGAAAAAGTAAAGGCTAATCTTGAAAAGCCCGATGTGTTTTATTACCTCGCTGAATTCAATAACACAGCCGTGGGTTATGCCAAACTATTGCTGGACGTACCTGTGGAGCAAATGAAAGGTGACCGTGTAATGGAAATGGAAAAAATTTATGTGTTGCAGGATTACCTTGGTAAAGGCGTGGGTAAAAAACTGATGCAGCAAAGTATTGTTGCTGCCGTACACGAGAAATTTGACTGGATGTGTTTGGGTGTGTGGCAACACAACACCAAAGCCATTGACTTCTACAAACAGTTTGGCTGGGAAATTTTTGACACCCGCAAATTTCAACTGGGAAGTAAGATAGAAGATGATTTTTTAATGCGTATAAAACTGAAGTAGTTTAGCGGTGCTGTAGTATACGTATCTTCTGTCCTTTTTTAATGTAGGTTTCTGTCATCTGGTTCCACTTCATCACATCGGGCACACTCACATTAAATTTCTTGGCCACATCATTTATGTCTTCATTCTTCTCTACGGTGTATTCAATCATAATGAACTCTTCGTAAGGTTTGGTCGGTTCTTCTTCCAGAATAAACTCTTCTTCTAAATCTGCTGAATCACCTGTCAGGTAATGACCGGCTAAATCCACATTTTTTTCTTTGGGCAATTCTATAAAATATTTCTTCCCTTCAGCATTGGTAAGGTAGGGTTTACGCAACCACGGATTAAGTTGTTTGAGCATTTTATATGTGGTACCGTTTTTCAACGCAAAATCTGCCAGGTTGCTGATGCCGGAATCTATTTCCACTTTAATGGTAGGAACTTCAAAATACAGGTGCGACTTTCTCACATAATACCCATACTTGCGCGGATTGGAACAAATTTCTTTTATCGCCATTAAACGCAACACATAGCGCGAGGTCTCTGTGTTAAGGTATAAATCATAATAAGAATCTACTCCCTGGTTGTTGAGTTGTTTGCGCAGTCCTGTGATGCCCATATTGTACGAAGCTGCCACCAGGGTCCAGTTACCGAATTCGCGGTAGGCTTCTTTAAGGTACCTGCAAGCAGCCTCAGTGCCCTTTTCCAAATGGTTGCGTTCGTCAATTTCCTCCGTAATTTCTAATCCGAATTTTTTACCCGTCTCTTCCATAAACTGCCAGTAGCCTTGTGCGCCTGCTGGAGACGTAACAATACTCAACCCGCTTTCTGCCAGACAGAGGTATTTAAAATCTTCAGGAATACCGTGCTTTTTGAGAGAACGCTCAATGGCCGGAAAATAACGGTTGGCTTTTTTGAGCATTAATAATGTGTTGGACTGCCAATAGGTATTCACCAATAATTCTTTGTCCAATCTTTCACGCACTTCAAAATCATGCATGGGTAAACGTTCACCTGCAAAATCAATATTCTGCGGCAGATTAATGGAGAAAATGCGGTAATGTTTGTTGAATTCCCCCTGAAACTTATCTTGCTCTGTAGGGCTGCTGAAGGTAAATAACTGCAACAGTCCCAACGACAACAAAAGCACTCCGAGTGAAATAATTTTAGCCTTGTATAAACGCATAACGGTAATGTTGGCAAATTTCAGGCCCGGAATTAACAATGCAAACTCCTGTTTTTGAACAATAAGCAAGCAAATTCTGGAATATGTCAATTTTTTGTAACACTCCCGCTTGACTTCCTGCGTTAATTCTCTGCATAATTGCACTAAATTTAATCTTTCCTTATGAAAAAATGGCTCCTTTTTTCTTTTATGCTCATTGCTTTTGCTGCCGGTGCACAAGATAAAATCAAAGAATTTGAGAATTACAATAAAACACCTCAGTTGTTAAGCGCACTGAAAAAATTTGATTTAACACCCTTTCTGGCCGATGAGGTGTTGTTTGTGTTTGATGGTACTGATAATTCGTATACCCCTGCACAGGTAAACAGAGCATTAAAAAGTAATATGAAGTTGCCGAAAAAATATATGATTGCTCATGCATCAGAAACCAACCACGGTTACTCACAAACTTTTGGCGTATATGATGCAGATGAAATCCCCATTTACTTTGTTGCCTTCCGCATCAATCAACTGACACAAAAAATTGAAGAGGTTCGGTTAACCTCTAACTAAGGTAAAAAAGCGCGGTTGCGAATAAAGCCCGAATCGGTAAGTGTATGTAAAAATGAAATTACTGCTTTTGACTCCTTATCAGATAGATTAATCTTACTGAGTTGCTCTTTATCTAACGTAGCCGATTGTTTCATGGGGCTTCGGTAATGATTTAACACTTCACTTAATGACGCGAAACGCCCATCGTGCATATAGGGAGCTGTTAGGGCAACATTGCGTAATGAAGGTACCTTAAATTTTCCTTTATCACTTTCGTCACTGGTTACGCGTGCTCTTCCCAAATCAGAAAAATCACTGCTGAGTCCGTTGTTGCGAAAACTAAAATCAGTAAACAAAACCCCTCCGTGGCAACCTGAACATTGTTGCATAAACAGTTTTTCCCCTTGTTCTTCTTCCGGTGTAAATTTTGCTTTACGCGTTTTTACCTGATCATACTTTGCATCAGCTGAAATGATACTGCCCATAAACTGGGCCAGTGCCAACATCACTTTACGGGTAGTAATACTGTCGCTGCCAAAGGCCTTTTTAAACAGGGCCGGATAAATTTTACTGCGTTGAATTTTTTGGTTCACCGTACTTATTTTTTCGTTCATCTCCAGCGTATCCGTAATAGGAGCCAGGGGCATTACTTCCAGGTGATTCACACCTCCGTCAGCCATAAAATGCGGATGCCATAACACATTAAAAATACCGGGGGCATTACGTCTTCCCTGTTTACCGTTAACACCTGTACTAAACTTTTTTCCTCCGTCACTAAACGCTAATTCAAGGTGATGACATGAGGCGCAGGCGATTGTACTGTCTGATGAAAACAAAGGATCGTAAAAAAGCTGTTTGCCTAATGATACACCTTCTATTGAGACCGGATTATCCTGAAAAGAATACACCGGTTTAGGGAAATGTGCAGGTAATGCAAGCGTTGTGTACTGAGGTGAATGAACCTTTTCCTCACAGGCTGTAGCAACTATAAGTAAAAGTAACGCAAACCATTTGCTCATTGAATGGATCCAAAGCTGAACATGTCGGCAAAGTTATCTGCGTATTTCACTGCATTTGCTCCGGGTTCATGAATACTATTAATATTCTTTAATGAAAGTGTAAGCGGGGTTTTAAACATCTGGTTCAAATCTGCTTTTAAATTGAGTTGTTTTAAACCAGCGCCCAGGTATAGTTTCTGTGATCCAAATGAAACAGTTGCTTTACGAATGGCATTGTTGGGGTACTTATAACCTCCAATGTGCACACTAAATCCTCTTTCAATTGCGTCCATATAATATCCTTCAGCCTTTAAGAATATATATCCTGAGGCCCAACCCCAGAACATATCATTTTGCGGGTCGAGTGCCCCTGTTTGTGCTCCCGACATATTTCTCGCACTATCAACACCTATGATAAATTCAATGCCGTCATACTCCGTCTCCGGTAAATATTTTAACTGAATGGTTTTACTTAGCGGCATAGATTCATCCACTAAAAAATAGCTGTTTCTTACTTTCCACCTCTGTGTGCCCTTTAACAACACAATATTTGAAATATAGTAACGAAATAAACTTACCCGCATACTATCACCTGCGGCATTTACATACCAGGTTGTATCCAAGTGCAAAGTGTTGGTATCCACCAAATGACTCAGGTTAATATTGAGCCTTCCGTTATAAGCAGGAGCAATTGTTTCTTCTACTTCTTTCTGACGGCAAGACGATACGCTTAACAATAAAATGAAGGCAATTATAGGGTACTTCATATTCAAAAAAATTAGTCGGTTATAGAAATAAACTTAATCATGTCAGCATAGTTATTAGCCAGCTGTTTTGAGTTTGCATCACTGTTGATTATGGTAAGTACAGAAGATATTTCCCAAACTGCGGGTGTATTAAACACTTCCAGCACATCGGCCTTCAGGTTAAGTTTTTTTGTGACACCTTTAGAAATGCTGAGCGTCTGATTGAAACTTGTAACGGATGTACTTAACGGATTAAAAGGCCCATGAAATCCACCCACATGGTAAATAAATTCTCCGGTCGGGTTAACAAGAGTGCCCTCCACCTTAAACTGAATGTATCCGCTGCTCCAGGTCCAAAACATTCCGGCAGCCGGATCAAGTGCCCCTGTTTGTGCTCCTGAAACATTGCGCAAACTATCCACCCCTATGGTATAGCGGATTGATCTGTATTTTCCGGATGGAACATTGTTCAATACGAAATTGTAAACACCGTCAGACCCTGAATGGTCTATCAGGTAATAACTTTCCGGTTGTACATAATCGGGAGTATTGCCTTCGCCTTCCAGTACCAGGTTAGTAAGGTAATATCGGAATAAACTCACTTTAAATTTTTCATTGGCTGCATTCGTGTAAACGTCACCGTACGTCAACGGAACCTCTCCTGCGTATGCTGCAATGTTGACCTTTACTTTACCCGAAGGAGGCAGAGGGGTTGTTCTTGTGTCTGGTGTATCTTTTTTACAAGATATACTTAGCACAGCAACTACTGTGTAAAGAAAGAATGATTGCTCAATAAAACGACTGCGCATACTTGCTGAATAGATAATCAAATATACGAATTTAAGCTCGTTTTGTAATACACTAAGATTAAACTTTATCCTGCACGCAGGCCTTGCTGCTGCGAATAATGGTTTCTTCTATGGGGGTGAATCGGAAGTTGAATGCGTGGGCAAACTTGTCGCTTTTGTAAAAAAAACGGTTGTACATACCACGGGCGGTTTCACGTGTGAGCAGAGGCGAATTTGCAGAAACAAGAGCACGCAGAGCATCCGCCATTACAGCAATGTTGACCAACCATTTCGGTGCATTTATTTTTGGCTCTTTTTTACCTGTTGCTTTAGCTGTAATGGAGAAAAACTCCTTGAAAGAAATGTTGGCTGATACCAACACAAAACGTTCAAAACTGATGTTGCTTTCAGCTAGTAAAAACATGGCTTTGGCCACATCGCGCACATCCACATAACCGTTTATACCTTCCGTATAAACTGGAACTCCTTTGGCTGCTGTTGCCATCATCTTACAAGAGCCTTTGCTCCAATCTCCTTCGCCTATAATTACTCCCGGGTTCACCATCACTATATTGAGCCCCTCCTCTCCGGCACGCCACACCTCCAACTCCGCACGGTACTTGCTGATGGCATAATTGGTATTTAGTAATGAATCGGTCCAGGCAGTTTTTTCATCAATGGTCATCCCGCTTTCGGCTCTTCCAAGAGCGGCAATGGAACTGCAATAACACAACTTTTTCACACCGGCATAAAGCGCCACATTAACAACATTAGTAGTGCCCTGTACATTAACCCGCTGCATCTCTTCTGCGTGTTTGGCCACAAAAGAAACCATAGCAGCTACGTGATATACCTGTTCAATTCCCTGCATTGCTTCTTCGAGTGAAGGAACATCGAGCAAATCAGCAGGTGTCCAATTTAGCAGAGCGAGTTTTTGTGCTTTTTCCTGTTCCGTAAGTCGGGCAAAGCGGATATTAAAAATATAATTGAATTCCTGTAACGTAGATGTGGCGCGCTTTATGGCCCTTACCTGCCGGTTGTTTTCCAGCAGTTCGCACACTACATGTGCACCCAAAAAACCTGTTCCTCCCGTTACTAGAATCATTGTTGATTAGTTGATTTCTTATACTCTGAAACCGCGCAAAAATAGGCTTATTTGCCTTTAAATACCGTAAACTACTTTTCCATGAACAGTGCTGAATTCTTAAAACCCGTTCCGTCAACTCTCTTAAGCCAACTCGACACAACTTCACCCCGCAGCTGGTTTAGGGGCGCACAGATACATGGTGAAACTTTTCCTGATACCGACAGCTGCAAAATATGGCTGGTAGGGGTGAAAGATGACCGCGGTACCGACTACATGAAAGGGGCTTCCCAAGGCCCTGATGCTATTCGCGCTGAATTGTACCGACTCATTAACCACCAGGAACACCTGAGCGTGGCCGATTTGGGAAACATTGAGGCCGGAGAAAGCATCAACGATACACATTATGCCTTGTGTGAGCTTACCAAAGAGGCCTTGGAAAAGAAAAAAGTATTGGTAGTGCTGGGTGGTTCAGTTGATTTGGCCTACGCCCAATACCGGGCTTATGAAAAACATACCCGCACCCTGCGTTTAGTAAGTGTTGATTCACGGATTGAACTGAGCGCACCGGAACACAACGAGGAAGCTGTTCCTTATTTAGGCAATATCATTTTACACGAGCCCAACTACCTGTTTAACATTTGCCATTTAGGTTACCAGTCGTACTTTTGCGAAGAGGAAAGTGTGGCCACCTTTAACCGCATGAACTTTGATGCCATGCGACTGGGTAATCTGCGTAAAAACAGTGAAGAGGCAGAACCTTTGTTCCGTGATGCCGACATAGGTATTTTTAACCTTTCCGCCATCCGTTTACCTGATGCTCCGGCTCAGGAGAACGGTTCGCCCAATGGGATTGGCGGAGACGAAGCCTGCCAACTGGCCCGCTATGCAGGCATCAGCAATGAGTTAAGTTCTTTTGGCCTGTATGGTTTAATTCCTCACCTTGACCGGCAACAACAAACCGCTAAACTGATTGCACAAATGCTTTGGTATTTTGTTGACGGAGTGCACAGCCGCAAATACGATTACCCTGCTGCAGAGAGCAATGATTTTCAAACCTACCGCATTACGTTTAACAACAGCAGCCACGAGGTAGTGTTTTTCAAAAGCCTGAAGAGCGACCGCTGGTGGATGGAAGTACCTTATCCGGTAGAAAAATCAGCTAAAAAAGGAAGCTACTTAGTTCCCTGCTCTTACAAAGACTACGAAACAGCCTGCAACGATGAAGTGCCCGACAGGTGGTTAAAAACGTACTATAAGTTGATTTGAAGATGGTTCATGAGAAAATGAACCGAAGCTAAAAAGTACAAGAATAAATCAAATTTTATTGTGCTCAATGAGTTGTTGAAACTCCTCTTTACGCTCGCGGGAGAGATCAACCTCCTCTCCGTTTTCCATTACAATGTATCCGCCATCCTGCCGGATGTAATTTTTAATACGCGCCAAATTCACAATATAGGACCGATGGGTACGGTAGAAATTATTCCGTGGTGAAAGTATGTTCTCAAATTCTTTAATTTTTTTACTGATTAAAATGCGGCTTCCGTCTGTCAGAAAAATATTGGTATACGAACCATCTGCTTTAAGGTAGAGAATATCTTTAAGCGGAACAAACCGCAAACCATCTGAAACGGGTAAAGCAATTTTTTGAAGTGTTTTTTCTTCAATATTCTCTTTAAGTGCTGAAAGGCGTTCAATTACCTGAGAATTGCCGTGCATGCGTATGGCCTTTTCAACAGCAATTTTCAGTTGATTAATCTGTATGGGTTTAAGTAAATAATCAACAGCAGAAACCTGAAAGGCCTGCAAAGCATATTCGCTGTATGCTGTGGTGAAAATAACCTCAAAGCCGGGGTTTTCAAAAAATTCAAGCAGTTGAAATCCGGTATAACCGGGCATTTCAATGTCGAGAAAAATAATGTCGGGGTTGTGTTTCTGAATTATCTTTACACCAGAGGGTACATCTTCAGCTGTGGCAACCACCTGCAACTCCGGACAGTGTTCCTTTAATATAGCCTCAAGAATCCTCCGGGCCTTTCCTTCATCGTCTATGATAACACAGTTCAGCATTCTTACAAAACTAAGCTATAACATGAAATAATGTTCCTGTTTCATGTAGTGAGATTTGATGCTCATGAAGCAGCACAGCTATTCTACATTTACGGGAATACTTAACTCCACCCGTGTGCCTGATGCAAAACCGTTTCCATCGGTCATGTCGGTATATTTCACCACAATCTCATTCGGGCGTTTATAATTCAGCAGTTCCAATCGTTTTTGAGTGGCCCCCGTAGCAAATGATTTATGCATGGGTTGCCTGAATTTTTTCATCTCAACTGAACGCTTTCTTCCTATACCATTATCTTCGATGGTGGCCAAGAGCAAACCTTCTGATTTCATGGCAAATTTTACCTGAAGTATACGGTTATTTTTGATGTGCAACAGCCCGTGTTTAATAGCATTTTCAATGTATGGTTGAATAAGCATGGGCGGCAAATAAATAGACGATTGCTCCACATTATTTTCAATACTTATGGAGTAGGAAAACTTTTCTTCAAACCTGAGCGCCTCCAATTCCAGATATAAATTAAGCAACTTTACCTCTTCCTGTAAACTCACCTCCTGCCGACTTGATATATCGAGGGTCATGCGCATCAAATCGGCAAATTTCCCTAAATAGGTATTAGCTAATGTTTTTTCATTGAGCATTATATACTCCTGAATGGAGTTAAGCGCATTAAATACAAAGTGGGGGTTCATTTGTGCTTTTAACGAAACCAGCTGAGAACTTCGCAGGTCTTGTTCCACTTTACTTTTTTCCAGAGCCAGGTCGGCTTTGATACGTTCATCTTCATTTCTTTTACGAATGCTGCGTATCCGAATTAAAAATATGCCGCTAACAATACCTGAGGTAAACAATAAGGCAAGCAAATAAAACCACCAGCTTTGCCAATAAGGTTTTTCAACTGCAAATGAAAGCGAACTTGGTTTTTCACTTTCATAACCATCAGCATTTACTGCTTTCACCTCAAAGGTATAATCACCTGCGGGTAGAGACGGGTAGCGGGCAAAGGTAACTTCAGAACTTGCATTGAACCAGTTGGTATCAAGGCCCAGCAGGCGATAACTGTATCGCAAAGCCTTGCCACTTTTGAATGAAAAACCATTAAACCTGAATGTGATGTTGTTTTGAAGATAAGGTAACACAAAATTGTTTTTCAGTTGTGTGTCCTTGTCCTGAATAGCAAACCCGGTGATGTAAATAAGCGGACGCACTTTATTGGGTTGCACCTTGTCGGTATCAAACCATTGAAAGCCTTTTGATGTAGCCAAATACACAACCCCGTCATGTTGTAATATGTCCAATACATCATTGGTAATAAGTCCGTCATCGGTGGTAAAAGAAGTTATTTTCCCATTGCCTTCATTGTAACTTTGTACACCGCGCTCTGTGGCAAACCACAGCTGGTTACCTGATACAGATAGTGTGCGTATAAAATCTGAACGCAGACCATTATTTTTGGTAAGGTGTAACACAACCCTTCTGTTTCGTATAGCGAACAAACCCTGTTGAACTGTACTTACCCATATAGTACCGTCTTTAGATTGTTCCATATCAGTGGCAAAAACTTTATCGGTACCTTTCCACAGCAGCTCCTGAGCAATGTTGTTATGGTAAAAAAGCAATCCATTGGTTGTACCCGTCCATATGGTTGTATCTTGCTTATTGATGAGACATGAAGTTGAACGCTGTGTTGTAAACTGAATCATACGCTGATTACCCTCGCGGGTAATACCTTGGGAATACTTCACATACCAGGGGCTTTTTTGCAAACTGTTTTGATAATCCAGCAAATACGTACCAAAAGAAGTAGCAATAAGTATGTTTCCTGCCTCATCAAAATCATAACGCTTTACTGAAGAATGGCTAAGTCCGGGGTTTACCACTTTACCCGAAGAGATACCGTAAACGAATGTCTTCACACAACTCACATATAAATCATTGTTGCGTGAGTTAAATCGAATATCTTCTATGTCTTTTTTAAGTGGAAAAACTATTTGTTTTACAAACCGTTTCGTGCGGGTATCAAATACAGAAATGCTTCCGTTTCCGTGTGCTAAAAAGAGGTCTCCGTTGTTGGTTACAGCCATGCGAAACACGCGGCTGTCAGACATGGAAGAGTTTTCTTTGGTAGCTGCCCACAACTGCAATGAGGGTAAAATATAGATGCCGCTTTTTAGTGTACTGATCCAATAGTTTCCCTCCCTGTCTTTAAGCACTCCCGACACGGCATGATCCGGTAAAAGGGAAATCTGTTGTGTATACTTATTGTTTTGTTTTTTGTATATGTTTACACCATTGTAGGTAGTAATCCAAAGCTGCGTGGTATCAGGAATAAAGATATCACTGATAAAATCCTCCTTATTGTTCACATCTGCTTTTGATACTATATCGAGGGGTTGATTTTGTGTAATATTAAACACTCTGGGTACTGAGCGTTTGAACGAACAAAAAGAATTGAGTTGTGGTATAAACCTAACCAAACCAAGATGTTCAGGATTCCGGCCCTCATTAACAATTTTTCCCTTCGCTGAAATGTAGGTGTAACCTCTTGTAAAATCTACCAACAACAGGTTGTCATTCTCATCAATAGACATGTTGCCATTACTTGTTCCTAATGCAAGCGTTTTAATTTTTACCCAACCGGATGGCGTTTCTTTATAACAATACAGCGGATTTCCCATTGAGGCTATCCATAAATTCCCTTTTGAATCAAACTCAATAACAGGAAAGCTGGATTTAAATTCTTTCTCAAATAGCGTGAACAGATTCATCTTGTCATTCTCTATGTAAAAAATCTGACCGGAGAAATTCACAAACCAAATGCGCCCTTTTATATCCTCCCTCAAAAAAGAGAATGCTTTACCTCTTTGTTTAGGATGAAAAAAAGTGGTAAAACGTTTTCCATCATACCGGCAAACTCCGTTATCTGTACCCAGCCACATGAACCCTTTTTTATCCTGCAGCATATTGTATACTTCCATGCTGGGCAGCCCTTCCGCATCTGTAAGGTGCCACATAAACGGACTTTGTGCTGATGTTTGTTTTACAACACAACACAGTAATGCAAAAACAAGAAAAACCTTATGTGTTTTCAATGCATAAAAATACGCATAAGCTACTTAATACGTAAGTTGATTTTTACAAACGATAAAATTGATTTCAGGAAATTATTTCTCGCGGTAAATAACCTCTAATAAGGTTTGTCCAACTGCTTTGAGTGTTTGCGCATCAATCACATCCATATCATCGTGGTGAGTGTGCCAGGCGGGATGGAAAGTACCTGATTGTGAACTTGTGTTGTGTTCAATGATATCAATGGTAGGAATACCTGTAAGTTGGTTCACATACAAATGATCATCCGTTATTCCTGATTTTTGGAAATAGTTAAAATACCCTCCGTAACCCAGTTCATTGCCAATTCCCCATACCTTACTTAAAACGGATTGAGCAAAGTTGATGGAGGTAGCTTCCCACACAAATTTTGCTCCTTTACCACCTACCATGTCGAGCAATATGCCGTAGTTAGCTGCGTAATCTTTGCGGTGCTTATTTTTTCCCCAGTATTGCGAACCTAAACAATACGAATCCGGTACACGTGGCAAAGGACTATCATCCGGCTGTCCGTAATCTTCGGCATCAAACAGAATAATGTCTACCCCAACACCCGGATTTTTTGCTCTTAACTGACGGGCTACTTCGAGCAATACCCCAACACCGCTACCTCCGTCATTAGCGCCCAATATGGGCTCCTTTTCTCTGCTGCTGTCCTGGTCGGCAAAGGGGCGGGTATCCCAGTGTGCGCAAAGCAAAATACGCTTTTTGTTTTCGGGATTAAATTCTGCAATAAAGTTAACTGCATTTAACATCGTGCCATCAAACGCTTTAAGCAGGGCACGTTGTTCAATTACATTATCGGCATATTTTTTTAACTCCACACTTAACCATTGCGCACAGGCCTTGTGCCCTTGGCTGTTGGTATTACGCGGACCGAAACTCACCTGCTTTTCTACAAAATAATACGCTGAATCAGCATTAAATGCAGGTGCGGCATATACCACTTCTTTGGTTGTGCCGTTTGTTTCAGCTATTGTATCAGCTGACGGTTGTTTGCTGTCACTTGCACAGGATGAAAAAATGAGCAGCGCACCTGCTGTAGCTAAAGTAAAAATGTCTGGTAGTGTTTTCATCCCTAAAAATTTAGCCTGAAAAGGTGTAAGTAGTTCCTTCTTTTCCGTCTTTTATTTCGAATCCCAGTTCTTTCAACCTATCGCGAATGAGGTCAGAAGCTGCATAATCTTTTCTGGCTTTGGCATCCACGCGTTGTTGCAAAATCATCTGCATCAAACCGTCTACCTTATCGCTGTTTGCAGCTTGTTCTTCTTTCAAACCTAAAATATCGAACACAAAATCAAACATCAGCTTTTGCAATGTTGCCTTGTCTTCCTCCGTAATAGTTTCCTTTCCATCGTTCACACTGTTGATGATGCGCACACCTTCAAACAAATGCGACAAGGCAATAGGTGTGTTGAAGTCATCATTCATGGCAGCATACACATTAGCCGATAGTTGGGTAATGTCAGACGTTGATTGTGCTGAAGTTTTTAATCCTGCAATTAGTTTCACCGCATTCATCAACCGGGCAAAACCTTTCTCTGCGGCCTGTAATGCCTCATTGCTGAAATCAAGCGTACTGCGGTAGTGCGCCTGCAGCATAAAGAAACGAACTGCCATGGGGCTGTAACCTTTCTCCAACAGTTGATGCGTTCCGGCAAAAAGTTCAAACGGTAAAAACGAGTTACCTAAACTCTTACTCATTTTTTGTCCGTTTACGGTAAGCATGTTGGTATGCATCCAATAGTTGGCCGGTGAGCTGTGGTTGCAGGCAATGTTCTGTGCAATTTCATTGGTGTGGTGCGTAGGTGCCAAATCCATACCGCCACCATGTATATCAAATTTTTCTCCCAGGTATTTAGAACTCATGGCCGAACACTCGAGGTGCCAACCGGGAAAACCTTCTCCCCACGGACTTGGCCAACGCATGATGTGTTCAGGTTTCGCTTTTATCCAAAGCGCAAAATCCAATCGTCCTTTCTTCTCTTCCTGTCCATCTAACTCTCGGGTGTTGTTGAGCAAATCATCCAGGTTTCTGCCGGTGAGTACGGTGTAGTTGTATTCTGCTGCAAACTTAGCTACGTCAAAATAAACACTTCCGTTAGATTCATATGCATATCCGTTGGCGATGATTTTTTTGGTCATCTCTATCTGTTCCATGATATGCCCGGTAGCTGTGGGTTCAATGCTGGGAGGAAGTGCATTGAATGCGCTCATCACATTATGAAAATCGATGGTGTACCGCTGCACAATTTCCATCGGCTCCAGTTGTTCGAGTTTGGCCTTTTTACTGATTTTATCTTCCCCTTCATCAGCATCACTTTCCAAATGTCCGGCATCGGTAATGTTTCTTACGTAACGTACCTTGTAACCCAAATGAAGAAAATACCTGAAAATAACATCAAATGAAATAAAGGTGCGTGCATTGCCCAAGTGGGCGTTGCTGTATACCGTGGGACCGCATACGTACATACCTACATGGCCGTTGTGCAGGGGAGTAAATTTTTCGGTTACTCTGCTAAGTGTATTGTAAATTTTAAGCTCGCTGCTCATGCATTAAAACGGTAAATCATCCGTTGCTTCATCTGCTGCAAACGGAGGTTCAGCATCAGGATAAAAAGTATCATCGGGAGCAGATGAGCCTCCACCGCTAACGGGTTGAATTCTCCATGCTCTCACATCTGTATACCATTTACCGTTATACTCGCGTGATTCAATGTTGAGTGAAGCGGTCACTACTGTTCCGGGAGAGAACTTCTCCAGCTCACTCACTTTTTCATTCATTACACTCAGACAAACTTTCTTCGGATAGGTTTCCTGTGTCTCAATAACGAATTCTTGTTTGCTCCAGTTTTTTCCGGCTTTACTAACGCCTTCTGTTTTGTTCAGCTTCTGAACGATTTTTCCTGTTAATTCTAAGGCCATGGGGTCTAATTTTATTGTTGCTTAAACTGCGAATTTATTGCAAAAAACGCTATGCACACAGTAAACCTGTGCTTTTTATTATTTGGTTGGAACTCAGCCTAGAAATAGAGCCGGCAAACCACAATGGCGGTAAGCACACACACCAGATCTACCAGCAGCATGATGCTGAGCGTGTAGCGTGTTTCTTTTACGTTTACTGAACCGAAGTACAGGGCAATTACATAAAAGGTGGTTTCTGCAGCTCCCTGAAACAGGCAACTGAGCTGTCCGGCCAAACTATCAGGACCGTAGGTTTTCATGGCATCGAGCATAAAACCGCGTGAACCACCCGCGCTGAAAGGCCGCATCAATGCTACGGGAATGGCCTGAATAATCTGCGGATCAACGCCAAACACATTCAGCGTAGCTGAAAGGCCGTCCATAATGATGTTCATTAACCCTGAGTTGCGGAATATACTAAGCGCTACCAGCATGGCTACCATGTAAGGCAAAACACGCAAGCCGGTGGTAAACCCGTCTTTTGCTCCGGTTACAAACGAGTCAAAAATGTTGGTGTTGTTTTGCTTAAATATTTTTTCTTGCCAAATGCAATAAGCCACTATAAGCAAAATGATAAAGAGCAGCACACCGTTGCTCAGGTTGCCCGTGAAATGAAATTTCTCTATGCCACTCAGCTTATTTACGTAAAACAATAAAAGACTGATGATAGCACTCACACCGGTTACAAAACCTATTACAACCCCGTTAAGTAAATTGATGCGTTGTTTTATGCTTACAAAAAGTAATGCCGCAATGGTTCCCACAAAAGAAGTAATGATGCAGGGCAACATAATATCAGCAGGGTTGGTGGCGTGTTGTGCCGCACGGTAGCCGATAATTGAGGTAGGAATTAATGTTAAACCCGCAGCATGCAGGCACAGAAACATAATCTGGCTGTTGGAGGCGCGGTCTTTATCGGCATTTACCTCCTGCATACTTTCCATGGCTTTTAAACCAAAGGGTGTGGCAGCATTGTCTAACCCCAGAAAGTTGGCGGCAAAATTCATGGTCATAAATCCGTAGGCTGAATGCCCTTTGGGTAACTCTGGAAATACACGCACAAAAAAAGGAGCCAGCACACGGGCCAGTTTTTCTATAGCATTGGAATCGTTGAGCAAATGCAAGAGTCCGCAAAAAAAAGTGAGGTAACCGATAAGCGGTAGCCAAATGTCCATGATGGTATTTTTACAGGTAGCAAAAATACCGTCAGCGGCTTGTTTACCGTGGCACACCTGAATAATGCCGTTGTCCTGCAATACGTATGTGCTGTCTCCTATGGCCAGGCCTGTAGTTTTTGCTGCCAGCAATTGCGCATAAAACGTGGTGTCGCTTGTTTTGATGTTATCAACTGGGAACTCGGCAATTACCAACGCATCGTTTTGTTTGCCGTTTACCACATGCCCTATGGAATACATACCGCCTGAAGCGAGCAGGTAAAAAATGAAGATAACGCTGAGTACGATGATGTAAGACCAGAATCTGCTGAGTGCCATGCGCGGTGATTTAGTGAATCAAGTTTAGGGCTTTTTGCAGAAAGGTGAAAAAGAAGTTATCCCGTGTGTAGAGAGAAGTGTGCAGTGCAACGGTTTTGTTGTGGTGGGTGCTAGCAGGATAAATATCCTGCACTAAGATTTTGCTTTGTTGAATACTCCAAGGAAGAAGGGAGGATAAATATCCTCCCTAACCAACATCTTTGAGAATATCTATAAGGGTTTATTGATTTTATTTAGCTCTTCAATATCTAATAAATCTTTCGGACGTGCTGTAGCCTTTTTAGCTTCCAGCAAATGATTCAGGTGTAAAAATCGAATAGGAATATCATGAATTTCTGCCACCGGGGCTATAGCATAACACTCATCAAAACGTTCTTCCGGAAAACCTTTTAAGTACGTCATTATATCTAACTCCATACCTGAACTCAGGTAAATCGAGGTCCAACCGGGAATAAAATCAGTAGTTTCAATCTCTTCCAAATCGCCCATTTGCGCTTCTTTCAGTGCAGCTCTGAAATTTTTTCTGTTCTCCGGAGTATCTTTTATCCAAATATCCAAATCAGCAGTAATACGACTGAAGCCATGCATGTTGGTGGCAAAACCGCCTACCATGATGTATTGAACATTAAAGTGATGCAGGCTACGCCAAATGCTTAGAATATCTTCATCTAAAACATCCATGCGAATTTACGGCTTGATGATTTTTGCCGACTTCATCAATTTATTGAGTCGCACCAATTTCATCAGCAAATCAAAGCGCTGCGTGTAGGTCAGGTTCTTTCGCGCATACCTGATTTCTTCTTCGTTTACCAATGATTTAGTGTTATCGTGATTATTCATGTGTTTAAGGCAACACAAAAATAGTAATTTTTATTCAAAACTTCCCTTCTGCACCACCACCGCCAAAGTCTCCGCCACCAAATATTTTTTTCTCTTCTGTGGCTATGGCTCTGGGAGCAAATTGATTAAGCAACATCAACGTTTCTGCGGTTGACAGGTCTTCGTCTTCATCAGGTTCAAAGGTGAAGGCCGTATCTTTTCTTTTCAGAAAGGTGATAGCAAAATAACTTACCGCGATGATGAGCAAACCTCCCAACATGAGCGCTGCTTCTATAGGCATCACGGAATAGTAATACCTGATGGTGGCCACCGCGGGAAGAAATAAAAACAAACCGGTATGCAGTAAATATTTCTGCTTGTAGTATAAACCCATAACAAGTAAGGCCAACGGAAAAAGAACAGTGGTAACCAGAAATGCCATTTGCAAAGGAATCTCTTCTGCACCCATTAATTGATAGGCCAGTGTTTTTACTACAAATAAATTGATGCTGCAATACGCCAACACCCCCACCGTATAGCGCACCGCCTGAAAACAGGAATGCCAGTAGTGGTAACGCAGGGTATCATATTGTTTAATTAAACGGGTGATGATATAACTCCCGGGCAACAGCAGAGCGAATGAAAAAAAGAGTAACTCTTTGCTTGCCATCGAAACCAGGTGCAATGGAATAAAAAACAAAACAAGTGTGGCCAGTACGGCAAGAAATGCATCAGCAAACAGGTATACTGCAAACAGAAGAATTCCCAGCAACAACAGCAGTGTAAGTGACAGCTGAATACCTGAAAAATCGGGCGATAAAATAGAGATAAACCCTCCGGCAATATAACCCACTGCCATGTGTAACAAAGCATCATCGGTGCCTTGTTTATACGTGTGGTTGTTTTGAATAAAAAGCCGGAGCACAAAAAAAGTACCCGTGCCAATAACTAATGACATCAGCTTCCAACCTAAATCACCAAACATCATTATACCAAAAAGAGAAAATGCAGATTGACCCGCAACAATGGCTAGCACATACAAACCTATGCGTTTGAGCAAGCTGTAACTTTTGTACAACTCACCCGGGTTAATCTGTGCGCG
This sequence comes from Bacteroidia bacterium, assembly GCA_018058135.1. Lineage (GTDB taxonomy): Bacteria > Bacteroidota > Bacteroidia > UKL13-3 > UKL13-3 > JAGPCK01. The sequence goes on along the minus strand of JAGPCK010000008.1, from coordinate 5,092 downwards.
ATGGAAACTGTCTTCTGAAATCAACTGATTTTTTAACCACCCGGTAAGTGCCCTTAACTTACGGGCCGCGTCCAGTTTTTCTTTACTGTACATCATGGCCGGTAAATTTTTTATGGTTACGTAAAATGTAAATAATACCTACTGTACTTCCCATAAGGTAAAACAACGCTGCTGTAATGCCATCTCCATCAATCCGATCAAATATTGCTTTTAATATGTAATAGCTTATAACAATGTAATTGGCCAACACCAGACTGATAAAAAGTGCAAACGACCGCTCCCTGCGCGACTCCACAAACCAAAGCACAGAGACCAATAAAAGTAAAACAAAATAGAGCCCTTTAAACGGCAAAGTAAACACAGCAGTAACCAAAGCCAGCAACATGATGTTGATGGAGAAATGGAGCAGCACAGGTACAAAATGAATTTTTACTTTATACCCTCTGCAAATCCACGCATAACCATAAAACAACGCTGCTACACCTATTGAAATCCAGATGTAACGCTCCCCTCCGTCAAATATTCCGGGGTTGTTTAATACCTCCATAGGTGAAACGATTAAACCCCAGTAAGCTGCATGCAAACTGATGGCAAGGGTGAGCACTCCTTTGTGATCAAACCTGAATGCCGTATAAAACAACACCAGCGAAGAAAACAACGTGGGCAAACTGATGTACGTACCAAATACATTAAACTGATATTGCAAATACCCCAATGCCGAAACGAACAGCAGTGAGGCCAAAAGTACGGTGTAATCGTAAAACGGATTCGCATGTTGAACAGCTTCTTTGTTAAACGGAAGTGCATTTTTAAAGGCATAATAATAACTCCCCGCACAGCCGGCAAACATAAGCAACACCAACAGCAGGTGCCCCACTGAACCGATGTTGTTGTATATAAACACACCTAAGCCTGAAGTGAAAAGTGTAATGCCGATGTAAAGCAACATACGCAGTTCCCAGTGCAGGGAAATTTTTTGCTTACTCAGGTGTTGGTCTATCTGATGGAATTCGCTCTCAGAAAGCACCTCTTCCCGAAGAAGTTGTTCCGCTATGTGTTTTTCGTATGGCAATGGGTAGTGGAATGTTTAACCAAATATAACATTATTTAGTAAATGACGATGTGTACGTAAGAGAAGCAAGCGTAGTGAATCTGTGCAACTTTGGTGTGGTATGGCGAGGACGCCAACCACGGACAAGTGAACTACACACAGTAATGAACCAATTACTTTTTTGTTAATACAAGCGTGTCCTGCAAGTCTGTACCTAAGGGGTCAATCCAGCGCCCCCTTACCCATTCTTTTATTTCCAGTCCTTGCTGTGCTATCATCTCAAATAAAAATGAGCGGTTATACAGCACATTCGCTCTGCTCACTCGCTCGTCCATTAATGCGTAACCATCCAGCTTTACCGGAAAATCAAAGTTTCGGGGTAACTGCGTTTGTTCATCGTGTATAAAAAAAGTAAAAAAAGCTATCCCACCGCTTTCCATAACACGGGCCGTTTCTGCTAAATACCTTTTTGTTTCATGCGGGAGCAAATGCGTGTAAACTGAAATAGCCGCAATAACTGTAAAGCTGTTATTGGTATATGGAAATATAAACTCGGCTGCATTTTCACCTTGGTTGTTGTACAGGTCATTGGATAGCGAAACATGAGCAAACTCAAAATGCGGGTACCTGACTGCTATGTTTTTGTTACACCAATCAATTCCTGTTTTTACCACATCAAACCCTTTGTAGGTTCCGGGTGGTTGTAATATGCCTGTAAGCGGCCTGGCCAGACGACCTATACCGCAACCTATATCTAGTACCCTTGACCCTGAATGCAAATTCGCATACTGTTTTAAACGCTGGGCAAAACGATTACCGGTTAACTCAAAATCGCCTGAACCGATAAACAGTAAACCTGCGGGAGGTAGTATTTTCTTTTTTCTGTTGGTATAGGTTAACAGATCCAATGGTAAATAAAGAAGTCGCCTGCACAGAAACCGCAACTGAACCGGAAGCGCATAATATATTTTTCTGATGGGATGAAACATAAACGAACAAATAACGAACGAGACCCGCTCAAATATAGCCTTATTTGAGAACACCAAACAAAAGTGAACTTGTGCAATTTAGAATAGGACGCAAAGCGCGGACCGGATAAAGGATGTATGTGCTACGTGTTTTATTCTTTCTTGTCTTTTAAAAAATCGTCTGTAAAATGTCCTCGCTGTTTTGGTTTTGAAAACTTGTCGTTGTTAAAGGCCTGAGAATTTCCTTTTGGAATGGACAGGGACGACCAACCGCTTTCGCTAAGCATTTTTCCTAAAAATACAATTTGCCCTATGTGGTAGGGATAATGTGCCAGTTGACGGTTAATAGCTTCAGTTACCGTGTGGCCCTGGTTGCGTATGTAAATAATTTTTTCAAGATCTTCAGGTGTTAACGAATTGATTGCGCTGAAAAGACAGTTCCAGCCTTCGTTCCATTTATCCAAAAGCTCAGCTCTGCTTTTGATGTCGTTTTCAAATTCAGCATCTCTGTCACGAAATTCTTTTTCACCGTCTGAAGTCAAAAAGTCTGTCCAGCGGGAAAGCATATTGCCCCAAAGGTGTTTAACGATTATTGCGATGCTGTTAGCGTCTTCATTGTATTGCCAAAACAACTTGTCGTCCGGCACTTGTAAAAAAGTTTTATCGCCCAGCATTTTGTAATACTCAAACTGCTTTCTTACACTATCTAAATAATCGTTTGTCATACTTCCTTTTTTTCAGTGTTTTTATTTGGTTTCTTTCTGCCGGCAACTCCGCTCATTAAATATGTGGCGGTAAGAATCAACAGAAATGCTTTAATCTCCACTTTAAACAAGCGTGCAATTGAAGCTATTCAGTACCCTGTTAACAACAGTTACCTTCACTTCGTCCATGGTTCTTTGTCTTTAGCATTCACCATTTTTTGTCCATCATACACACATATTCCTTGCCAAGTACCAAACCAAACCTGTCCTTTGTTATCCTCATAGATGCTTTGAACAACATTGGTGGTTAAACCTTTTTGAGTGGTGAATTGCGTGAAATTAGCTCCATTATAGCTGTAAACACCATAACCTTCTGCAGAAAACCAAATATTCCCTTGCTTATCTTCACAAAAGTTATAAGTTTCATCACCTTCAATAATTCCTTCTTTAGTGAAATTAGTGTAGATTCTCCCATCATACTTACTTACACCTCCATTGAAAGTTCCAATCCAAATATTCCCTTGCTTGTCTTCCAATATATCTGCAGTATTATTATCGGTTAGTCCATTCTTAGTTGTTAAATGCGTAAACGCGCCATTTTTGTATTTGAAAATACCGTTTCCATCAGTTACAAGCCACATCGTTCCATTTTTGTCTTCCATAAACTTAAAAACCAATTTATCGGAAAGCATAGCCTGCTGATTTTCAACTTTTGTTTCCGGCAACAAAAAAGGTGTAAACTTTTTCCCATCAAAGTGACTAACCCCGCCACTTGACCCAACCCAAATAAGCCCGTTTTTGTCAATTGTAAGCCCCCAAATTTCTTCATTCTGCAAACCAGCTTCTGTTGAGAATACAGCAAACTTTTCACCATCATATTTTACAAGTCCTGAAGAGGTCGCAAACCAGATATTGCCAACTTTATCTTCAACAATTTCTCTGACTGATATCCCCTTTTGTTTTTGTTCGATGGTGACATTTTCAAGTGTATCACCATCGTAACGTATAATCCCGTTTGTATTGGTTCCAAACCAATAGTTACCTTTTTTGTCTTGATATATTGCCCTTACAAACTCTGTAACCATTCCATTCAAATTGGTATGGATTTGCGGAAACGTTGTACTTTTTTTAAAATTGATTGGCTGGTTGGTTATTCCTTTCGCTGTTCTATCATTAACCGGTTGTTCTTTCGCTTGACGTAAGCAAGATGATAATTGAAATGTCAAAACAATTAACATTAAGCTTCTTAGAATAGCTATTATCTTACTTTCTATAATTGACATATTGTTGGTCTTATAGTTGTCGCTAACATCAGTTATTTATGTGTCGGTTCGTTGTTTTTGTTTTCCTTCTTTCTGCCGGCAATTCCACTCATTAAATATGTGGCAGAAAGAATCAACAGAAAAGCTTTAAACCACCCTGAGTCACCATAAATATCAGTAAACTCTACCACTAGCCATACCACGAAAAAAAGTCCTGAAAGGAAAAAGTAATTGGTTTCTTTGTTCATACTATACTTCTAATTATTTGTACCCTTAAATTTAAGTGTAAGGTTCAAATCTATACATTTTAAATTCAATGTAGCCGGACGTGGCGCCAACAACTGACGGAAGCTAAGCTTCACTCTGTAAATTTAGTCTTTAATTCGACCAACAGTTTTTCATCCGTCAAAACAAGTGTTGCATCTCCGCAATAGTGTGTTTTTCCCAGGTATTGTTCGTAGCCCGATGTTTTAATAGTGGTAAACTCTACCCACTCCTTATTCTCTTTTGACAGAAACTCCCCACATAAAACATAAATCTTCTCGTTGTTTGATGAGTTTATGTAACCAATTTTTACGTTACGAAAATCAAGTGGTGTAGGTGGTTGATGATTACGAAAATCATTAGCAGCCGAAGCAATTAAAAACTGAACAACTGAGTCAGGTACAACTTCTTTTTCTGCTGTTGCCGTTGAACCGGTTTTGGTTGCTGTTTTGGTCTCGGAATTACAACTCATAATTGCCGACATAAGAAATATGAAAGCAACTGTTACCAGGGAGTACTTACTAATTTTTCTGGTCATTTTGTTATTCTATTACTGAAATGGTCAAATCTTGTGACCCGCTTTTCCAAATGCTATTTCCAAGGTCAATCAACTTTTGTTTGTCACTTTCGACTACCCTAGCGAAAATATTGCAGGCATCCAGCCCTTTACCTTCACCATAATATATTCCAAAACAGTTGGCAGTTTTTGTTCTTACGGGCTTTGCCGGACCAAATACAACTTCGCCCGGTTCTGTGAATACTGATGCGTTTTCCTGAATAATGTCAAGTGGCGGAACATTGTCTATCCAAATTTCTTGACCGGAAACCCTTGCGTGGTGAAAT
>JAGPCK010000007.1 GCA_018058135.1 Bacteroidia bacterium | reverse complement strand
TATATACTGTGACTGAGCACGTTTCACAAAAACAACTGGCCACTGTTGAACAAGCCAAACAATTGGGTCTTCGGGAAGAAGAATTCGAAAAAATCAAAGAAATACTGGGCCGTTTACCCAATTTTACTGAGTTGAGTATTTACTCAGTGATGTGGAGTGAGCACTGCTCGTACAAAAATTCCATTGTGTGGCTCAAAACCCTGCCCCGCAAAGGAGATAAACTGCTGGCCGAGGCCGGAGAAGAAAATGCCGGTCTCATTGACATTGGCAACGGATTGGCCTGTGCCTTTAAAATTGAATCACACAACCACCCTTCAGCTTTGGAACCTTTTCAGGGTGCAGCTACCGGTGTGGGTGGTATAAACCGCGATATTTTTTCCATGGGAGCCCGCCCCATTGCCAACCTCAACTCCCTGCGTTTTGGGAACGTCAACAACGAACGCACCCGCTGGTTGGTAAAAGGTGTGGTAAAAGGTATTGGCGATTACGGCAACTCTTTTGGTATTCCCACTGTAGGTGGCGAAGTATATTTTGACGATTGTTACAACATCAACCCACTGGTAAATGCTATGAGTGTGGGTATTGCCAAAGTAGGAAAAACCGTTTCAGCCATTGCTGAAGGCGTAGGCAATCCCGTTTACATCTTCGGTTCATCTACCGGTAAAGACGGTATTCACGGAGCAGCCTTTGCTTCGAAAGATATTACAGAAGACTCTGCCAAAGATTTGCCATCAGTACAAGTGGGCGATCCGTTCTGGGAAAAATTGATTCTGGAAGCATCTATGGAACTTTTAGAAACCGATGCAGTAGTGGGTATGCAAGACATGGGTGCAGCAGGTATTACCTGCTCTACCAGTGAGATGAGCGCCAAAAGCGGAACGGGTATGAAAGTGTGGTTGGATAAAGTGCCCATGCGTCAGGAAGGAATGAAAGACTGGGAAATTCTGCTGAGCGAATCGCAGGAACGCATGCTGGTGATTGTGAAAAAAGGGCAAGAAAAAGCAGTAGAAAAAATATTTGATAAGTGGGATCTTACCTGGGCCATTATAGGCGAGGTAACCGATACTGCCCGTGTGCAATATTACATGAACAATGAACTGGTGGCCGATATTCCGGGAGAGTCATTGGTATTGGGTGGTGGTGCTCCAGTATATCACCGTGAATATACCGAGCCCAAGTACTTTGCAGAAATTGCGAAGTTCGACCAGAATACTGTTGCAGATTGCAACATGACAGAAGCGATAAACATTGCTAAAAAATTAGCAGCCAACCCCAACATCTGTTCCCGCAAATGGGTGTACAATCAATACGATTCGATGGTGGGCACGGTGAATCAAACTACCAATGCACCCAGCGATGCAGCCGTGGTAAAAGTGCGCGACAGCGACATGAGCATTGCCATGAGTGTAGATTGCAACTCACGTTATGTGTATGCCAACCCTGAAGTGGGTGCGGCCATTGCCGTGTGTGAAGCAGCCCGCAACATTGTGTGTGCCGGTGGCGAACCTGCAGGTGTTACCAACTGTTTGAATTTTGGTAATCCATACAACCCTGAGGTGTACTACACCTTTGTACACGCCATTAAAGGTATGGGCAAAGCCTGCACAAAATTAGGCACGCCTGTAACCGGTGGTAACGTAAGTTTCTACAACCAAAGCAGCGATGATAATGCGGTATTTCCTACACCAACCATTGGCATGGTAGGATTGATTGATAACAACCGCAAGCACATGACGCTTGACTTTAAACAAGCGGGAGATGTGGTGTATTTAATCGGAGAACATCAGAACGATATTGCTTCATCACAGTACTTAGTAAATATGCATGGGGTGCAACAAAGTCCGGCACCTTATTTTGATTTGGATAAAGAATACAACGTACAGCAGGCTGTATTGAATGTGATTAAAAAAGAACTGATTCAATCGGCACACGATACGAGCGAAGGTGGTTTGTTTATCACGTTGCTCGAATCAGGTATGCCTCGCGGATTGGGCGTTAACATTAACGTTGACACCAACGGCTTACGAAACGATGCCTTACTTTTTGGTGAAGCACAAAGTCGCGTAGTGGTGAGTGTAAAAATTGAAAATGTACCTGCTTTTGAAAATGAGTTGAAAAAATCAGGAACCACATTCAGTAAGCTGGGCGAGGTAAAAGGAAACAATATTGTTGTGAACGGAGTTGATTTCGGAACAGTTGCTGAGTACGCCAACACCTTCAACACCTCTTTAGCAGATTTGCTAAATCAATAACTTATTTCTTTTACAACAAAAAAGGTCAACTGAATCAGTTGACCTTTTTTGTTGTGTTATAATGAAGCTTGCTTATTTCAACTTCACTAATTTTTGCTGTATGGCTTCATTTCCATTTTTGATGTTCACAATGTAAACTCCTTTGGCCAGGTTGGCTAAGCTGCTTAAGTCAATGCTCAGTGTACCTTGTCCGCCTGATAAAGTAGTTTGTGTGTAATGCTTGCGGCCACTCAGGTCATAAACTTCTATGGTTACATTGCCTTCGCTTACGTTGTTTAACGTTAAGTTAAGTTTCTCTGTAAATGGATTGGGGAAAGTGATTAATTCCATGCTGCCCATTGATTGGCCGTTGTTATTTATTGCAATGGTGCGGCTGTATTCATAGTTTCCGTTATAATCTACTTGCTTGAGCCGGTAATAAAGAACTTCTGCTTGGGTTTGAGAAAAAGCATCTATATCTGTAAACCCATACTCGCTTATTGAGTTTGTTGTTCCCTTCCCATCTTTCCGGCCAACATACGTAAAATTGAATCCGTCAACAGAGCGTTCAATTTCAAAGTGACTGTTGTTTATTTCGCTGGCTGTGGACCAGTGCAAATGAACTTTTTTATCCGCTGTTTGTGCCGCAAAACTAAGCCAAGTTACAGGCACCATTGTGAAATTTCCTTCATCAGCCCCTACATCCGGATTAGATCCACTCCTGGAATTCCCATCGAAATCGGTGGGCACCATTGACAGCCCTGTTCCTCCTCCCTCACAGGATGTTGCAACATTTGTTTTCAAATGCAGATCATAGGGCTGTGTGCCAATATCCATAAACGGGGGTAACTCAGAAAAAGATAAGCTGTCCCGATTTGTACCTGCTCTAGTCTTAAAAGCTGAAATAGTCTGATCCGAATTGGTCCCGTCATAAAAAATCAGGTTTACCGATGTGGGAGTACCCGCATAAAAACAGTTGTTATCGGATGAGTCAGAATAGTTAGTAAGATTGGTAGATGACCTCCTAAATGCTGTGGCCAAACCGGAACCGTTGGGGGTAGTAAGGTTAACAAGAATATTGTTGCGTAAATCCAGATTGGTTGTAGTGTTACTATAAAGAGCAGTCCCACCAAAGTTTGCTCCACCACTTGTACCTTCCAAATACACTGTATTATGATAAGCTTTAATAGTACCTGCCGAAAGGAAAATACCGATTACTGTATGTGTTGTTCCATTTGGGCTTCGCAGATCGCTTATCATATTGTTATAGATGTATGCTGTTGTAGGATTCAAGTACATACCATAAACAATACCAGTTGTTCCAGAAGACTGAAAGTCCGTAATCCTGTTGTTATAAACATAAAGTGGCGTACCGTAATTGCACATGAATCCCCACATCGTTCCTTTTCCACTAAACCCATGAAAATAGTTACCGGAAATGGTTTTAGTTCCGCTGGCAGATGTAATATTGATGCCATATATAGCCCCGGTACCATTGTTAATCAGGTTGTAAATGGTATTGTTTGCATAAGTTTCAGATGCGGCAGTGGCACTTGCATTGTAGAGTGCGTAAATAGCGGAAGAGCTTCCGCCTGCCGTATCGTTGTAGATTTCATTGCTGTAACATCTTACCACTCCGCCACCCACACGGATGCAGTACATGGTGCTGATGCTCGCCAGGTAATTATTGTAAACCTTATTATTATAAACCCAGGCCGTATCTCCGGTGGCCACACCTGTCTGGTAAATAAGATATACGTCTCCTGCTGTGGTAGCGCGGTTTCCCCGTACAATATTATCGTGGCACAACAATTTGTCGGGGTTAGAGTTCAGGTATATTCCATAGAAAACAGGTGAAGATGAATTCACCATCCGGCAATTTTCCACCACATTGCTATCCACTTCCACCGTATTTCCGATACTGCCTCCGCCAGCCTGAACCTGTAAACCCACCGTTGACGAATTGGTTGAACTGTTTAATAATGTTATGGTATTGTGGTAAACCCTCACATTGCAGTAGTAGTCTGAGCTGCCGAGATAAATGCCGGTGAGACTGCTGGTAGATCCTGTACCTCCGTTAATGGTGTTGTTGTACACGTGCAGGTCGAGGGAACTGCTGATGAAAACTCCGTAGCCGGAAGTACTTCCGCCACAAAAATTAGTTATGGTATTGCCACTGGCAGCGGTGCCCACCCAGATATTCGAGTCGTTATAGGACCCGTAACCTGTCGACTTGATCCCTGAATAACAATTGGAAATTGTATTACCATAAAAATAGAGATTGGTGTGACGGCCACCCGCTGTTGTAACAGTATAGGTAGACGTGCTGCCGGAAGGGTGATTTGCAGCGTAGATGCCGATGCTGTTGGTATTTGTCTTATCCAGTGTTACATTACAATTCTTAATAACAATGTTGTCGCAACCGTTGCTAGCCGATGCCTTTACGATGGCATATCCCCAATCCATGCGTGCGGAGGAGGTATTGGAGGAATTCTCTATTACATCAATGGCGTCAAAGGTGATATAATCCGCGCCCGAAATTTTGATGATGCCATCCGTTGTACCTCCACCGGCACCAGTTTGTGCAGTGAGAACAGGGTTTGCCCCACTTCCGCTTTTCTTAAATATTACAGGATTAGAAACACTGCTGGTGGTTGTACTAATAATGATTTGCCCTGTAGCGGTTTCGGTAAAACCTGCACTCACATTAAATGTAACACCACCTGCTCCAACCCCATTAGTATTGATATCATTTACAGCACTTGTTATAGTACTGTAGTTGCAACCTGAGCTACAAATAGTTTTTATTCCTGAAACTTGAGTGAATGCGGGCAATGCAATGAGTAAAAAAGTAAGAGTACAAAACACCCTTAATGCATTTCTCCCATTTTTATAGACAAGGCGATAATTTTTTAGACTCTCGCCTTGTTTTTCAAGTATTGAACACATAATTATTCAGAATAAACCTGCAAAATAACAAAATCTGCCATCAAGATTACATCGCGAGTAATCTTTCTTGTCATAGCTTCACTAGTTTATGGGCCAATGAAATGTTGCCATTTTGCACATGGATAATGTACACACCTCTATTCAATATCGATAGGCCGCTCAAATCAAGTGTAAGTGAGCCCTGTCCTGCAAACTGCACATTACTATAATGCTTGCGACCACTCAGGTCATATACTTCTATGGTTATATTGCCTTCGCTTACATTATTTAACGTAAGGTTTAGTTTCTCTTTAAACGGATTGGGGTTGATGGCTTCAATAGTAACTCCATTGCCCTGTTTGTTGTTGCTTACAGCTATGGTTTTGCTGTACTCAAACTCTCCGTTAAAGTCAACTTGTTTTAAGCGATAGTACAAAATACTGTTTGTGCCAAATGGAGTAACATCCGTATAGTTGTAGTTGATTGGAATGTGGCTGATACCTGCTCCGGTTACTTCACCAATTTGTTCAAAGTTCCGACCATCTGTACTGCGTTCTACTTCAAAATGACTGTTGTTGGTTTCGGTGGCAGTGGTCCAGTGCAAATGAACTTTTTTATCCGCTGTTTGTGCCGCAAAACTAAGCCAAGTTACAGGCACCATTGTGAAATTTCCTTCATCAGCGCCAACATCAGGTGAAGATGTGCTACGTAAGTTCCCGTCAATATCAGAGACAACTGAAAAAACACGAGCACCACCACCTTCGCAAGCGGTACTTATATGTGAACTCAGATGTAGGTCATAGGGTCTTGTGCTAATATTCAAAAATGGAGGCATCTCACTAAATGAAAAAATATCCCTGTTAACTCCTATTAATGACTTGTAATCTGCTAATGTCTGTATTGAATGCGTTCCATTGTAAAAGAGTAGTTTAACTGAACTTGTTGTACCTGCAAAAAAGCAGTTGTTGTCTGATGAGTCCGAATATGATGAGCTAATAATAGAAGGCATGCGCCACACATTAGCAACCCCAGAACCAGTTGGAGTAATTAAATTTACAAGAATATTATTACGGAGGTCAAGAAAGTGCGGCCCTCCATACAAAGCAAGGGCTGTACCCGGGCAGGTCCCAGTCAGAAACACAGTATTAAAATATGCTCTAATAGTTCCAGCATTAAGATATATACCTGCCAAATTATAAGAACTTCGCAGATCACTCACCATGTTGTTGAAGATGTAGCAATTTGTATTGTAACTAATGTCAATACCCCTTACTGAAGACGATGATCCAGTTGATTCAATATCGGTTATCCGATTATTATATATATAAACCGGAGATGAAATGGAGTGCTTAATTACATGAATATAGCTGTTTGCTTTGAAAGTATGGAAATAATTGCCATAAATATATTTCGTTTCGCTATATGTTGTATTCATTGTAATACCAATAATAGCTCCCCCATTACTAATTATATTATATATGATATTATTGAAGTAACTTTCTTTAACAGCTCTATAATTAGCACTGGAAATGACACAAACATCCCCTCCCCCAGAAACAGTATCATTATAAATTTCATTTTGATAGCATTGTATTGACCCTATACCAAATCTGATACAACACATGAGTTGACCAGACGCATAGTTGTTAAATACTTTATTGTTATAGACGTACGCAGAATCTCCTGCCCCTATGAAAATTTGACTTACGCCTGCGCCTCCAGTCGATCGGTTACCACAAACCTGGTTGCCATGGCAAAATACCTTCGTGGGGGTACAATTAATGTATATAGCTACACACCCTCCGTTTATCGCAGATGTTCTTGAGTTTTGAACCACGTTACTATCCAATTCAACAATTGCTAAGCCACCATGACCAGCCTCTACAATTATACCATAGGTATAGTTATAGCCATCTGTAGCGCTGAATACCGTTATATTATTTGAATGAATGCGGACGTTTCTATTTCTAGAACCACTAGCTAGGTGTATTCCGCTGATATTAGCTGTTGTGCCTGTCCCCCCGTTAACAGTGTTGTTGTAAACATTTAGGCTTGTACAATACTCTGTCCATATGCCATAGACTCTTGTGCTGCTTCCGCCAAAATTGGTTATAGTATTACCCGATCCGTTATAGCCAATCCAAATGTTCGAGTCATTCATTCCTGTATATCCATTCAATTTAATACCGTTATAACAATTGGAAATAGTATTTCCATAAAGGTAAATATTGGTATGTCTACCTGTCGCTGTCGTAACAGTGTACCCTGAGGTCGCACCAGACGGATGGTTACCCGAGTATTTGCCCGTACTATTAGTATTTGCCTTATCCAGTGTTATATTACAATTTCTGATTACAATATAGTCACAACCGTTAGATGCCGAAGACTTGACTATGGCATAGCCCCAATCCATGCGTGCTGAAGATGTATTGGAGGCGTTTTCCGCCACATCAATGGCGTCAAAGGTGATATAATCCGCGCCCGAAATTTTGATGATGCCATCCGTTGTACCTCCACCGGCACCAGTTTGTGCAGTGAGAACAGGGTTTGCCCCACTTCCGCTTTTCTTAAATATTACAGGATTAGAAACACTGCTGGTGGTTGTACTAATAATGATTTGCCCTGTAGCGGTTTCGGTAAAACCTGCACTCACATTAAATGTAACACCACCTGCTCCAACCCCATTAGTATTGATATCATTTACAGCACTTGTTATAGTACTGTAGTTGCAACCTGAGCTACAAATAGTTTTTATTCCTGAAACTTGAGTGAATGCGGGCAATGCAATGAGTAAAAAAGTAAGAGTACAAAACACCCTTAATGCATTTCTCCCATTTTTATAGACAAGGCGATAATTTTTTAGACTCTCGCCTTGTTTTTCAAGTATTGAACACATAATTATTCAGAATAAACCTGCAAAATAACAAAATCTGCCATCAAGATTACATCGCGAGTAATCTTTCTTGTCATAGCTTCACTAGTTTATGGGCCAATGAAATGTTGCCATTTTGCACATGGATAATGTACACACCTCTATTCAATATCGATAGGCCGCTCAAATCAAGTGTAAGTGAGCCCTGTCCCGCAAACTGCACATTACTATAATGCTTACGACCGCTCAGGTCATATACTTCTATGGTTATATTGCCTTCGCTTACGTTGTTTAATGTTAAGTTAAGTTGCTCTGTAAACGGATTGGGGAAAGTGATTAATTCTATACGTCCCATTGATTGGCCATTGTGATTTATTGCAATGGTGCGACTGTATTCGTAGTTTCCGTTATAATCTACTTGCTTGAGTCGGTAATATAGAACTTCTGCTTGAGCTACAGAAAAGGCATCTATATCTGTAAACCCATACTCGCTTATTGAGTTTGTTGTTCCCTTGCCTTCTTTCCGGCTAACATACGTAAAATTGAATCCGTCAACGGAGCGTTCAATTTCAAAGTGACTGTTGTTTTGTTCGCTGGCTGTGGACCAGTGAAGTTGTGCATGTTTATTTTCAATTGATTTCGCCTGAAAATCGAGCCAAGTAACAGGTAACGCAGCCCGGATGCTATCAACCACCAACCCGAACATAATGGAGCCGAACGGATTGCCCCAACTGAATTTAATTCCGGCTCTTCCTGCGGTGAGTTTATTCCCGGCTATTGAATAGGGTGTTCTCGTACCTGTTGCGTAAATTGGCTTGGCCGAGGGATGATATGTGTAAGTCCATAATCCCAGTTCATGAGTATCTATGAGCTGAGGCAAAATGGTATCGGTAACTTGCAAGTTCAGTAGCATGTTGTTGCAGGAAGAATTTCCATCATGCCCGTATTTGCCAATCCACAAAGTGCGTGTTTCGTATATTTTGTTTAGCGTAACTATGGAAGTAGGTGTGGTATCTCTTAGTGGAAATCCCGTAAAAAGGTCGAGGTAAAAATAATCTTTTACGCAGGTAACAATAAACGGATCGTCACAGGTGCTACTTGGTGAGGTGGGCGTTGTTGAAGAGGTTATTGTAACGGGCCTGTTGTGGTATATATATCCACTGGCTGTACTGTCAATTAAAATAATAGGGTAGTTATGTGTTTGTGTGTTATAGAAACGATGCCCAAAAGCAGTCGCTCCACCACTCACATGGGTTAAAACGGCCCTGCCAAAAGTTCCATCATTTAATATAAGTGCTCCCTTTACCATAGCATCCAGTTCCAAACTATCACGTATGTCAATAGTTGGTAGTTCATAATAATGTCCGCCTATAACCTTCAGCTTAGGCATGTACCAAATATCCTTGCTAACAACCGGAGAAATGGTATTCACCATTTTGTTGGTATTAAGTTCTACTTCCGCTGTATATGGAGAAGATTGTTGTATTGATCTGCAACTGAATCCACCATTTACCACAAGCCTTGAATTGCTCTTGGGATACAGGATAATGTTTGCACCCATCACCAAGCGGGCAGTAGATGCTATGGTAAACAAGAATGGCTGCGTTCCGTTTCCAATATTAAACCTTGAACCCAGAATGTAGTACTCATTACTTGCAGGAGCAATCACTAGCGAGTCGGTAAGGGTAGCCGTACTTCCATTCACTAGGTTATATATCACATCGGACATAGCAAAGGACTTAAGTGTATCCCCCGATCCATCCGTCTTCATTCCCCAGGTAGATAGTTGACTGAGCGACATGCCTGCTTTATTGTAGTATTGGGTGTAATTTCGGGTAGAGTCGGTAGTCAATGTTAAAGGGGAAGTAAGGTATCTTTCGCCTCCTTGTAATCCGTTGTATTCAAGCACCGCAAAATGATAGCGGGTATTATTCGAAAGGTTGGTTACCCATACAGAATCGAGATCCCCAATGTATACAATATAATTTAAGCTGCCTAAATTTGTAATAGAGTTTCCGAAACTAGCATTGGAAATGTAAGTAAAACTGTCAACAGGTAAAGCACTCACTGCACTTGTTTTGCGGGCAATCACCATGCACCTATATCCGTTACCCCGGTTCCATCTCAAAAGTATTTTGTTGCTGTGCACATTGGCCACCCTGAAATTACTTGCCTGGATGGTTGGTTTGCCGAGAAGGTATTTATATAACGAAGTATCATCAATCCCTGTGAAAAAATAATTAAACAAAGGCGATGTTGTAAGTGAGTTGCAACCTGAGCTTTTTACAGACGGATAAAGAGGGGTTCCTGTATTAGAAGTGTAACTCCCGGCAAGAAACATAGAAGATGAACCACCATATCGCACAACACGCAGATCCTTTAAACTATCCTGTCTGGCATTGCTGTCACTTAATTCAATCTCGAAACGGCCACCGTTTAAATTTCCGGCTGTGAGAGTCCAGTAACCCGTATTAACCCTTGTGATGAGTGCAGAATCTCCTCCCGTGGTATCAGTAAGCGGCAAGCCGTTTCCTATAAACATAAAGGGTGCAAAATTCGCTGTCACCAAACCTCCCCGGGTTGGTGCTGTCGTGAAATTAATGGTAAGGAAACGCTTATAATACAACCCTGTTCCGGAATTATAATATGCTACAGGGAAAAATCCTTGCCCACTTGTGGTAATTGCTGACCGGATATATCTTTTAACACCTCCAGGTGTAGCAATACTTCCACTTCCATACACTAACTCTCCGGGATGAATGGAATCGGTACCGATAGAGATCGAGTTTAATCGCGCATCAGCATTCAGCAACAGTTTGTTTCTTACGGTAACTGAAGAATTAATCACCAATTGACCTCCGGTAGAAACAAGTTGCAGGTTGTGGGCATTCAGTGTTGTTAATACATTTTTAGAATTGACACAAATAATCTCAGACAATGAATCACCTGTTAAGGTCCCCGACCCGGTTAAACTTCCCATTATCCTTAGCTTTGCATAGGGTGTAACCTGAAGCTTTTTTACTATAAAATTGGTAGTATCTGGTATGGTAAGTTCAATTAAAGAAAGACTGTCGCCAAGGATTACCTTGCAAGAAGGGGAACCGAAAACAACAGAATCCGAGGCTATATAAGGGAACATATTATTGACAACGCAATACGTTACACTATCGATTGACAAGGATAATGGAGCATTGCCGCTCCCATCTGGCCGGTCGCCCCAAGTGGCCAATTCGTTGAGTGCACCCGTGGATTTAGTGTAATAATACCTGGCCGATGTTAGAAAGCTTAAGGTATCGCTCCCACTTTCGTAGACGATAGAAGAACCGCACCCATTATACTCTATAATTTTAACATAGTAACGGGTGGCAGGTTTCAATCCTTTAAGCGAAACGAAGGTATCAGTGCTGCAATAAACCACGTAGTTGTTTGGCCCAAGACTGTCTCCTGCACCAAAGGTATTTCTCGCCACATATGCCACCCCGTTACTGGGGTGCGTGTTCACAGGTGTTCCTTCACTCATAATCACCATCCTTCCACTACCCGATCCTGCAATCCAGCGCAAGTCGCATGAAGTAACAGCTAGGTTTGCTAACACACTCCCCGATGCAGAAACCTGTGGTGCGGGATATGTGAGAGCAGGTGTCCACCGCGACATGACCAATGATCCTGCGTTGGCAGAATCACATCCGTACCGGTAGTTGTTACCTCCGTAGATAAAATCAGTAATAAGCAGGTCTCCACCGGGTGTTTTCCAACCGGTGAGCGGGTAAGCTGTGCCACCCGATACTATAGGGTTCCGCTGCAGCAAAGTTATAGCTCCGTTTGAGTCCATTTCAGCTCTGAACATTTCTTTACCAAACAGGTGCGAAGTGCCATTGATAACCATACTGGCATCGGTGCTGCCGGTTAGTATGAACACGTTACCTGGCTGAATTTGTATGGAGTTGAGTATTGTGTTGCCAAAGGTAGAATAGAGGGTACTGTACCAAAGACACATACCTGTTCTGGAACTGATACAGGCTACAATGGTATGCCGGGCACCAACTGATGGAACAGTTACCGAGAGCAGGGTGTCTAACTGAACTGTAGACCCTCTGTTGACAGTGAAGGTAAAGAGCATATTGCCCTTGTTGTCGAAACCTGAGAAATTGTCCGCTGACCAATTGGCCACTTTACAAAAGCCAAGGTATGTGCCACTGGTGTCAAACCGAAGGAGCACCTGACCTGCCGTTGCTTTATGCCTGATACCATCAAACCAAAAACTGTCATTTTGCAAAGTTCCCCGAACAAACAACCTGCTCCGGTTGGAGCCTACAGTTTGGTAGGTGTTAAAAACCGAAGGGGAAGAAACCTTTGCAGTATCTCCAAACGGTTTGGACCAAACCAGGTTTACTGCAGAATCGAACTTGAACAGGTTCATGTTGTGCCTGCGCAGCCCACCGCCTATAACGGAGTAGGCTTTGGTATCAGTGCTTATATAATCCTGACCCGAATCATCTATGCACAAACGTCCTGATTTGAAGTACGTATTAGCGGCCCCTGGATTAGACAATCCCTGAGTTTCAGAACCGATTAAAGCAGGTGCTGAATAAATGCCATTGGGTCTGATACGTTGCAAGAAATAACTGCCACGAAAAAAATTTCCCATACTTCTGCTTACGGAAGAGGTGGTGAGACAGTGCAACACATGGTTATTGTCAATGGCAACCGGAACAACATATTTACTTGTATAGGGAGATATCGGGTCGGCAGCAGTCAGCTTCCCCGATGAATCGCGGCAAAACACCTGATGGCTGCTAAATCCAGGACCCCAGACAATGTTTGTAGATCTTCGAAATCAATTACTTGATAAGTCACCTCCCCATCAGTGAGCGCATAACCCGTGGCCCAATACCCGCCCCCGGTGTTCAATGCGTAATTCCCGTTCTGGTTCACTTTGGTCCAAACATAGTTTTGCCCGTCTACCCACAGAGTGGTAAGCAAAAAACAAAGGAATAGAAGATTTCGTTTAGTCAAGTAATTCAAAACTATACTCAATGTTCCCAAATTCAAAAGAATTCATCCCCTGCTTCAGCCTCTTCATCTATTTAGATAAATGCTTTGAGGTGGTGACCTGACCAAAAATAAACCAGCTCCAACATCTCCTTAGCTAATTTGCTGAATCAATAAAAAAGTCCTGTAGAGTTTTCTACAGGACTTTTTTAGTCGGAGTGGCGGGATTTGAACCCACGACCTCTTGCACCCCAAGCAATGGGATTCTGGTTTTCGATATTTATAGTTTATTACATATATTCTTATTTTCAGATAGTTAAATAATTTATGTTTATAGATAGTTTTCCATTTTTGCTCTTTTTTACTAAATTTGTTGCACCTATGTTGCACCCTAGGTTTAAATTATGGCATCAGTAAAAGTACAATTACTCACATGGAAAAAATCAGTCAATGATGAATACCCCATTGCGCTGGTTCTTATTAAAGATCGTAAAAGAACTATCATTTCAACAGGATATCGTTCGACCGTAAAGAACTGGGATGAACAAAGAAATGCACCTAAGAAAAGCCATCCCTTACAGAAAGAACTGTTAATGATCATTGATCAGAAAAAATTGGAGGTTAATAAACTTTTAATGACACTAGAACAAGAGGGGGTTCAGGCCGGTGTCGGGGTAATCAGAACGCATCTGCTAAAAGAAAAAAAACGTAATAGTACTTCATTGTTTCAGTACTTCGATCAAACAATTGAATCTTTGAACAAATCGGGAAGAATTGGCTATAGCAATGTTTTTAAGGAAACCAGAAGGGCACTGTTCAATTTCAGACAAGGCAGAGACCTTTCAATCTTCGAAATAACTCATGAGTTTATCGTAAAATTTGACACTTGGTATTTAAATAAAGGCAATAGTCTGAATTCCATTTTTGTATTTATGCGAACATTAAAAACACTTATCAACAATGCAAAGAAAGAAGGGTTAGCTCGTAGTGATTTTGACCCATTCAAAGATTTTAGCTTTAAAAAATACAGAAAACATAAAACTGAAAAACGTGCAATTAGTAAACAAGAAATAAAACAAATTTTTGACTATAAACCAACCCCAGACAGTTCACTTTTCCATTCAAAAAACTACTTTATGTTCTCTTATTTAACTAGGGGGACAAACTTTACAGATATTGCATTTCTTACATGGAAAAGTATTTCAAAAGACAATCGAATGAAATACACCAGAAAAAAAACAGGGCAATCTTTCGATATGGGGTTACTTGATGAAGCATTCGAGATAATTCAGTATTATAAGGATATCTATTACTCAGGGAACGACAAAGATTATATTTTCCCAATATTAAACAGGGAAATCCATGTAACCCCCACCCAGATTGATAACAGGATAGAGAAGGTGCTTAAGCAAACAAACCGAGATTTAAAAAGCATTGCCAAAGAAATTGGGATAGACGAAAAAATAACGACTTATGTGGCACGTCACAGTTTTGCCACCATCTTAAAAAATGAAGGCCAAGGAACTGCTGTTATAAGTGAATTGCTGGGGCATGAATCAGAACGGACAACACAAATATATCTGGACAGTTTTGGGAATAAAATTTTGGATGAAGCAACAAAGGCATCTATATGGAAAAAATAAACTCATATGAACTATCAATAGGTAATTGCCTACGGATTGTTGATAGAATCTTTAACTCAAAATCAACTGACAAGAATTTCCTTCAGGATTCTCGATATCTTCTTTTTCAAATTCTTTATAGGAAAGGGCTGTTTGAGGTATTCAATCCGGAATATTTTGAAAAGAAGTATGATTTTTCATTTGATCCTGATTATAGTCCTGAAGATATAAATCGGAAATTAATTCGTTTTGGCTATTATAATTTTTTAGATCAGGTGGTTTGCTTCAGTGATCACAAGGACTTTAAAATTGAACCATTTGGATATTTTAAAAAAGTATCTAAAGAGGAACAACAAGTTATAATAGATGAAGGAGGTATCCCATTGCCTTTGACCGAATGGCCTATTTATGATTCCTATTTTTACTTCCTTATCTGTCTTCTTAGCCTTCACAGCAACCGCGAGACGAATAAAATTCTTAATTACCACGAAAATAAATTTGTTACCAATCTTAAACCAAAATTTCGAGAAGAATTAAGATTAGTCCTTAGAGATCAGGAATTTTCCGGCCTAATTGATACGGCAAAAACACTCACAATTAATGAATGGATAGAGTATAAGGTTAATGAGCCATTTTCTATATCGACTAAAGACGAAGTGAAGATACATTTTAAATACAATCTTAACCACTACTCCATGTTGGTCTGGATTAGAAAAGAGGCAAAACAGTATCTTGATATCCGAGAGCCTGAACTAAGTTATTCAGAAGAGTGTTCAAAAATCATTGATCTGTATGGTTTAAAAATTAAACCTAATAGTTTTCAACGCAGCTATAGGATTACTGACGGCCAAATGTGTGATATATTTATTAAGGGTAAGCGATTGACAAGCTTCAAGAAAATGATTGAAAATCTTGAATACACCAAACAGCTGTTAATGAAATTCCACCCACTAGATAAGTTTTCTATGGACAAAACAAATGAATATATCGGAAAGCTAAAGGGAAAAGGGAATTAAAAAAGGAAATTCCTTTTTCCGTTCCTCTGCGATATTTGCCTTTAAAATTGCTCATATTTTCGAAATCATGAGCAATATTAACAATCCTTTTGACACAATTCTTAGACGTCTTGATGAAATTGATGAGCGTTTGATCGCTGTATCAAGTAAACTGGAGGCTTCCCCTGCAAAAGACCGAATTGGGGGAATAGACTTGGCATGCGAAGTCTTAAAAGGCATCTATAGTAAGCAAACCATCTATTCTCTTGTATCTGCCAAAAATATACCGCATTCAAAACGCGGTAAAATGCTAGTGTTTTCCGAAAAAGTACTTCTCGAATGGGTAACTGAGAATAAAAAAGAGACAAAAAGTGAATTCCTTAAGAAAATTAAATAAACAGTATTATTATGAATAAGTATCATAAACCTAACCCGCAATCCTCAATAAACATTCAGGATGTAGAAAGGGAAATCCAAAAATCTTCGGACACCCCAAAAAACAATTTTCAACTTGTTACAGAGTTCTTAGATGAAAATTACAAATTCCGTTATAATGTAATAAGTAATGAACTGGAATACTGCCTCAAGAACACTAACAGTGAATTTAAGACCGCCAATGAGAATGAAGTATATTGCCATTTAAGGTACAACAACTATCGTATTTCTCAGTCTGACTTAAGGGCTATTTTAATGAGTCACTTTGTAAAAGAATACAACCCTATTGCAGAGTATTTTGAAAATTTACCGGAGTATAAACATGAAAGCCATATTTCAAAGTTAGCTAGTTATATTAAAACTGAAAACCATGATAGGTTCATTACTCATTTCAAAAAGGCGCTGGTGCGCAGCGTAGCCTGTGCAATGAATCCTGATGTATTTAATAAGCATTGCATTGTTTTAGTTGGCACAAAGTCATCAAAAGAAGGTCAGGAAACCATTGGACAACATCAAGGAAAAACCTCGTTTATAAGATGGCTAAGCCCAAATTTATTGAAATCCTATTTCGTTGAGAATATTGGAGTGGATAAAGATGGTAGAATCGCTCTTTGTGAGAATTTTATCGTAAATATGGATGAGTTAAGTCATCTTGACAAATATGAAATAAACGCACTCAAGGCGCTTTTGAGCATCCAATTCGATAAGAGTAGAAGGCCCTTTGATAAAAAACCTTTTAAAAGAAATAGAATCGCCACTTTTTGGGCAACAACTAATAATTCTGAGTTTCTAACGGATGAAACCGGTACTGTTAGATGGATCGTATTTAATGTTACCCATATTAACTTTAAATACAGTACAGAGTTAGACGTTGACAGAATTTGGGCCGAGGCATTTTACTTATACAAAAACGGTTTCCCTTACGAACTTACCAAAGAAGAAATTGAAGAAAATGAATTAGAGAATAAAAGATTTCATGTTCCAACAATAGAGATGGAACTAATCCAAAAACATTTTCTACCAAGAGATAAAAACAATGGAGAATTTTACCAATCAACTGATATTATGAATAAATTATTGGAAATATACCCCGGCAAGTTCAGGTTAAATGTGCAAGCAATAGGTAAAGCATTGAAATATCTGGGATATGAGAGGCTCAGTCATAAATCTGAAAATAATGATTCAGCGCGTTGGGGTTATTTTATAAAATTAAGTAATAGTACTTACTCTAGTTACTAATAGTAAGTAAGTAAGTAAGGAAAGTAGGCAATAATGGGAAATAAATACAAATTCGATAGAAACAGGAAACGGGTTGAGTTTTGTCCCTGCGGTAAATCAAACAAGGATGGCAAGTTCTCCCCTTTCATTGGAGCTATCCATTACGGTATGTGTCATAGTTGTGGTCAGATATTTCGACCTGCCCCAGATTTGCAAACCCCTATACCGATCAAACAGTTTAAGCCTAAACCTCCGAGCTATATAGAAAGTGATGTATTTAAAAAAAGCCTGAGTTCATATCACAAAAACGCTTTTATAGATTATCTCATGCTACATTTCAATAAAGAAACCGTTGATAGGTTAATTGAAAAATATCATATAGGTACGTCAAAACATTGGAATGGTGCAACAGTCTTTTGGCAAATGGATATTAACGGAAGAGTGCGTACCGGAAAAGTGATGCTGTACGACCAAAAAACAGGTAGGCGAGTTAAAGAACCTTATTCCCATATTAACTGGGCGCACGTGCTTAACGAAAAGGGGTACGCACCCAAAGAGTTTGTATTGAAACAGTGTTTTTTCGGTGAACATTTACTGCGCAGCACAGCTCACTGTGAGGAGCGAACTTGGGAGTGCAGCGCAGCACAAACTGAGGAGTGCACTGGGGTGAGGAGCACAGCACACAGTGAGGAGCGCAGTTGGGAGCACAGCGCAGCGCAAACTGAGGTGCGCTCTTGGGAACGCAGCGTTACACAAACTGAAGAATGCACTGGAAAGCGCAGCACTGCACACACTGAGTTGCGCACTTGGGTGCGCAGTGACAAAGAAAATACGGTAGCAATAGTTGAATCCGAAGCAACGGCCATTTATTGCGCAGGTCGAATGCCTCAAATAATCTGGCTGGCCACAGGTGGTTCAAATGGATGCAATATGCAAAAGCAAGATGTAAATCATGTGCTGCGCAGCAGGAATGTTATCCTATTCCCTGATTTAGGGCAATTTGATAAATGGAGCGCTAAAGCAGTTGAAATGCGCAAAAACGGTTTAATCGTATCTGTATCAGCTCTTTTGGAGGAAAAAGCACCTCAATCACATAAGAATAAAGGAAACTTTGATCTTAGGGACTATTTAGATGCGCAGTAAAAAACGTAGATGCGCAGTAAAAAAAATAGTGCGCAGAAAAAAACGTACTGCGCAGTAAAAACGTAGTTGCGCAGTAAAAAACATAGATGCGCAGCAAAAAAGTAGATGTGCATCAAAAAACATAGTGCGCAGAAAAAAACATAGATGCGTAGCAAAAACGTAGATGCACTGCAAAAAAAGTAGATGCGCAGTAAAAACGTAGTTGCGCAGTAAAAAACGTAGTGCGCACTAATACTAATATCGTCCGCAAATACTCATGCCCCTCCAAAATATTGATGTTTAAAAAGTTCAAATACTAGGTTCGTTTTTAAGTCAATATCGTCTCTTTTATAAGTCGGGTGAGGTAAAGTTTCAAATAATGTCATATTTACCGTATAAAACTGGTTGCTGCTGTCAATAATTTGGGAGACTATATACGACCTGGGACAAGGAAAATAATTTAAACACGACACTTCACTTCTTGTGAAGTGAATCGGACTTTTCGATTGAGTCCTTAAGCATTTGGCGATCGTGCTCTTCATTTATCTGCATAAACTCTTTAACTTTTTCGTAATCAAATTTTGAATATTGTATGAAAAGAACTTCATCATGGTTTATAACAGTAATATCACCAGTTTTACGCTCCAACAGGAATATGTGCTTAGATGTATTTCCCAAAAAGGTTTGGCCTAAAAACTTCGAAGACAGTCTTGCATTATCACTATTTATAAATGCAATTTTAATGACCATATTAATAGAGTTACTAATTTCTGTTTTTTCGCTTTGAGCTTTTGCTAAACAAAAGCTACTAACGGGCATAAAAAATATGTAACTAAAAATTATCATTCTTAGTGTTTTGGATTTTATGGATGGCAGTAAAACATAATAATGAACGGCAGACCAACCTAATGGTATAGAAATAATAAAAGGTATTGCCCTCCATTTGAATTGAAGTTCAGAAAAGTATAGAAAACCAGACAAAGCAAAACAAATACCGACTATGCTGATAAATAAATATGGCTTATTGTATTTTATTATTTTACCATCTAACCCCCACTTTAACTCATTGCTATAATAGATACAGCAAATGGGTATGAATAAATACATAAACATACCACACGACATAAGAAAAGGGAAAATGAAGTCTTTTATGACATCTACGAAGTCAATATATTGTAGGAAATTAACTTCAAATGTAGACCAATAGCCTATATGCCAAAGCCCACCACAAATGCCAAAGTAAACAATAATTATGGTTATTACGAGAGACGGGTGTTCGGATATTATTTGCCCGATTGGTTTGGTGTTCATAATAGGTTTAGTGTATAGAAAAGCAAGGTAGAAAAAAATAATTTACTTTTTGTTTATTTTACAATGTACATAAGATCATCAAAATTCTGAAAGTAGTCAAAATGCCCATCGTGTTTGACTGTACATTTACGAGTCACATCACTATGCCAGGCAAGCATATTTTTCCCGTTTAGTTGATATGTATTATCCAACCCACTCAAACAAGTCAAGCCTTCATTCTTATATATTTCGGTTATTCTTTGTTGATACTCCCATATAAGTTCGTAATTTGTCATTAGAGTTTATTTAAATTTTAAAAAAGAAGACTGGACAAAATCCGGTCTTCTTCGTTAATGATGGGTTTACTTGCTTTTAGGCTTAGGGGCTGGTGGGGGTGTTGGCTTGGATGGAGGGTTGTTACCACGGTTAGGACCTGAAGGGTTTGTGGTTTTACTTGGCCCATTTGGAGGAGGTGTTTTTGTTGCCATATAAATTAATATTAATTGTGAAACACAAATATACATATCAAGACAATATATTTCTTTCCGACTTATCTCTAAATCCTGAAATGGCTTTTAGAAATGTTTTAATGATTAATGGAAGTATATCCATGAATATATATGTTAACCCTTCCGCACAGATAGCCAAAACCGGAACTAATAAAAGAGGCAAAATACCCTTCCAAGAAAACAAGGAATTACCCCAAACATAGACTGATAAAGCAATGAGCAAACGAATAAAGAATAATGTCGTATCCATTAATTTTAATCTGGCCTTTTCTACCGCATCAGAAAAACTCCGCCATCCTTCCTTATTCAAAACATCTCTCAATATTGCAGGCACTAATCTAATCTCGTCCTCGGTAACCCCTAAAACGGTTTTTTCTGCTATTGTTTTACATTTTTCTGAATATTGCTCTTCTGTCATTCCAAACTCCCTGATTTTTCTTTTAATCCTCGCTGAAAGCATTTGAATAAATATCACCTGAAAAGCCACAGAAAAAAGGTATGTTGCTTTAATAATTAAGCCAAAAACTACAATGAAAACTAGAAAGTGCCCATCTAAGAAAAACTGAAGGGTTGTTTTACTGTCAAAGAAAACTGCCGCATCAATTTTAATAAATTGGCTGGTTGCTTGCCATGTCAAGTATGAAAGTATAGGTATACCAAGTATTTTCCTAATAGATAAGCGTCCTGTTTCTTTATCTCTTAATAGTGGAAAGAACTCATTTAATTGTGTAGTCATAGTTTTACTTTTTTGACAAAATAAATGCAATCTTAAGAAAGAACAAGACATTACTGTATAGCATAACAACAATGCATTGCAGAGTGTTAGGTTAACTATTGTCCTATCAACAATCATTAGCAGAGTCGGCAAAAATCAATAAAATTGCATCTGAAAACCATTGTGCAACCATTAAAACAAAGTCAAAAAGCATTAAATAGTTTGCTTTATTCCATTAAGCAACTATTAAAACACAACTTGCACTTCATTGCAACCTTTGATTTTGTTGGATTCTGTGAATAGTCCAAAAATCAGGCTATAAACAACAAATGGGTTTATATTTTATGGCTAATCCTAAAACGGGGATGCTTACAGGTTAAACCCTGCCCCTATAAAAGAAACCCCCGAAGATGCGAATGCACTCCGGGGGAACTATGAAAAACCTATCTGTCTGCTACACGAAATAAAGTAACTTACCTGATTAAAACAATCTTTTTCTGTTTTATTTCATTACCCGCTTTAAAGGTGATAAAGTAGATGCCTTCAGTAAGATTGACGGTATTTATATCCAAACGATGTAATCCGGCTGTTTTGAATTCATTCTGCTCAACCGTTTGTATAGTTTGACCAAGTAAATTCGTCAATGTGATAGTCACGTTTTCGTCTTTTGGTAAGCTGTATACTACCTTTAATACATCATTGAACGGATTTGGGAAAGCTGAGAAAGCAAGCTGATTGGCTTTGGTGTCCTGAACAGGTGTGTTTCTTCGTTGAGATCCACTGATTTCAGGTGGGTACAATACCACAGGCACTCCATACAGAATACCGCCTATAGAGTTTTCTTCGCTTTCTTCAGTAAGGTATTGTTGAACATCAAACTCATAATACTCCTCTACGTTTTCAAGTATAACTAAGTCGTCCCGTTCATTAAACTGAATACCATACAGGGAGCGTGTTTCCGCACCGTATGCAATATCGTCCAGTGTCATGACACAACTATCCATCTGTAGAGTAGAATCGTTGATTAGGCTAAAACCTGAGCCATTGGCTCCATTGCCAACCCACAGGGTTTGCAACTCATTATCTAAATGAACTGTTACAGTTCCGTAATCGAAGTAGTCACAATCACGGGCAGTAAATACAAGTCTACCTGTGGCGGATAAATCCGTTGGATTACCGTTACCGTTCCAATGCGTTTTACCATTACCTGCCAAAGAATCTACCACAATGAAGTTTTTTGTAACAAGGTTGTTATTTCGCTCTACGTTGTCTCGCATATAGAA
Source organism: Bacteroidia bacterium (assembly GCA_018058135.1). Classification (GTDB taxonomy): domain Bacteria; phylum Bacteroidota; class Bacteroidia; order UKL13-3; family UKL13-3; genus JAGPCK01. The sequence continues at coordinate 48,623 of JAGPCK010000007.1, read as the reverse complement.
CGTTTCAGGGTATGTTAATCCATATTCAGGCGTTGAGCAGGTAACTATTCGTGCAAGGAAACATAATTCAGCCGAGGTAGCATTGGAATCTCCTGTAAGCACTCCAGGGTCAGGAGCATACCAAGCTGCTTCCATTTGCCAGCTATTGCCTGAAGTTATAGTAGGAACGTTATATACTCCTATTAACCCGCCCAAAGGCTTTTTAGCACCGTAGTATGTTCTCCAGTTGCCGTATGTAGATGAAAGCGTTGTGTCATTGAGCCAATGCCTGTCCCATCTTTCGCCTGTGCTGGCAAATGTCCAGTACAGGTACAGCTTTGCAGGAATACTTGTTGCTGCTCCTTTGTTACGGACAATAGCATGAATATAGTTGGGGTCACTTATCCTGTACTCAGGATTTTGGTGGTAGGTAATTCCAGTGCTTCTGCTGTTCCAAATGTCAGGACTATCCCAAATGAAGGTATTCGATACAGTAGAAGGTTCACCTCCCACATCAGTAGAATAATCCTTTGCCCAAACATCATAGGAAACTGCATTTACAGTCAGTGTTACCGTATTACTGTACGTATATGTTCCGGGAGACTCACAAGGATTCTGATACACGGCTCTGAATGATGCTCCGTCTAAGCAGAGTTCTGCTGGCATAAGTAAATCAAAAGTATATTGATACGGTACAAAAGGGTCAGGAATAGTAAGACCTCCTGCTGTGAGGTCTGTCCATACCATACTTCCGCCTACTACTTTTCCGTATTGCCATTTAACAGGCTCTAAGTCTAAACATACGGTATGAAATGAGGTATTTGTTCCTTCGTTCAGTGTGGCATTACCCGGTTGGGTTACAATCTGCGGGTTCCGCACATATACCTGAAATGCGGGAGTATAAGTTGAATCTGACAACGCTATATGTTTTGCTTTTCTTCTGTAATATTTTGTAATGGTATTAACCGTAGGTCCAAAACTCGGAGTACCTGCTTCATACTGCCAACTGTTTGCATCGGTGGTATCAGTTGTGCTTTCCCATGCAAATCCCCACGCTCCGTATTCACAGATAGTTGAACCTACAAGCCCAGGAGCCGAAGAGCCTGAACATATAGCATACCTGTATGGCTCAAATCCTTCAAAGGATAAAATATAGTTGTCCAATCTTTTAAAGTAAACAGCAAGCGTATCGCTTAACATTGTATCTCCTGCTGATACGGACACTCTCCTTAACTCACATTCAAAGTGCCAGTCTTCATCCAAACTGGCATTATCGGAATCGTAATACACGGGGATATTACTAAAGCCACCTGACGGGCTTGTTTTATATTGCCACTGGTAGGTAATGGATGAGTTATCACTGCAAGGAGTTGAACCTGTTACCAAAAGTGCTTCTCCGTAACAAAAGGAGTCAGTAGTGGTTGTGATGGGTGAAGTAATCGAGGGCTGTATTGTTAGCACGTTACTATAGGAGGTACATAGGGAATCTTGCACTACTCTTCTTACGTGTGTCTTTTTGAAATAAACAGGGCCAGTCAGGTCTTTGCTTGTTTGTGAAGGAATATTTGTCCAGTTGCTGCTGTCTATGCTTCGTTGCCATGTGTAAGTGAATGAGTTTATGGAGTTAGGTGTTGAGCCTATTATATCGTCACAATCTGAAGTATCTGCCGTAATGATGTTATTCCATATGAACACGATACTGGAAATATTACTTTCTATTTCACATGAACCTGATACTACTACACGCTTAAAGAATGTGGGTTGGCTCGGGGATGCAGGTTGGTAGTTCTGAGAGGTAGCACCACTGATTAATGTCCACGCAAGGTCATTTAACGTATCAGTACTTGAGTACCATCTGAAAGTATATGGACTTCCTACCCCACCAGTAGGTGTAGAACCGTTAATTTGTGACGGTGTTCCGCCAATACAAATTTGTTGAGGTGAACTTATGGTGTTGGTAATGGCAGGCAATACCACTACGTTCTTAATTGCCGAATCAAGACATCCGGTTCTGTAATCATTTGCTTTTACTTTTACCCATCCTGTACTATCCCAACTTATATCAATATCGTTTCCGTTGTTATTTGCAGTACCTGAGCCTTTGTACATTGTCCATTCGTATTCACGGTAAGGGTTGAATAAACTTACTGCGTAACTGGCGTAATTAGGTGTACCGCAAATGGTATCTGCACCGTTTATGGTAAAACTCTCCAGTCCTATTTTCACGTCTATATAAATAGTATCTAAGTCAGCTATCAGCCGTATGGTATATGTGCCTTTTGCTGAGTATGTGTGCAAAGGATTTCTTTCTAGTGAAGTGTTGGTGTCTCCAAAATCCCAACTAAAACTGCTTGCACAACAAACGCTACTGCTGAAGTGTACCGTGAAGCAGGCGGTATCTCTGTGGTAAATTACCAACGGAATATCTTCTTTCTTTTTAGCATCTACCATGTTAGGTAAAGCCTCCATACATGATCCTCCTGATCCGTTATCATTTGCCAACTTTGGCCCTGCAAAAGTAAAACCACAAGCATTTGGCAGTGCATTATTACACAGACTATCCGGGTAATTAATCACTGGTAATTGAATTGAATATTTATTACTCAAATATATTTTCCCATCAGGGCCTAACTGCATAAAAGTTAATGCCCCTGAGTAAATAGGGATTTTAAAAGGATTTATAATCCATTGACTTTGTAGGTCAAATTGATATAAGAAATAGCTGTTAGAGGGTTCTTGAACAATTAAGTAATAGATTAACCCGTTAGGGCTGAATGAGCCTCCTTTAATACTGTAACTACTTGGGATATTTAACAAGTTGCTAAGAGAAAGTGTTCCTGAGCTTCTATCGAAGCTAAAGACCCTCCTTCCCATAGCCACTCTAATTCCGTCATGTGATGTTTTTAGTAAGGCTGCATACGCATCCTCAATGGCAATGGCCGAGTCACTTGTGGCGTGATGTGTTAATCCTACGCTGTCAGCAGAGTATACCAATAATTTTAGCTGATTAGGATAGCTTGCGACATTGCAGAAAACTGGACTACAGCCTGGCATCTGACCAAAATTCTGTTCAAGGCCTGAAGCATCTACTGTAATCACCCAATAGTTTTCTCCATCACATTTAGGAATTGCAGTTATGGCCTCTAATGGGACAATACTACTATCTGGACCTGACTTTTCAGACCCCGTGGCAGGAGCTTCGATTCCTTTATTCTTTAAACTACTGACTAAATCACCATTGCTATTTAACGTAGTATCAATTGTACTGTAGTTGAAAAAGCCCCTTTGAGGGGAAGCGGGCCTTAGATCTTCAATACCAGAAACAGTAAGCACGTAATACCTGTGCTTTTTGAATGGAACAGGAAATGAAATTAATCCCTGATATGGTGTTCCACTGTAAGCTATACCAGAGTTACTCATTTTTACATAATTTTTGTTCCAGTAATCTTGTAATCCATAAAACAATAAACTTCCGTTTTCATTAGAAAGACTATTACTTGCATCAAATTCAGATGTAAAGTTTGGCCAATTGTTGTACACTGCACTATTTCTGTAAACCCCTTGACTTGTGAACCTGAGTGCGGCATGGTCACCAAATACCCAATTAGCCTGTGTGCTTTGCAGGTTGGTACCACAATGAGCCAGTTCCCAAAAACCATTTACCCGCATAAAGCTGGTGGTATCTGTATTACTGTTGTAAACAATAGCATGGCTCACATCATATGTACCCGTATCAGGTGCGTGGTAGGTGAATATAGCAGTAGTATCACTGTGACTTTGCACCAGTGAACCGTTACGGTACACCCGCCACAAGTGTCGCACACTGCTGTATGGATAAGCACGGGCGGTGAATATGGTATCGCTGGTACATTTAAAAGGGGTGGTGGTGTTAAATACTGCTGTGGTAAGGCAACAACTTAAATTGGCTGCCAAAAGGTTTTCAGGTGTACTTATCCTGTCTCTTGTTAGCATAAGACCGGCATACATTATCGCCATCTGGTCGGCTGTGAAATTGGTATAGCACATTTCAGGTACATAGTTCATGTAATTGTGCACAGGGTCAGGTGTGTTGCCGTAAAAAGCATTGGCTGATGTACACACCTTTTGCGTATCTGGCGGGCAAGTGGTGTAGTTTACAGGATTATAGTGGGCACGGGTGTCACAACAGTGGTCGCCTCCATTGGCACAGGTAAGTGAATCATCTCCTAAGCACGATTCACCCTGAAAAGTATGGTAAAGACCAAGCCAATGGCCTACCTCGTGTATGAGAGTAAAACCCCTTGCGCTTGGCACAAATCCACAGGAGTTACAGTAGTTATAATTACCTGCGGCCTCGTACCGCATAATCACTCCGTCAATGCTGGTTGTATATCCAATATTGGCATACCCACCTGTTAGAGAAGCAGTATTATTTGCTTCACGTATATCGGCTACAATCCACACATTCAGGTAACGGTTGTGATCATAATATGCTTTTGAGGCTAAATGATTACGTTGCAATCCATACTTGCGGTAATCAGGATTACTATCAGCTATGTGATTAATTCCACTAAAACTACTGCCATCCGGCTTTTTTAGTGCCAAACAAAACTGTATACCTGTATTTATTCCACCGTAGTATCCGCTGAAGGCTTTGTTGAGTATATCTAACTGATTTTGAACAAGGCTGTCATGTACATTACTGGCGGAAACACCTGGGTCATACACTACATGAAATACAATGGGAATAACAAAGTTCGCTCGGGCGCAACCTACTCCCATACTGCTTCCACTATTTTGTGGCCCCGCATCTAACGGGGCTTGCAGGTAATTGTTGTTCTTGAATTTATCAATGCGTTGCCAGTAGTTGTGCATGGTGAAATAGTTGGCTGTATCAGCATCGAGCCATTGCTGTCGTTGCTCATCAAAGCCACAGGAGAATTGGGTTTGTGCTTGTGTGCTTTTGCTTAACCACAGGCAAAGCAAAGCCACTACGAGGGTAAGTCGTTTTTGCTTCATAGTAAAAATGTTTAAAGGGTTATTGGATAATTAGTTTTTTGACGTAGGTAGTATTTAGGTTTTTGATTTGTATAAAGTAAATTCCTGGAAGTAAAGATGAGGTGTTTATCTCGTTTACCTGTGCTGATAAATTTCCTGTAAGTAATTGTTGGCCTGTAACACTGCTTATGGAGTAGCTGTGGTTATTTTTTATTTTTGATAGTTCAACAACTAGTAAATTTTTTGTAGGGTTAGGGTAAATAGTTACTGAACTGATATCAATGTTTAAAATGCTAACATTTGAAGAGTAAGGAGAACTAAAATTAGAGCAACCGTTGCTGTCACGTATCATTACTTTATACAAACCCGCAACAGAAGGTTTAATGCTTTGAGAACTTGCTCCTATAATTGCAGTATCATTTAAGAACCATTGGTAGCCGAAAGCAGGTGATGAATACAGACTATCATTATTTTTTATGATTACAGGTTGAGAGGGTGAAGGTGTAAAATTGATTCTTATGCTATCTGTTATAAGACATCCTTGTGAGTTATATCCCTGAATAGTATAAATACCATTTGTTCTGATGGTGCGGGAATAGAATTGTGCAGAAGTATCACTCCATTGCAAACAGCGATAGGATGACGGAATGTTTAATACCACACTATCCACTCTGCAGCCTAAAGTATCAGTTTTCGGTAATATTGGAGCATCAATGAAAATGGTTTTTGTAACTGTATCGCTATCGGCAATTAGCTCAACCTCATATAAGCCACTGTCATTAAACTGATGATTTATAGTAGGGGTTGAATAGGTTGTTAAAAAGCCGTTTGATAACCTTTTAATTTTCCAGTAAATAAATGAGGGAGTTGTTTTGGGTTTACTTTGAAAATATGCTGTTTGTGACGAACAAATGAATTGATATAAGAAATCTGATTCATCACTATCAAAATAAGATGTGATATAATTAGGAAGTCCTGATTTAGATGTTGCGCCATTACTAAGCTTTAGAATTCTGAAATTAAATGTACAATTTATCCCAATAGCATTAGGACTATCAACTACAGATAAAAAATTCGAGTCTTTTAGAGCAATATATACTTTGCCATTTGCAGCTAGTTGCATATTACCGTGATAGATTGCAGGTGTGTTAAATCCCGGCCAATAAAGTTCAGTTCTTGAGTTGTTGATTGCTGCTTCTGTTGACAAGTCCAAGTTATATTGATAAAGGTGGTTGGAGCGATTAGTTACATATAATCTTTTCCCATTAGGAGAAAATTCAAGTCCATACGGAAGGAATATGTTATTTATTCTTATAGGATTAAAAATTGCACCCGTATTTTTATTAAAATCAAATAGCTCTATATAGTTTTGCAATTCGTTGTAAACAGTAATAGCTAATCGTTTACCATCACGTGAGAATTTCATGGCACCCTGTGCATTATATAATGCCATGTCATACTTATAATGCTCCGCGCCTATGTTGGTTAGTATTGGACAATTAACTAAGCCCTTTTCTGTAATCAAATAGCTGTAGAATAGGTTGTCTTTCCCTGGGTCTTTGAATCCATGCGCAACTACCCATATATCTTTTCCATTTTGATGGTGTGTAGCTGTTAATTTTTCACACACCGGGGATTGAAGTAGTATATTTCGACTTATAACTTTGCCAAGCCCGCCATTTGCACTCATATTTACAATTGAATATCTTAATCCACCTAATCCTTTTGTGGGTGTAGTAAATATATTGTAGATGCTATCAACATCTGGTTGGGGTATTATAATTGAGCTTTGTGTAGCATCAATGCTACCTAAAAGAGAGTCTCCCATTTCCATAATCTCATGGTTTTTATTCCATACTTTTTCTCCATTAGTGTAGAATAGTAAGTTGCCATTTGTGTCTGATATGCTTGCACAGCCTTCATCAGTAAAAATTTTTCCGTTGCTTAAAGGAGTCGGTGGGTTGGTGGCAAAACTAATTCCCGCGCTGTCACCAAAGTACCAGTTATAGGTGCGTTTGTAGTCTTGGGAATAACACACAATAGGTAGAAGTAAAAGTAACAGCTTTTTCATGGCAGTATACAAATATATGAATTTCTAATAAATGAGGCATATATGCCGTAATTTATTTTTTGCGAGTACGTCAATTTTCGCCCATGAAAACTACTCCAGAAGCTTCTCTTCGGAATGCTGCTATTGCTGCAAAAATCAAGCAGTTGAGAATTGGTGCGGGGTTCACCTCCTATGAAAACTTTGCTGTTCAATATGATCTTGACCGTAAATACTATTGGAGTATAGAAAAAGGGCGCAACATCTCGCTGGAATATCTTTATAAGATACTTGAAATTCATCAACTCACTTTGGAAGAGTTTTTTCAGGGTATTCATTGAGCAATTATTTTTCGACAGTAGGTATTGTTGTTGGTTTTTACTTGTATAAAATAGATGCCTTTTGCAAATGAGTTACAGGGAATTTTTATGGTAGCCTTTTGTGTTTGAAATTGCTCATAGTTAGAGCGACCTATTGCATCATGTATTATTATTGATTCTATTTCAGCATCAGACTCAATAATTATGTTTTCAAAAGCAGGGTTGGGGTAAATCTTTATTGATGTTTTGTTTAGTTCCTGTTCTCCAACATTGGATGAATACGCAGTACTTACATTAGAGCACCCGTTGCTGTCGGTAATGAGTACTTTATACATACCCGCAACAAGAGGTTTAATGCTTTGAGAACTTGCTCCTGTAATTGCGGTATCATTTAAGAACCACCGGTATGCAAACGATGGTGTACTTTTCAAGCTGTCATTAACTTTAGTGATGGTAGGCTGTAAAGGTGAAGGTGTAAAATTGATTCTTATGCTATCGGTTATAAGACATCCTTGTGAATTATATCCTTGTATTGTATAATGACCGTTTTTTATGATTGTACGAGAATAGAATTGTGCAGAGGTATCACTCCATTGCAAACAGCGATACGATGAAGGAACGTTTAACACAACACTATCAACGCCACAACCTAAAGTGTCAGCTAGTGGAAGAATAGGTGCGTCAATGTAGACGGTTTTAATTATGGTATCGTTGTTTGTTGTGTAAAGTGTTACAGAATATTCTCCCGAATCATTAAAGGTATGCTGTGCAGTGGCATTGGTGTAAGTGCTACCAACTGTAGCACCTATTTTTTTAATATTCCATTTTTGCACTCCGGGGACATTATGAGGGGTAAAAGTGCCAATGTTCCCAACGCAGTTTATGCGGTATTGAAAGTCGGGCTTTTGTTGACCGAAGTATGAAGAAACAAAATTAGGCAGGCCATATTGGGATTGGTTATTATTCAGACTTAATCCATTAAACTCAAATCCACATTTTACTAACGGTGAGTCTGGGTAATGAATAATAGATAGTGAATCATTATTAGGCATTGCAATGTATATTTTGCCATCTAAAGCAATCTGTAAGCCCTGAATATCATTTAGAATGTATGTCGAAAAATCATAGACTAAGTGCCTGCTTTGAGTTATTACATTACTCTCTTCAATAGAATATTGAAATAGTCTTCTATCTGCTTCAAAAACATATAAAAATTTATCATTTGGGGAAAACTCTATCCCATATGGTACATACAAACTGTCTATGTTTTTCTTGTTTGATATTATTCCATTTCTAGCATTGAAACTAAAAAATTCAACTTTGTCTCCAATGAAAGTTGATACTGCTAAATGTTTACCATTATGAGAAAATTTCATTGCACCTGCTAAGTTACTACTAGTGTAACTTGTCCCTATTGCTGAAATAATAGGACAACTTACTACTCCATTACGACTCAAAAGAAAGGTATAGAAATGATTGCTGTTTGCACCATGTACTGTTATCCAATAGTCTATTCCATTATTGTGTTTAACCGCAGTTAATTTTTCTGATACTGGAGTTAATAAAAGATTGTTTTTGGAGATTACCTTTCCACTAAAATTATTCGCATTTGTGTTAACGACTGAATAATAGAATCCACCTGCTCTAACAGTGGTAAAGATGTAGTATATTGAATCGTTCTCAGGTTGGGGTACAATTATACTACCTTGTGTACAGGACTGATCTACAAAAATACCACTTCCATTTTCCATGATAGCGTGTATTTTGTTTCTTACCTTTGTGTTATCCATATAAAATAACAGATTGCCATTTGTATCGGATATGCTTGCTTGACTTTCGTAAGAGTCTATTATTCCATCATTAAGGTATGTAGGCGGGTTATTCGTAAAGCTAAGGCCATTATCTTTACCAAAATACCAAATGTTTGTGCGTTTGTAGTCCTGTGCACTTCCAAGAAGAGTTATTAATAAGAACAAGATGGCAGAAAAGAATCTAGTCATTATAAGCAGATTAGTATTAAGCAAGTTACGGAATAAATCGTAAACAAAAAAGGCGTATCCCTACTGCAAACAACCTTCGAAAGGTACCGCGAAGCACCCTGAACAAGCTGAACTCAAGGGGTACGCCTCTTTCGAGGTGTTTCCCAAAGCCATTCCTCCTGTTCTTAAAATTCGCGGTTTTATCGAAAGAGAAATTTCTTTATAAACGCTATAATATTGTTTATTCTAATTTTCTACTCAAAGGTATTGTATTTTATTTCGGATATGGAATAGGGAAAACCCTAAATTAGTATAGGGAAAACCCTAAAAATTAAATTTGTCTACTAATTGACCTCTCTCCCCCACAAAATCAGATAAAAAAAGAACTAAATTTGGGAATATGCATAAAATAAGACTATGAAAATTATTTGCGACACTAATATTTGGTATAATATAGGAGATGGGATTATTTCTGAAGAAGCTATAAAGGGACTATACCTTGTTGCAACCTACAACAGTATTGCAGAATTGGGCAGAAGCCCATATCTATCCGACAGAAGTAATCTGCCTCGTTTACAAAGAGCAGCATTAGCTCTGGTAACACATGCAAGTAAAGTCGATTTGCGCCCCCCAATTGAAATAATAATTAAAACACACTCTATCTGGTTTTGTAGGAATAAGAAGATTACACAAGAAATGTGGCAATCACTACAAATATTTGCACGCATGGATTTAAGTACAATCCCTGAAGAAAAATTCACCCAAATGGCAAATGCTGTAAATGAACGGAAAGAACCTATGGATAAAATTATGGGAGAAATTAATTCAGGCACTTTACCTGAAATAAGAGCAAAAATAGGTAAGGGTAGTAAAGCACATGACGCATTAGATACTACACCCGGGGTTAGAAAATTAGTCGCAAGAATGGCATCCGATCATTTGCTAAATGCGTATCAAAAAAAGAAAGAGTTTAAGGAGATAAAAGGATACGAACCTTTCATATTGGTAATGACTTATTTTTTTAAGCAGTTGGAATTAAAAAATGTTGAGATATTTCGTACAAATGATTGGATGGATATGTTCAATCTTGTTTACATTAAAAATAAAAACTTTTTATATTGGACATATGACAAGAAATGGAACACAAGGCTAAGGAAATTAGGTTTAGGGCATTTTATATTCGACCCAATTAATACTGTTTCATTGATTTCATAACTTTTTTCTACAGCTTATTATTCGTCTTACTTACAAGTACTGCATTGGGTATACTTCCATGCAAGATTGCATCATTTGTTGCAATAGCGTTTGAAAGCGCAGTTGAGTGAGTTGAGTACTTTTGTACTTGTCCTATTATCCAATTGACTAATGGTACTCCATATGATTTTTCAACACCCTTCCCAATCTGGCTAATGAGAAATCCTTTTATATTGTGTTAAAAGTTAGGGGCATTTTTAAAATTTTCTTTTGGTCGGCTTGTTCAATTTTTAAATGTGCCTATAAATTGGTTGGTCTAATGTTTCAATAACCTTTTAATAGTATCCTGCATAGCTATCTTGAATCCTTCGTCTTGAGAAACCAATCTATATAAATCAAGTTCATTCTTGCGTTGCTTACCCATTACATCATCAAATATTTTACTAAAAGCAATTTCCCTGTTTTGCAAATCAGAATTGTCAGCATACTTTTCTTTGAAGTCGCTATGCTCTTTCATTTTCTGTGCGAGGTTCACAAACTTGGCTCTTTGTTCATCAGGTGTAGCTTCCCATCCTTGGAACCAGCGTTCGTTGAAACTTTTGATTATTAAATCAAGTTCGTCTTTTTCCGAGTCAACACCGTGTGCACCTCTTGGATTTTGATTTTGTGGGTCAACTTCTGTTTCTGATTCATCAAGGCCAATGCTGGTATTCAATTTTACACGTTCTAACCCATAAGTAGAAAGGTCAACTGAATTTAATAGACCATCTAAAGCATCTTTGTCATTGTCGACAATTATCAGTTTGGGTATTAAAAATTTCAAAAACCAAAATAATTTTTCCCATGCTGCAACTTCATAAGGCATAATCGAAGCCATCTGTCCGTATATTTTTACGAAGTGTTTCGCTTTAATTTTATAATCTGCTTTTGCTTTATCTTCTAACGCTAAAGATAAATTGAATCTTTCGGCTGCTGTGTCTATTATCGGGCTTAATTCTTGAGCATTCACACCTCTAAAGTATTTTACCACAAAATCTTCTACTTCGCTCCATTCATAAACACCAGCATCATCCAAATTAGATTTTAATTCATGCAGTACGTTGATGTCAGTTGCTTTGCTTAATGATGTTGCTGTATAAAATGGGTCGAAAGATTTTTTAATGTCTTCAGTGGTATTGTAAAAATCAAGTATGAATAAATCTTCTGTTTTCTTTCCGAGTTTGTCCGATGAACGATTTAATCTTGATAGAGCCTGAACCGCAATTACTCCTTGCAATTTTTTGTCAACATACATGGCGGTTAGTTTTGGTTGGTCATAACCTGTCAGATATTTATTTGCCACTACTAAAATTCGGTATTCGTCCATGTCAACATAACGTGCAATCTTATCGCTGATATAGCCAGGGTCTGTTGGTTTTGCTGTATCTAAATTTGCAGGAAAATCATTGATGCTATCCTCTGTGTATTCGATACCCTTTATTTTTTTTGTGCCTGAAAAAGCAATAGCAATTCTAAATGGCTTGCCTCTTTCTTCAAGTAATGTTTTCAAGGAGTAATAATAATTGATAGCGGATTCAATACTTTGGGTTGCAACAATAGCTTTGGCCTTTCCTTTAAGCTTTTTGGTGTTAACTAATTTAGTTACAAAGTGCTCTAACATTATGTCAGCTTTAGTAGCAATGGTTTGCTTGTTTTGCTCAACATAGGTTCTTAATTTCTTTTGTGCTTTTACAGTGTCAAATAAAGGATTTTCTTGTATCGATTTTTCAATTTCGTAATAGCTTTTGTAAGTTGTGTAGTTTGCCAATACATCCAAAATAAATCCTTCTTCTATGGCTTGCTTCATAGAATATAAATGGAATGGTTTGTGTTTTCCATCTGCTTGTTTTACGCCAAAACGTTCGAGTGTGTTGTTCTTAGGCGTAGCTGTAAATGCAAGGTATGAAGCATTACCTCGCATTTTGCGTGAACGCATGGCTTCTAATATTTTATCTTGTGGGTCTTGTTCATCTTCTTCTTCATTTTCTTCTGAAGTATTGCCCATTGCTTGGTTCATTTTTCCTGCGGCTGTTCCGCTTTGACTGCTGTGGGCTTCGTCAATAATTACTGCAAATCGTTTATCGCTTAAATCGGCAATACCATCTACTATAAATGGAAATTTTTGAATAGTGGTAATAATTATTTTCTTACCAGTTTCCAGAGCCTTTTTTAAGTCATCAGAAGTATATGCAGGCGCCACAATATTTTTAACTTCTGAAAATTCTTTAATGTTTTCCCGTAGTTGCTTATCCAGCAATCTTCTATCTGTTACTACAATCACGGAATCAAACAAAGGATTTGAAATGCCTTTGCTTCCGGGTATTGAATCGCTTTCTGGATATGTTTCTATTAGTTGATAGGCCGCCCAAGTAATAGAATTAGATTTACCTGAACCAGCAGAATGTTGAATTAAATACTTTTGCCCAACGCCTTTTTTACTGGCATCGTTTATGAGTTTTCGCACAACATCTAATTGATGGTAACGTGGAAAATACAAAGTCTTTTTGCTAAGTGGATCAGTATCTTTACCGTCAAAGCGAACAAAATGCTGAATGATATTGGCAACACTGTTTCGGGAAAATATTTCTTCCCATAAATAAGCAGTTTTATGACCAAACGGATTTGGTGGATTGCCTTTGCCAAACAAAGGTTCACGCTGACCTAAGTTAAATGGCAAAAAGTAAGTATCCTTCCCATTCAATTTAGTTGTCATATACACTTCATCCGTATCAACTGCAAAATGTATAATGCATCGCCCAAAGTTTAATAATGGCTGTGTAATATCTCTTTTGAATTTGTATTGGTTTTGACCATGCACTTTTGCGTTCTGTCCTGTCCAATGATTTTTTAATTCCATAGTGGCAAATGGTAAACCATTCACAAAAAGCACCATATCAATTTCTTCACCTGTATTGGTTAGGGAATAGCGAAGCTGACGGGTAGAGCTAAATTGATTGCTTTCAAAATTTGCCTTCACCGTTTCGCTACTGCTGGCTAATGGCAACGGATACAACAAAGTGAAATGAGCATCATCTACATCTAAGCCTTTTCGAAAAGAACGCAGAATGCCGTATTTTTTAATCATCCGATCCAATCGTTCCAGAATCTTTAATTTCCAATCGCTTTGTTTTTGCAATTTGGCTAGTTCATCTTTTTGAGTAGTTTGTAAAAAATCCCAAAAACGGTGTTCATCTATAGCATACTTCGCATTAAAATCTCCGGGAACTCCAATATAATAACCATTGCCAGCACGATATAGGTCTTTTCTATCTGCGGCTATGGAAAATTCTTGGTTTTGTAATTCCAATTCCTCTTTACAAAGACCAGTGAGGCATTTTTCTATAGCAGCCTCTAAAGCTTGTTCGTTGGTTTTACTGGTCATATTTTATTGAATTAAGTGCTAAATCTATAGTTGGATAACTGTTAGTGTTGTTGTTAATCTTAAATTCCCCCGTTTTCTCATCTTTACTAATCAATAAATCAATTTCATCGTTCTTGAACTTTATTCCAGGTCTTTCAGCATTTCCTTTGGCATAAGAGTACATATACTCATTGCTATTCTTTGCCAGATACCAATTATAAGTTTCTACCTCAGCATAATAGCCCAGAATTCGTGTGGAATTAAGTAGGTAAATATTTTTATTATCTTGCTTTAGACAGTGTTTCTTGCAATACTCCAGTAGGCGTGGCACCTGAATGAGCAATCGCATGTTTTTATCAGTAACCATAGTTGCCAAAGAGACCTGCTCCTTCAATATTGCGATTGCATCTGTTGTAGGAGCCGGGAAACAATTTAATAAGGACTTTAGGTGTGATCGATGATGTACATCATTGAATATTCTTCTCCAATTATCATTTTTCAAACGAAGTGCACCATGAGAAGAATTGCTCGGGAAGGACATATTGTAACCTCCTCGATAAAACACATCTCCTTGCTTCAACAATGCCCGAAGAAGCAAGAAATCCTCCCTTTTCATAATCTCCTCACTAAAGATGCACTCCAATTTTTGGAATAAGATCTTAAACACATCCAGGTTTGTACTGTTTAAGACTTCTAAGTTAAAAATGAATCCAATCTGTCCCCAGAAGTAGTGATGACTTTCTGCTTGATGAATTACATCTTCCCACTCAATATTCTTGTTTATGATAAGATCGGCTTTATGTATTTCTTCTTTAACCTGCATTCCAGAAAAAAAGAAAACATCTTTTTCGTTTAAACTTACCAAATCGAAATAAACGCTATTCCTATTATTAAACCTATCCAATAAACGATCAATACTTTTTGCAGCTTCAGCAAAAAGGCTTGCAGTCTCAATAGGAGTATTATATATTAGATTAGAAATAAATCTTGCCCATTGTTTAAAATACTGTGGATCCTTAGGTGATTTTATTAGATATTGGGTAATAGCATAATATAATGTGATATCCCACCAACTGTAATCACGTATTTTACTTCCGAACAAAAACTTGTCTAAAGAAACCTGAGTAAATTTTAAAAGTGACTCATCAGCTGTCTTCAGAATATCTAAATCAACCTTATTCAGGATGTTTAATGTTGTTTCAATTTTGTCAAATAAGCTTGGATCATTGCGGAATATATCTATTGGATTTACTTCAGCATCTCTTAGTTGGTTTTCTATTTGAGTATTATTGAAAGTGCTGTTTTTAGGATTTTGTTGATAAAGCTCATTAAGGCGTTCGCACAGATAGTTGATCTTGAAAAACTGTAGGTAATTCTTGTCTACTGTTAATTCCTCCAAGGCCTTTGATTTCCAGAATAGATCGTGCCACTTAATGTCAAGATGTTTTTGCCAATCAGGAATATCAATTTTCTTGTCAAACTGCTGTATTATCCAGGCTTTAAAATTCTCATAATCTGTCAGCTTTTTACCCCTGGCATTCATCTTTATATAAAGCTCATCCGTTAGAGAAAAATCATCGAGGTCAAAGAAGTCGAATGTAATACTCTCCAGAGTTGTTAGATTTTTCCATATGCTGTTATAGTCAATAGTTAGTTTGGAGCATTCATTGTGAAACTCGTCTAAAACAACCAACATGCTATGCACGGTAGGATCTTTCTTCCAGAAAGAATAAAATCCCTCATCATTACTTATTAGTTCCGATGGTGATATCCCTTCATTCCTAAAATCAAATAACTTTGAGCAAATTAACTTACAGAACTCTTTTGAGCTAATACGTGTTGAATAGCTAAAGTTTGACAACTTATACAAAGCATCTGTATCACTCCTTTGTTGAATAATATACCAATGCAAGAGATACAAGGTAGTCAAACGCTGTTGCCCATCTAAAGGAATAAAAACAAGATTTGCTTCGGTATTCTGAGCTGAGTTATCAATGGTTGTCTCTATTCGTACCTGCAATTCGTTTGCATAATTTTTTATTGAACGTAATAAAGACGAAATATTTTCTTTGTTTCGTGCATAAGCAATCTGGTTTTCTTTGCCGACTAATTTACCGTAAATAAAATCCAAGTTTAATTTCCCGCCAGTTCTTAGGTTGGTAATCATTTTCTCAACAAGATTTCTCCTGATAGTTGAAGCACTATCTCTGCCATGAGCATAATCTCGTTGAATAGTTGGAATCTCAATTTGAGACGCGTTTAAGATCTTCCAAAAGGTATTAAAATTAGTGTTATGCATTCTTTGTCTCCAATTCAGGGTTAATTTTGCGAAGCTGACTACCAATAAAGGAACAATAATCCTCCATATCTTGATGTCCAAAAAATGAATTAGTTAAGCTTTGTGAATCCTTTGTATAAATTTTAACAAATACATTTTTTGTAAGAACAGGGATAAATGCAAAAGACTCCTCTCCTGAATCTATCTCAAGTATCATTGCTCGCTTATCTAAAAAAGGCTTATTCCCAAGCCTGCTATTAGTAATCCGATCTAGCAAAGCAAGGTTCGAAATACCATGTAGATCTAAATCATCTGTTAGGTCTTCAATCAATCGATCAATCGTTTCATTTCTCTCTTTAGATAATTTTAAGGCGGATAATTTGCGGTCATCAGAGTATTCTATTCGTTCAAAATCCTGCAATACCGTTTCTATACTTTCAGCTAACGGGTTGCCGATTCCTTGATAATAGTCCCTGCTACTTTCCAACCATTTTCTGATTTCGTAGGCAGTGTCAAAACTCCTTGGATTTTGTGGATTGATATGCTCCACACTCCAATTTTCCTTTTTATAAAGATCGAACGGAAATTTATTTGAGCTGCCATTAAAAGTATAATACTGTACATTCATTAACAATAAGGCGTTCTGACACTCTTTCCTGAAATCCTCATAATTAAGATTGTTCACATGGTATCTTAATTGAGTTTCTCCACCTTCATCAATATATGTTTTTCGAAATTCTTCTTTAATAAGGTCCAATAGGCATATCATGAAGGCCTTTTTTGTTAATCCTTTGCTTAACTTCAATATATCACTCAGATCTGCTATACAGCTAACGACCAAGTAACCAACGTAATGGTATAAAAACTTATCTTCATACCATTCGTTCAGTTTGTTGAAGGTATTCTTTACTTCTTTCCAATTAAGTGCATCAATCAGTCTTTCGTTGTCGGCTTTAACCTTCTCCTGCCTGTATTTTTCCGAGTATATTCTAAAGGAAAACAATTCATAATCATTTCGCTCTGACTTCCCATTAATTAGATCAAAAATATAATCTATTCGCGTATCCGACTTGGTATATTGAGGTTTGTTACAAATAAAAAGCCAGAAGGTGTCATCATGTAACTTGTTCTCAATTTGATCCCACTCCATTGCCAACTCTTTCGCTTTCAATTTCGCAAGTTCTTTATTCGTTGCATCCTGAACATTTAGAATAAACAGTCCCTTTATCAACTCAGCACTTGTTAATGGTATCTTTCCTGCATTCAGGTTAAGAAATAACTCTTCAGAAGATTGATTGTAACCGGCAATTGTTCTTCCTAAATCGTACCAAATTATATGAACTACATTTAGCAATTTAGTAGAAAATAGTTCTTGGTTCCTTGATTTAAACCAGTTATGAACTTCATTATACACCAAATAAAAATGAAGCACATCAACATTGTTGAATCTTTCATAACCAATCTGAGATATGAAGTCGCCCCAATTTTTTTGATTTACAACGGCCTCATGGAGATCCGGAATATGATTTTTCAGAAACTCAGCGCTTTCTAATCGTGTGTTATAATCAATAAAGTAAGAGTTTGGAATACCTCCGTTTAAATATGCAAGTATTAAATATATTGTAGTCAACCGTTGCTGACCGTCAATAAGCTCAATTAAAATATCAGAATCACCTTGAGGCTCTCTAACTATAATTGGCTGCAAACAATAACGTCCATCTGCTTCGTCATGCTCCCCTATATCATTCAAGAGGTCTAAAACCTCCTTTTTCTCCCATTTATAGCCGCGCTGGTAATCCTTAACCACGAATGATTTACCCAACAAATATCTTATTGGCTCAAATGGTATATTTTTTGGTATTTCTTCATTATTCATAGGCAATAATTCTCATCAGTAAACTTTTATTTTACCCGTTACCGCACTATTTATCAAGCTGGCTTTGTATTCTTTTAGCTTTTCTATTTCTTGCTCTTTGAGGGAAATGGTTGTGGCGGTTTTACTCTCAATATTGTCAATCTGCTTGGCAATTAATGGTTGTTCGTCAATTGGAGCAATAGGTAATTTCAAATTATTTAATCCGCCTAAAGAAAGCGCAGGTTGTGCACTCGCATTTACAATTTCCTCAAATCCACCAAGCGTTTTTGACAACCCTAATAACTTCACAAATAGAATATTTAAAATCTTTGAGTTATCTAAAGTGATTTTTAATGAATTCCCCGACACAACAGCTTTTTTATCCAATAAAGGTAGTTCAGCAGCCATTCCATAATTCGCACCAATTTTTGCAATAATTACATCGCCTTCACTACAAGTACTTCGTTTAATTGTTTGATAGTGCTTTTCAGAAATAGTTTTAAAAACTTTGTTTATAAAAACGCCAGTTGTAATGAAGCCGCTTTCCACTACATAGACATTGCCATCCTCAATAAAATGTTCTGATTTTAAATTGGAGCCAAATGGCCCATCAACAAAAGCATTTTTAATGTTTGCCTTTAAAAATTTTAAAGTTTTTAGATGCCAACCCTCCGGTATCTCGCCAATCCATACCACTCCGCTATCTTTCATCTTTACATTGGGGTTTAGCCCACGGGTAACAGCTTTGTGTATGAGTATTTGCCTGCGTTCTTTGAGAAGTTCTATTTGCTTTTGTTTGATGTCAATGGCTTGGTCTATCAAGGCTGTTTTGCGGTCGAGAAAGGCAGCAATTGCGGTTTGTTCTTCAATTGAAGGTATCCCAACCATAATAGCTTTCATCTCCTCATATCGCGTTGTCCATAAGTCCGCAACAATTCCATGTCCCATTCTATAAAATTCCTCAATGAAATTGTATGATTTTAAAAGATAGTTGCAATAAATTGGATGTATACCTTTAGGCTCCATCACAATATAGATAAGCGAAACTGAGCCATCCTGATAAGCAATACCACTTGAACCTTTTCTGTCTGAACGACTATTAATTACAAAGTCTCCAGTCTTTACTAGCTTTCTATTATCACCATCGTTGCTTTTTGCAGCACTATCCAATTGAGGGATAGTTCCATTTTTTGTAACTGATAATGGTGGGAAATCTTTATCAGAAACCTTAGTTTTTCTTTCTTCAAATCTTGTTCCTAAACGAGTTAAATCCCAATTACTTGGTATTTCTCCCAACCATTCAACTCCGGAGTCCTTATATGAAGAGTATTTAATCAATTTAATATTATCCACCACTTTTTCCATTAAGCTAGATTTAAAATTTCACGAATTAAACCATCACTCAATTCTTCCAGTTTCAAAATATCGGTGCTTACTTCTTCAATGGCTCGCAAAGGCTTATGGCGATAGAAATATTTGTTAAAACTTATTTCGTAACCAATTTTTGTAGAATCTAAATTTATCCAAGCTTCGGCAACGTGTGGTTTTACTTCACGCAAAAAGTAAGTGTAGATATTTTCTTTTAGTGGTACATTTTCAGTGTCACGCAAATCGCTTTCGGTTTCATACTCCAGGTATTCGCCCTTCTTGTCAGTAGTAAAATAGCCGTAATCTGACAGCTCGGTTTCTTTACAATCCAAATGATCCAGCAATTTTTCCAGTTTATCACCTGTCAATTTAGTAGTACCCTTTATTACTTTTTCGGCAGTTTCATCATACCAGCTCACTGCATTTAAAATGGCATTTTTTTGACCTGACGAAAGTGTCAGTTTTAATTTTTTTATTGCAGCATCTACCAATTTTGCAAACACATTAAAATCATTGTATTCATCTTGTCCTACTTCTTCCATTAGTGCATTTGCACATTCCAACATAAGTTTGTATTTCTTCCAGTGTTCAACACTGCATAATTCCTTTTGGTGCTTGGCATTCAAATTCAATTCTTGACTTTCTGCCCACTTCAGAATTTCGTTGCTGTACTTGCCAAGGTCTGTGTATACCTTTTCGCCATATTGCTCATATGCCCATTTCATAGGCTCAGCTATCGAACGATCAAACCTCAATTCAGCAATACGTTCAGCTGTGAACTTTGCTTTTAGTCTCTTTGGCCTTTCTATGGTTACTTTGTAATAACCAAAATCGGTATTGTCAAACAATTGAGCTGCTATGCCTTGTTCTTCTTTGCTTTCAGGATGAATACTGCGGTCAACAGGCTGCATCTTTTCATATACCGAAACTATTTCACGAATATGTTCGGGTGCAAACTCACAGTTTTTGTTTCCTAAATTTTTACGGAGTTTACGGAACAATAAACCGGCATCAATCAATTGCACTTTGCCTTTACGTGTAGGTGCTTTGTTGTTGCTTACTATCCAGATATAAGTCGTAATACCTGTATTGTAGAATAAATTATTGGGCATTTGTACAATGGCTTCCAGCCAGTCATTCTCAATAATGTATCTGCGGATATTGCTTTCGCCACCTCCGGCATCACCCGTAAACAAACTACTACCATTGTGCACCGAAGCAATACGAGAACCCAAAGGACTTTGAGTTAATGGCTTCATTTTATTCACCATCTCCATCAGGAACAGCAATTGACCATCAGATGAACGAGGCGTTGCATCTGCATCTTCTTCAACTCCCCAATAATTTTTCAGTTTAATTTGAAAACGAGGGTCAATAATATCTTTACCATCTTTTATAAACTTTTGCTCACTTGCCCATGATTTTCCATAAGGCGGATTTGAAAGCATAAAGTCAAATGTGGTTCCTGCAAACTCATCGGTACTCAGTGTTGAACCCACACGGATATTTTCAGGATTGTTGCCCTTAATCATCATATCCGACTTGCAAATGGCATAAGTTTCGTCATTAATCTCCTTGCCATACAAATACACATCGCCTTTGGCTTTAATTTCGCCTTCTTCATCCTTTACAAAATTCTGAGATTCGGTCAACATTCCTCCGCTTCCACAAGCCGGGTCATAAATAGTCATTACAGGAGGAAGTTTGTCTTTTACTGGTTCAAAAATAATATGCGTCATTAAGTCAATAACTTCACGAGGCGTAAAGTGTTCCCCAGCTTCTTCGTTATTGTCCTCGTTGAATTTGCGTATCAGTTCCTCAAACACATAACCCATTCCAAGATTGGTTAATGGCGGCAGTTTACGACCATCCGGATCATTTTTCTCAAATGGCGTAAGGTTGATATAAGGCGAAGTGAATTTTTCTAATACATTCAACAAGACATCTTTCGATGCCATGTGTCGTACCTGACTTTTGAGTTTAAACTTCTCAATGATTTCCTTTACGTTTCCGCTAAATCCATTGAGGTAATCTTCAAAATTTGCTTGAAGTATTTGTTGGTTGTTTGTTGCAGTATCGTGTAATCGTTGCAATGTCCATTGGCTGGTATTGTAAAACACATAACCACTGGCTTGTCGTAATCCGTTTTCGTCCCATTCCGTAAATTTGGCTTCCTCCTTCTGAAAAACCAACTCTTCTAACACCGCTTCCTTGGTAGGCTCTAGCAGGGCATCAAGCCTACGAAGCACCACCATTGGTAAGATTACATCACGGTATTTCCCTCTCACATAAACATCACGCAAACAATCGTCTGCAATTGACCAAATAAAGGATATTGATTTATTGTGTACTGCTTGGTTCATTTTATTTCTTTAGTTTCTATTATTTTCTTGTCTGTGAATATCGTTATTATTCTTGGTGCGTTAGCTAAAAAGTGGCTCTTTTGGTTTTGCCGAAGGCTTGGCCTTGTTTATAGGGGCAAAACCAAATGTTCCACTTGTGCTGCTGGCATGTTTAAAAACTTTTTTTCACGTGTTCAACTTTGGCAATGTGCTTGCAAATAGCACATACTAATACTGCCCGTAAATACTCATTCCTCCTCCAAAATATTGTTGTTTAAAATGTTCAAATACAAGGTTCGTTTTTAAGTCAATATCATCTGTTTGATAAGTCGGGTAATCAGGCAATGCCACTAAATAGTCAAATTGTGATTTTTCGGGAAGGAAAATTGAATTTTGTTCTTCAAAGTCCTTTTTAGTCAATGCTCTCCTTTGAGGATGTGAAGGCAAGGTTTTTTCTACTTCAATTTTTACTTTTTGAAAGCGGTTGTAGGCGTGTCGCAAAAATATCAGACCCAATACAGGCATGGAGTATTCCGAAGCGGTCAGTTTACTGTTGGCCCTGAGTTGGTCAGCGGCTCTCCACATTTCTGCTTCTAATTTTCTAAGTTGGGTTCCTTGCATGTATACCTTAAGGTTAATTTTAAAACTATCAATATTAATACATGAGCCTTTAAAATGGTAGAAATTTATAGGTTAGGTTGGGATTGAATTCGGGTTATCAAGTTGTTTAAGGTTAAGACAAAGTTTGTCTCACAAACTCAAATGTATTGAAATAAACATAGATAAAATAAGATTAGATAGGTGATGAATGTAGGTTTTCAGATCCCGAACGAAGTAAAATGTTGCACCTATGTTGCACCCAAAATAATAAAGGCTTTAAGAAAAAGTATCTTAAAGCCTTTATTTATTGAGTCGGAGTGGCGGGATTTGAACCCACGACCTCTTGCACCCCAAGCAAGCGCGCTACCGGGCTGCGCTACACCCCGAGCATTATGTTATTCAACTATCAAGGCGATACCGCCCCGATAGTTATCGGGGTGCGCTACACCCCGATTCCCTAAATTTTGGGAGTGCGAATGTACAAATTCAGGAGAAAATATGAAAATCGAATTTCCAATTAACTAATTAACAATCCTTTGCCTCATGCCAAAGCATTAAAATCAACTAATAATCCTGCCCGGTTAAACCCTTACACCTATTTTACATCTTAGTTGCTGTGAAATTTAACTTCGCTTACCTTCTTCTACACTTGTTCATTCTTACCTGTACACACATAAGTGCACAGGTTACACTTCGTGGTGAGTTATCTTCTTTTCCTGAAAGGGAACTGAAAAACAGCAACGGCTCATTTTCCTTTCACCGCGTTTCCTTGGGTGCCTCCACTCCGGTATACAAAAAACTAAATATGGAGAAACGAACTTTTAACGCGGTTATTCTTTCCGTCAACAGTGCTTACAACAATGTTTACTACAGTACCTTACCACAACGTTTGCAAAACCTCAGTATCTCTTCTGGCGTTTCCTTTCTTCATTACAATGGAATGAAAAATATCTGGCTGGGAAGTATAACACCGTTCTTATCAGCACCAACACAATCTTTTACTCACACCATTCCGGGTGTAGTGGCGCTGGGCATTTACCAACGCAGGGTAAATGAAAAATGGAGTTACAATGCCGGTGCATTATTCATTAGTGCCCGTCAACAGATTCTACTTCCGCTGCTGGGTTTTCACTATCGGTTTGACGAAAAAGAACAACTGCAATTTAACCTCCCGTTCAATGCTGCCTACATTGTTCAAAGTACACCAAAATCAAAACACAAACTTAGTATCGGATTCAAAGGATTTATCTCTCAAACTCCTTTTACTACAGCAGATGGATACCTTCGTGTACAACAACTACTGATGCAATACACTTACAAAAGACGGGTGAATGAATCCTTCATCTGGCATGCTTCGGCAGGACTTGCAGGTGGAAGAAAAGTGGTGTTGTATAACACGCCTTTTGGCGATATAAATGAACCTATAAAAGGCGGCTTGAACCTGGAAGCAGGCATAAGCTATACCTTCCGAAAAAAAACAAAACAAGTGGAATTGCCTGACACCGATTTGTTTAATCTGGATGAACTCTCATTGGATGAGTTGGAAGATGAATTAGGAGACGAGTAAATTAATTACTGCACAATTCTACATGGAGAGCATCAAGTGAAATCTCCTGCTCCACGTCAACCACAAAATACCTAATTGCATTGGTTGAAATAACCTGATTATTCAACATAAACTGATGCCGCATTTGAGATGATTCTACTCCTCTTCTTGAAAACTTGAAAAAATAAACCCGCTCCGTTCGCAATACTTTATCATCGTGCAACAACTGAACACATAAATACGCATCGGTGTTTTTATTGCTGCACGTAAAATTCCCTTCTACTTTAATACATGCAGGAGTTGTGTTTATTTCTACCTCTTTTATCAAAAGTGTTTTGCAATTTGTATCACTAAAAAGTGGCTTGCATATTTTCAGTTCAGCACAATGTTTCAACTCTTCTTGTACCAGATTTCTGTATTTAGACCCTTTTTTTAAAAATGTAGCGAAATACAATTCCCTATCCATTTTTTGCGGATGAATAATACCTATGCTGTATTGCCTGGCTTGCATCTGATTAAGACCAACACATAACAACACCATCGCGGCTAAAACCACTTTGCCTGAAAACTGCTTGAGAAAATTGAACCAAACTCCCAGTAATACTGCCAACACAGCATATGATTCCACAAAAGCCCGCTGCCCGAAACAACTGCCGTAATGCCACACGCTCCAAGATGAAATTACGTAAAGGTTAAGAAACACATACACTAATAACCACATACTCCTCCATCCGTATACTTTAAACAGTGCGTAAAATCCACCCAACGACAAAGCGGCCAGAGGAGTATATACCCACCATCCTTTTTTAAAACTGACTAACACATTAATAAGCTCAGGAGAAGAAAAATTAAACGTAGCGGTTGTGTAGGCATCCACTATCCACAAGCCTGTTTGCCAATGCCAACACAGCGGTTGAATCAATACAACAGCGGCACAACAACTTACAGCCGCCAGTAAAACAGAGAATGCCGTTTCTTTTAACTGCTGAATAAGCTGGGGTAAAAAAAACGGGACCATAAGAACCACCAAAAGATTACTGGGTCTGATAATGGCTATGAAACCCAATGCTACTGCTGCGGTAAAAAGATACCTCTTCGATTTTATCTTCGCCCACCGTTGTATGGCGAATAATAAAAGTGTGATGGCAAAAAAAGAATAGGCGTGCGAAAAAGAAGGTTCTGTTACAGCATAAGTATACAAATTGGTACCATGAAGTATTGCCGCTGAAATCAAAAGTGCCGCATACCTATGAGTTATATAAGTTTCAACGAGAAGTGTGAGTAGATAAAGTGCCACACACATATAAAATATAGTGGACCATAGCACTGCCTGCTGATAGGGCGCTGAAAAACCATCTGCAACATTTGCAGTAAAATGCGCAACAGCAAAAAAAGGTGAAATAAGAACAGCCTCTCCTACAAAATACTGATTCACCTTGCGTCCGTTGGGAGCCTCACGTATGAAATCCCCTGTAGGTCTGTATTGCTTTTCGTAATCCTTCAGAAACGACCAGGAAGCATCATCGTAAATAAACAAAGCCGGCAAGTACGAATAATAGCCTAAGCCATCGCTGTTAATTACCGATGCATGTTCAGGTTGGTGATACTTTATAGCCGGCCAAACTAAACTAAGGCACAGTAGAAGGTAGGCTGCAATATGAAGTTTTTTATGCATGAGGTACGTACAGCACAAACATACCGAATAAAACAGGAAACCTTAGTTACTTGGAACGCGCAAGTGTTTGAGCATATCTACCGTCATACCCGCCAAATCGAAATCGGGTTTCCAACCCCAGTGTGCTTTGGCCTCTGCATCATTAATACTTTGCGGCCATGAATCAGCAATCTGTTGACGTGAATCGGCTTTGTAACTTATGGTAAATCCGGGAATATGTTTAGCAATTTCAGCCGCAATTTCTTTGGGAGAAAAACTCATACCTGCCAGGTTGTAGCTACTGCGTATTTTTACATTAGCAGCTTCGGTTTCCATAATGCCTATGGTGGCTTTTAAGGCATCAGGCATATACAACATGGGTAACGTAGTGTTCTCTGAAAGGAAACATTCGTAACTGCCATTTTTTAATGCCTCGTGGTAAATGTGTACTGCATAATCCGTAGTGCCTCCACCCGGTGCCGATTTATAACCGATTAATCCGGGATAACGCAGGCTACGTACATCCACATTATATTTTTGATAGTAATATTCGCAATACCGTTCGCCCGCTTGTTTACTGATACCATAAATGGTATTGGGCTCCATTACGGTAAACTGTGGCGTAAGCAAGCGCGGTGTGGTAGGACCAAATACCGCGATGGAACTTGGCCAATATACTTTCTTAATCAAAGCTTCTTTGGCAGCGTCAAGTACCAGAAACAAACTGTCCATATTCAGCTGCCAGGCGAACTTCGGATTTTTCTCAGCAGTGGCCGACAGTAAGGCTGCCAGCAGGTAAACCTGAGTAATACCGTGGTTCTTTACTATCTCATGAAAACGTTGCGGATTCAGAATATCAAGTTCTTCAAAGGGGCCGTCCAGTTCAAAAGCAGCGGGCTTTTTTAAATCGGAAGCTACTACGTTAGAACTGCCGTATATTTTACGCAATTCTGTAATTAACTCAGTACCAATTTGGCCCGATGAGCCTACAACCAATATTTTCTCCGTCATGATGTACTTTTCTTTAAAGCACAAAAGTAAGTATTCCTTGGGAAAATTATCGGTTTAAGATAATTCTTGAGTAAGCAAAGTAACCTGTGGTTTTATCCGTGAGTTTCAATATGTAAGTACCTGAGGACAACTGACCCGCATCTACTTCAAACGAGTTGGTATTACCCGCAGGATATTGAACCGAAATTACCCGACCCTGCAAATCATACAACATAAGCTGTGGCTCCTCCAATATCATCTGTGTTTGAACAACCGCTTTACCTGAAAACGGATTTGGGTACACCTTTATACCCGACTTATGCAATTCCTTCAGGCTTGTAAACTGGCTAACAAACCTAGTAAGTGTAGTATTGGTGATGATGGGTGTATTCAAATCAAAATAAATGTAAGCCGTGTTAAGCACCTCCGTACCGTGAACAAGGTTGGGCTTAGGCTGAACGGTATAGCTCACAAAACCATGACTACCCGGTTCATCCCGAAAACTATCCGGCAGATTGATATTATCAAACGTAAATGTAATTACCCGGCCTTGAAGTTTGTATGCGTAGTTATGTGACGAGTGAGTAACCAAAAGTGTACTCAGGTCCAAGTGCTCGCTCAATGTATCTGCTATCTCTACTTTAAATGCCACATCGTTGCCCGTGTTTTGAAAATGAATGGTATAATCCAGTTGCGGTGTGGAAAGAGCCACCTCATTGCCAAGTGTCAATGGTGCTGTTACCTCTTTCATGTTGGGGTCATAAGAGTTTCGGGTTAGCAGCTGAACAGTATCAAAATTGTTTACAGGAACAGTATCGCCTGAGACCGGTGTTACCATTGTGGTAAATCTTAGCAATTTGTTAAGAGCAACTGTGGCACCAATAGTATAAGAAAAGTTAATCGCTTTTATATCGGGCCAACTGAAGGATGCAAGTTTCCAACGTACACTGTTTCCGATAATTGTATCAAAAGTTGGAGTAGAAGTTACCTGCTGCATATTTATTCTGGCTTGGGTATCAAGTTCCAGAGTTACCCACCCGCTATCTTTCACTGTACCTTTATTTCTGATGGTAATGTATAAATGATTTTCGCGTCCAACTCTTGCACCTATATAGTTAAAATCAACAGACATATCTTTTGCGATATACTTAGGTTGTATAGCAAAATTCACAGAATCCTGTAACTGAAAGTAGCCGCTAAATGTTTTAGAGCGGGAACTATCAGGTACTACTTTAAAATGAGGTGAATTTATACGCAACCAAGTTGTATCTAATCTTACGTTAACTGTTTTACCAGAATCAACATAAATTCTGTAACTGGTATCGTAAGGGTGTTGATTAACGTAATGAGTAGAAAGCAAAGGAATATGTGACAACTTTCTTTCCCCCTTTTGCATTTTTGCATCCGAGTTCGCATCTATATACACATACCCCTTAAATAAGTTAGGATGTGTTATAGGCATAAGCGAAGGAAGCAAGCGTGTAAGGTAATACTGACGACCTGACATACCAACGGCTGTATACAGGTAATTCTTGTGCTTGAATAAAGTTGTGATTCTGGGAGCGGGACCAAAAATAATGTTAGCTCCATTCTTCAACTGGCTTGTCGGTTGACTCCAGGCATTTAAAGAAATTAATGAATCAGCATACCAAGCATCTACCGTTGAATAAGGTGGATAGACAGGAAAACTTTCATGGTATGTATTTGCTGCAAACAATGTATTTCCTTCTATATGTAATGAAGGCACAGAAAAGTTATAATTATATGATATTGTTATTTCTTCACCTCCATAAATTTTATTTATCACTTTTCCACTGTCGGGTTCACACAAATACACACCATTGTTACGATAATTCGGATTAACTCCTGAAAGATAAAAACCATTCATTTCAGATTCCTCATAAAGTAAACCAGAAACCCCCACGATTATGTTTTGATTATGCTTTAAAAAAATAAGTTTGGTGTATTCTCTAACATTAATACCAGGCCCTTTTGTGCCAAAAGCAGCTAATTGCTCTGCTGGGGTAAGTTTAAAAGATGCAATGGAGGAGATTCTTCTTTGTCCGGCAATGCTATCAAACGTTCCTGACACAAATAAAAATGAGTCTAAAACGGCTAAGGAATTTATTGCCCAATACTTTTGGGTATTATACATTCTTGGATTAGGGTCCCAAACGTCTGCAACACCAGTTGAAGGATGTAATGCGGCTATGCACCTCCTTTGTAAACCGGCAATATTTCTGAACGTACCTGATACATACAGCTTATTGCTAATACCGGAATAAGCCATATCAACAACAACAGAGTCCGGTGAAGGATTCCAGGTAGTATCAGCAGCTATATTTACGGTGTCTAAAACAGTAATATATTTTCGTGGTAAGTTATTTACTGAATCAAACATTCCTGAAACATATATTTTTCCGTTAACAGGAAGTATTTTCAAAACTGTATTATTAAATGTTGTGTTTGAACCTAATGGTAACATGGTGTTCAAATCAAAAACAGCTAATCGGTTTCCGGGAAATCCACCGGTACTCAAAAAATTACCCCCCACAAGCATTTGCCCTTGTTGAATAGTTAAGGAAAAAGCTTGCCCTGTTAAAGAATGTACCTTTTTAAGCTGACCTGTATTACGATAAAATTCATGAAGTGTATTCCTGAATTTTGAACCTACTTCTATATATCCACTTAGAAACACTGAGGAATCAGTTAATAAAGCTAAGTTAAAATTTACATGAGTAGGATCTGGTACATTTGAATAGGATGCCAAAGTATTTTTTACAAATCCAATGTTATAGAAGGTTTTGTTTTGCAGGTTGTAAATAAATACATCCTTAACACCCGATACTCCGGTAATAGAATCAATATCCCCGGCAATTAACATATCATGACCTGAAATACTTACTTTGTCAATAGTCCCTTTTACTGTTTTATGACCGTTTGCTACAATTGTTCCCCAAACAGAATCAACAACATTGAATGCATTGCCTTGGTTAATATCCCCTGCACCAAACAAAACCAGCTGGCTGCCATACACTGCAAAATCTGAAAAATTACTATAGATATTGGGTTGAAGATTAGGAGACCAGTTAATGTAGCTTCCGCTAATTGTGTCTACTGCGAATATTGACTTTTTGGATGAACCATTAATTACAACATTTCCTTTCCCTGATATATAAACTCTATTACCAGTGGCTTCAATATGTGAGATGTACAAGGAAGAATTAGTTTGAATATTTGCGTTCCAGTTATTTACCCTCTGATTAGCTAGGTTTACCCTAAGTACATAATTTCTGGTTAGTGTATCTGATCGCGTGAAAAACCCTGCAACATAAAGTTGTCCAGCATAAACCCAAAGACTTCTCACTTTTCCATTGAGTTTTAAATCAAGTGTGGTTACCCTTCCTGCTGAATCAAGGTGAGCAAAATAATTTCTATTGTAAATACCTGCTTTGGTAAAATCACCTCCTATAAACCACCCTCCTGCACCATCAGAAGCGGAACAATGAACAATGCCGTTTAGCTGGTGTCTTCCTTGTTTAAAATCACCCTGCAGGTTGCCAACTGCAAAATATGGATTGGAATAACCTATGCTGGTAAAGCTACCGCCAACGTATAATTTGTTACCGTAAGTTACCGTCTGGTAAATTTTTCCGTTGGTGTAAAAAAACGGGGTATCTACCTGTGCATGCAAAGATGAACAGATAAAAAACAACAGAAACAGTGAGATTATGGCATTTTTCATTTGCTATATTTTACAGCAAGTTAAAGAAATAATCCTAAAATAAAAGGTAATCTATTGATTATGTGAAACTATATCCTTGCGTATATACACCAGCAAAAAATTACTTCCCCAGATAGTTGAATCGGGAGAAAGGCGCAAATCACGGGCTGTAAAAACAGGCAACTGAATTTTGTAGTACTTCTCGTGAGCGAATTTACTGTGAGAAAATTCTTCACAAAACGACTCCAGACTTACCAGCAATTCAGGCTTTTTTTGTTCTGCATACTTTAAAGGGATGGCGCCAATTAAGCTACTGGTCCTTTGTTCGGGTACTTTCATAGGATGGTACTTGATGGCTTCCGGAGAAATCAACCCGCAACCGTCTAAGATTTTACCTTCAAAGCCATAACCTAATCCTCCAATCTCTGAAGTCATTAAAACAGCATTTGGGTACTTTTTATTCAACCATTGCGAAACTTGCAGATATTGTTGCACACGGCTACCCGGTTTAAAGTTTTTATACACCTGAAATTCTCCGGTGACCGAAGCATATACTGCCTGTGCAAACAAAAACATATAGGGAAGCAACAACAACAATAACACCGCTGAAAAAGCTACACGTCTCTCACGAACAATCCAAATGAAACAACCCAGCAAAACAGGCAAGGTATAAATGGGCACGTACCAGTGGAACACCAGAATTTTTTTGAATATGTACGCTATCGCAATCCCAACTCCAAAGGCCATCAACAAGTAATTGTTTGCCTCTGCAAACTTTCTCACAACGGTAATAGCTACCAGTACAACAAACACCACTACTAAAAAAACAGAAATGTACTTACCTGCAACATTGCCTTGTAAAAAACTGAACCATTCTTTCAACAAAGTATTGATAGCCGTTAAATCATAAATAACCGATTTAGCCCCGATGGTATTGGGAACGTTGGTGCCGAAAAAATGCATGTTGTAGGTAAAAAATGGCAGGGCACCCAATGCCGAAAAACCTAGTGAAGGAAGCAGTTTGACCTGCTTAAAAATTACCGCGCCTGCTGCAAAAAGAATAAATGCTGCCCACATTTCCATACGGAAAAACGGTGCAGCTGCCAGAAATAGAAATGCCCATGCATTTCCTCTATAATACAACCACGCACCAAAACCCAATAGAGCCAATGTAAAGGTAGTTTCCATGTACCCAAGTGAAGCAAACTGGCAAGCCGATATAACTAATACAGACGAACTTATAAAAGACAAGAAGCGATTAAGATCGGTCAGTTGCAGAATGAGTAACTGAAAAACAAACACTGCTAAGGTGAGTACCGTAGCATGCAAAAGAGGGAGTAAAGTGAGCTTGTACCCGAATACTTTAAAAAACAAAAACAGGAACATCGTCCAGCCCGATGAGGAAGAAGACATGATGTGCTCATCTGTATTAAAATACGGCACACCTTGCTCCAACAGATTTTGAACAATGCGCAGGTGTATATAAGAATCATCATCAATGTAAGGAAACAACTGATGATGCACAAACACCAAAAGCATCCACAGCAACAAATAAGCGGCTGCAAGAAAACCTTTGGATGAGAACAAACCTGCTTTAAGCGGCTGAATCATTTTTAAAATAACGGAACACGCTCATACCTCCTACTATCACAAAACCCGCATATAGGGTAATAGTGAAAATACGGGCAATGTTTTCTCCTTTAGCATAAGTGGTGGGCTCGAACTTAAACTCAATAGTATGATCCCCCGCAGGAACGCGCATGGCTCGAAGCACATAGTTAGCACGAATATGTTCCACAGGTTTGCCATCAACGTATGCGTTCCATCCTTTATCATAATACACCTCAGAGAAAATGGCCAACTGCTCACTCAATGCTTTACTTTTATACGTGAGATGGTTGGGCTTATAATCGGTTAACGTAATGGTAGCCGTTGAGTCAAACTGAGGAGTAAAACCTTGTAAGTAGTTCGAGAATTTCTTGTCAGCAAATGCTTCCACACGCGGATTAAATCCGTTACCCAAAGTATCTACATTGAGTGAAGCCATCTCTGCATCAGCACCCTCAACTAAAGTATATTTGGGAACAAACCAGGCGTTACCTAAAGCGCCCGGATTAAATTGTGCCATAGGCTGACGGTTGTTGTCGCTCACAATAAAGTATCGGGTGTTAAGCATATTGAACACTTGCATGTTTTGGTTACCGATTTGTTTTTCAATCAAATCCTGGTACCTGCGCACCTTAGCCGCACTGTAACCTCCAATGGATTTATGGAAGTAAGAAGTGGTGGCATCATTAAACGGACTAACAGTAGTATTAAACACCCGGTAGTTTAATGCCGGGTCTTGTAAAATTTGCTGATCTGCTGCAGTTGGAACAAACTCCTGTTGCTTTTTCTTCGACACAAAATCTTTGTCATTCAGGTAACGTTTATCTACGCTCCACAAATCAATAATGATGAGTGCAGCTAACAAACCTATTACCTGCATTTCTTTTATTTTTTTGGAGAGCATAAACCATAAGCCTGCAAAGGAAGCCAATACAAAAAACAATGAACGTAACGCATCATTGCGCATAATACTTTCTCTGTCGCTGTGCAAAGGCTCTATCAACCAATCGGGCAATTGTTTATCTACCGGTGCTGAGAAATCAATCATACCGGCTGAAACAACTAATATAAAAAGTAATCCGCCAACCGTAGCTAAAGCATATACCAATGATTTTTTCAACTGTTCTTGTTTCTGTGTTGAATTGAAATATTCTTTCAGGGCCAGAATACCCAAAGCCGGGAAACACATTTGCGTAAGAATAAGTATAAAGGTTACTGCCCTGAACTTATTGTAGTAGAGAACGTGATCAAAAAAGAAGTCGGTTAACAGAGAGAAATTTTTACCGTAGGATAAAAGAATGGAGAAAATTGCACCCGCCAACAACCACCACTTTTCTTTACCCTTCACCACAAACAAACCCAGTATAAAAAGAAAACAAACCACTGCACCAAAATAGGTAGGACCTGCCGTATAACGTAAATCGCCCCAATAGGTGGGTGCTTGTTCCACAAATGATTTTATTTGTGCATCAGGAACATTGTTTGCCTTTAACGCTTTGTAAGTGGCAGAACTTTTCCCGATAGGCGATACCGATGCTCCTCCATAAATATCTGCTACTAAAATGGTGAGTGGCTCTGTGATGGAGTAACTGTATTCCAATGCATAATCTTTATCTAAACCGGTTGTTTTATTGGCTTCATCACCGCTCAACTCTGAAGGGCTGCGCTGACTTTCTTTGGCGTATTCACTACCTATAAGCAACCCCGTAGTGCCAGTACCCACACCAATTCCGGCACCTGCCACTGCAAATAACGCGGCTACTGCAAATTGTTTGATCTGTTTTTCCCTGATAGCAAAAATAAGCTGAACAACGCCCCAAATAACCACCAGCAACATGGCATAATACGTAATCTGAATGTGACCCGCGTTGAGCTCAAGTGCCATGGCTAAGCCTGTTACAGCAGCGCCCAACCATTTGTTGTAACGCATGGTGATGTTTAAACCGGCAAATATGAGCGGGAGATAGGCAATGGCCCAACCTTTGGTAAGGTGACCCGCATCAAGGTTAATAAAATTATAGCTGGAAAACCCGTAAGCAATGGCACCCAATACACCCAACCAGGGAGATACGCCATAGCTGATTAAAAAAATGTAAAAGCATAACATCAACAACCAAATGGTTTCCATGGGGCTGGGCAACCAAAGTTTCATCATACCATCAATGTAAGGGGTGATATTGGCTTTGCTCTCCAAGCCCCCGTAAGTATAAGAAGGCATTCCACCAAACATAGCGTTGCTCCACATAGTGGTTTCACCCGTCTTTTTCTTGAACTCCCCTACTTCCTGGTAGGCGCCCTTCCACATACTCACATCATGTTGATTGGCTACTTTGCCTTGCAAAACAGGCATAAAATAAATTCCGGCCAATGCCAGAAAAATTCCCAACGCTATGGCGTGAGGGTACAATGCTTTTAATTTTGAATTACTCATGTACGATAAGAATTTGCTCGAATATAGAATTTCGAAACGAAATGTGTGGTGATTTATTACTTATTATATTGATTCATGGTAATGTTGAGCCCTGCCAACACAAAACTTTCTATTGCTTTGGCGCAGTCATCCATTTTGCTGTTCACTACTATCTGGTCGTCAATATCCCATTTCCCCAATACAAAATCAACCTGACGGCCTTTTGGGAAATTGTTCCCGATGCCAAATCTCAACCGCGGATATTCATTGCCTTCCAGGTGCATACTGATGCTCTTTAACCCGTTGTGACCGCCATCACTGCCTGAAGGGCGAAAACGCAGTTTACCCACAGGGAGGGAAAGATCATCTGTTATCACTAGTACATTTTCTTTAGGAATATGGAGCTTTTGCATCCAGTACTGAACTGCTTTACCACTCAGATTCATATAAGTGGTAGGCTTTATAAGCCAAACAGACCTGCCTTTCAGCTTTATTTCGGCTGCGTAGGCAAGTCTGTCTAAGTTAAATGCTGTATTGTGTAAACGGGCTAAATGTTCAACTACGTCAAAACCGATGTTGTGTCGGGTGTGGTCGTATTCGGCACCAATATTACCCAGTCCGGCTATTAAGTATTTCACCAGGCTGTTGATTAACGGCTAATTAAGCTGTGGTAGCTTCTTTAGAAGCACGTGTAGCCACTACAGATACAACAGGATTTGAACCCTCATCCAAAATCTGGATATTTTTGGCGGTAACCTCGTTCACACGAATGGATTTACCCATCTCCAATGAATCGATATTTACTTCCACAAAATCGGGCAGGTTAGCCGGAAGTGCTTTTACTTTAAGCTTCTTCAAGCGCTGTTGTAATTTACCACCCTGGCGAACACCGGGAGAATTACCTGTGATACGAACGGGGATGTTAATAATAATCGGCTTGTCATCAGTTACCTGCAGAAAATCTGCGTGAATAATAACGTCATTTACCGGATGAAACTGAACTTCTTGCAATGACGCTTTGTAAATAGCTCCGTCAATGTCAAGTTTTACTAAGTACGTGCTTGGTGTGTACACCAATTCTTTGAAATCAGAAACGTAAACTGAAAAGTGCACATTCTCTTTTCCGCCATAAAGAACACATGGAACTTTGCCTTCACTGCGAAGCTCGCGGCTGTCAGCTTTTCCAAGACCCTTTCTTACGTTTCCGAAGATTGCTACTGATTTCATGATGCTTGTTGTTTATATAAATTTAATTAAAAGAAATTCTATTTAGCTTGTCCTTGTGTATCTACCGCAAACAGGGTACTTATAGAACCATGCTCGTGTACATTACGTATAGCTTTGGCAAACAATTGTGCTGAAGACAACACTTTTATTTTGTCAATTTGTTTTTGTAAAGGAATGGTATCTGATACAATCAACTCATCCAAAACAGAGTTGGCAATGGTTTCATAAGCTTTGCCTGAAAGAACCGGGTGTGTACATATGGCTCGCACACTGCGGGCTCCTTTATCCATTAACATGGCTGCTGATTTGGCCAAGGTATTTCCAGTATCCACCATATCGTCTACGATTACGATATCGGCATCTTTCACATCACCTATTACGGTCATGGAAGCTATTTCGTTGGCACGTTTACGCTCTTTGTCTACAATAACAATATCAGCATTTAACGCTTTGGCGTAATAGCGGGCACGGTTGGAGCCTCCCATATCAGGAGCTGCTATGGTAAGGTTGGGCAGGTTAAGGCCCTTAATGTAAGGAATATAAATGCTGGTAGCATCTAAGTGATCCACCGGAATATTAAAGAATCCCTGAATTTGAGGAGCGTGTAAATCCATGGTCATTACACGGCTGGCACCTACTGCAGTTAAAATATCGGCCACCATTTTGGAACCGATAGAAACGCGGGGTTTATCTTTACGATCCTGACGGGCAAAACCAAAATACGGGATTACAGCCGTAATGTAGTGGGCCGAAGCGCGCTTGGCGGCATCAATAGCCATCAACATTTCCATCAGGTTATCTGCCGGAGGAAAACTGGATTGGATAATGAAAATATCGCATCCGCGAACAGATTCATTAAAGCTGGGCTGGAACTCCCCGTCACTGAATTTAGAAAAACTCAGGTCACCTAACTGCGTGCCATAGGCCTCTGCAATCTTTTCTGCCAGGTACCTTGACTGTGTACCGGAGAACAATTTGATTTGATTAAGTACAGCAGGCACTTGTGTTGAGTATTAAAGGGTTTGGTTGTCCGACTAGGGCTCGAACCTAGACTCTTCTGAACCAAAATCAGACGTGTTGCCAGTTACACCATCGGACAATGAGGCGCAAAGGTAAGGCTTCACATTTTAATGTGCAACCTACTTTTGAAGATTTTTTCAGTACTTTTTTTATCCCGGAAGTAGAGCAAAAACACTGACTGTAATTAGTTAGCCAGTTCAGATATAAACTGAATACGCATCAGTTGTAAATCTTCTTTGCTTATTTCGTTGTCAAACTCTTTGATGGCTAAGTCAAGCGAATCAGATTCACTACTTTTGAAATAATCGAAAATATCCTGCTGCACATCTTCATCCAATATGGTGTTGATGTAATATTTGAGGTTAAGTTTTGTACCGCTGTACACCATACCCTCAATCTCAGCTACGAGTTCATCGCGGCTAATACCTTGCGAACGGCTGATGTCTTCGAGATTAATCTTGCGGTCAATATTCTGGATAATGGCTACTTTTTTACCTGATTTGTTTACCGCAGATTTAATCACTAAATCCTCTGAACGCTCAATATCGTTTTCTTTTACGTAAGCTTCAATCAGTTCTAAAAACGGCTTACCGAATTTTTGTGCTTTGCTGGCCGTAACACCGAATACCTGCGATAATTCCGACATGGTAATGGGGTATTTGGAGGCCATATCTTCCAAAGAGGGGTCTTGGAATATGATGTAAGGCGGCAACCCTTTCTGCTTGGCCACCTTTTTACGAAGTTCTTTCAGTTGAGCAAAGAGTACCTCATCATAGAAATTCTCTATTTCGGCATTGTCATCATCTTCCGATACCTTTTCAAATTTGGTATCGAGTGCAATAAATACCGGAGTAGGCTTTTTAAGGTACACATCGCCCTTCTCGTTCATTTTAAGCAGTCCGTAGCTTTCAATGTCTTTGGTTACAAAACCGGCTAATAAGGCTGTGCGTATAACTGATTTCCAGAACAGAGGGTCTTTGGCTTTACCTAAACCAAAACACTCCAGGTTGTGGTGCTCATAATCCATTACTGCCTGGCTTTTGGTTCCGGTAATCACATCCACTGTGTGCTTGAGGTTAAACTTGCCTTTAAGTAGCTGAATAACCTGCAAAGCCTGAATCATGTCTTTAGTAACTTCCTGCTGCTCTTTAGGGTGGCGGCAGTTATCGCACTTTTTACCACAATTCTTTTGGTCAAATTCTTCACCGAAATAATGAAGCAGAATTCTTCTGCGGCAGCCGGATGATTCTACATATGATTGTGTTTCAAATATCAGTTGTTCTCCTATTTCACGTTCTGAAACAGGTTTGTCTTTCATAAATTTCTCTAGCTTCTCAATATCAGCCGGGTTGTAGAATAGCAAACAATCACCTTCGAGCCCGTCACGTCCCGCACGACCGGTTTCCTGGTAATATCCTTCCAAACTCTTAGGTACATCGTAGTGAATCACAAAGCGAACGTCCGGTTTGTCAATACCCATTCCGAATGCAATGGTGGCTACAATTACATCCACATCTTCCATCAAGAACTTATCTTGATGGCTGGCACGGGTTTTAGCGTCCAATCCGGCATGGTACGGGAGTGCCTTAACTCCGTTGAGGTTGAGTACTTCTGCAATTTCTTCTACTTTCTTACGGCTCAGGCAATAAATAATTCCTGACTTTTTATCCCTTTGCTTGATGTAAGCCACAATTTCCTTAAGCACTTTATCCTTTTTGCCTTTCTGACGTACCTCATAATACAGGTTAGGGCGGTTGAAGGATGTTTTGAACACCTCAGCATCCAGCATTTGCAGGTTTTTCTGAATATCAGCCTGTACTTTAGGAGTGGCTGTTGCGGTAAGTGCCATCATGGGCACATCCTTAATGTCTTTTACAATCTGTTTGATGCGTCTGTACTCCGGACGAAAATCATGTCCCCACTCTGAAATACAGTGCGCTTCATCCACCGCCACGAAAGAAATTTTGATTTGCTTCAGGAAATCAACCGTTTCATCCTTCTTCAGTGTTTCCGGGGCTACGTAAAGTAATTTGGTTTTATTGGCCAGAATGTCTTCTTTCACCTTCATAATCTCTGCTTTGGTGAGGGAAGAGTTCAGAAAGTGAGCTGCAGTTTCATTACTCCCAAAGGCTCTGATTTGGTCTACCTGGTTCTTCATCAGAGCAATAAGTGGTGAGATCACGATGGCTGTTCCATCCATCATCAAGGCCGGCAACTGAAAGCACAAAGATTTACCAGCTCCTGTAGGCATAATAACAAAACTGTCTTTGCCATTGAGTACGTTCTTTATAATGTCTTCCTGAATACCTTTAAAAGTCTCAAAACCAAAGTACTTCTTGAGAGCGCTCTTGAGATCATGTTTTACTGTAACTGCCATATCACTTCTGTCTTATCTGCTGAAAAAAAACGTTATTATCGCTAATAAAGATATAACATTTTAAATCAATCCAAAAAATTTACTTTCAAAATATTTACTTTGCGCCACGAAATCATTTAATCACACTTGAATTGCAACAGGATAGCGCTATACTGAAAACTGCCATTGAGACGCTTCAGATTGAAGCTGATGCAATCCGCAAATCAATTGACAAAGTTAATACCAGTTTTGCAGATTGCGTAAAACTTATTTTAAATTCTAATGGCCGCGTAGTAATTACGGGAATAGGCAAAAGCGCCATAATTGCTCAAAAAATTGTGGCTACCTTAAACAGCACCGGAACACCTTCTGTTTTTATGCATGCTGCTGATGCTATTCACGGTGATTTGGGCATCATCCAGCAGAATGATGTGGTGATTTGCATTTCGAAAAGTGGCAACACCCCTGAAATACGAGTGCTGGTGCCGCTGCTGAAAAAAGGTGGTAACAAACTTATTGGCCTGGTTGGTGACTTATCGTCATACCTCGCTGTTCAAAGTGATTTCATTATGGATTGTACTGTTGACAAGGAAGCCTGCCCCAATAACCTGGCTCCTACCACCAGCACCACCGTTCAGCTGGCTTTGGGTGATGCCTTGGCTGTAAGTTTATTAAAGTGCCGCAACTTTACAGCTCAGGACTTTGCCAAATACCATCCGGGTGGTGCTTTGGGCAAAAGGCTTTACCTGAAGGTGAAAGACGTATTAAGCACCATGGCTCCTCAGGTAAGTTCTGATGCTTTAATTAAAGATGTGATTATTGAAATTACCCGCAAACGCTTAGGTGCAACAGCCGTAATAGACAACAATGAACTGGTGGGTGTAATTACAGACGGAGACATCAGGCGTATGCTGGAAGCCGAGTTGTATCGCAATGATTTAACTGCTGCGGAGATTATGCACAAGCAGCCCCGCACCATTGATGAAGAAGAAATGGCCATTGACGCCTTAGGGCTTATGCGCGAAAATAAAGTTTCACAAATGATTGTGCTGAGTAAAGGCACTTATAAAGGCATGGTACATATACATGACCTGAACAGAGAAGGTATTATATAACTGAACAGAAAGATTTGCAGCGAATGAGTAAGAATAAAAACAACTATGTAATAATTATGGCCGGTGGTGTAGGATCACGTTTTTGGCCGGTGAGCAGAACAAGTTATCCGAAACAGTTTCTCGATATTTTAGGAACCGGCACCTCACTATTACAACAAACCTACAAGCGTTTTCTAAAAGAGTTCAACAAAGAAAACATCTTTATTGTTGCCAATGAAATTTACCGGCCGTTGATAAAACAACAGGTTCCGGATATGGATGATGCCTGCATTTTGGGTGAACCATTGGCAAAAAATACAGCCGCCTGTATTGCCTATGCATCGTTTCGCATTCAAAACATTAACCCTGAAGCGCGTTGTATTGTTGCTCCATCCGACCACCTTATACTGGATGAAACAAGTTTTTTTAAATCTGTAAAACAAGGGTTCGATTTTCTGGACCAGGAAAATGCTTTGCTTACCCTGGGTGTAATGCCCAGCCGACCAGATACAGGATACGGGTATATTCAATACATTGATTACAACGGCACACATATTAAAAAGGTAAAAACGTTTACTGAAAAGCCCTCTTTGGAACTGGCTGAAACCTTTATTGAAAGTGGAGATTTTTTATGGAACGCGGGGATTTTTATCTGGAGCGTAAAAGGTATTCTTGAGTCAATGGAAAACTACTGCAATGACGTGTATCAATTGTTTCTGGAAGCAGCCCCTGCATTAGGTACCGGTGAAGAAAAAGTCGTAGTAACCCGTACGTATGAGTTGTGTAAAAACATTTCCATTGACTATGCAGTAATGGAAAAAGCAGCCAATGTTTATGTAATCCCCAGCGATTTCGGCTGGAGTGATTTAGGCACTTGGGCTTCTTTATACAGCATCCATAATAAAGATGAAAACCACAATGCTGTAAACGGCAAAAATGTGCACGTATACAACACAACACAATGTTTGGTGCATGCCGGAAATAAAAAAATTGTTGTGCTTAATAGCGTAAAAGATTTGATTGTGGTAGATACCGATGATGTGTTGCTGGTATGCGACCGTAATAAAGAACAGGAAGTGAAACAGATTGTAACCGAAATGAAACTTAAGTTCGGAGAGAAATACATTTAGTATTTATTTTCACACACTCTCTTCCTTTATATTTTCAACCTTTGTTTGGCTACCTCGTAAAGAATTATCCCTGCGGATACAGATACGTTGAGTGAACCTATCTGATTCAGCATAGGTATTTTGGCTTTCGCATCACACTTTTTAAGGTACTCTGGTGAAATACCGTCTTCTTCACTTCCCATAATAATTGCAGTGGGAATACTAAAGTCAACCTTGCTTATTTCGCGGTCTCCTTTTTCTGTACATCCAACTATCTGAAGGCCGCTGTCTTTTAAATAATCGAGTGTAATTTTCATATTGAACGAGCGACACACGGGCACCGTCAACAAAGCCCCTGCAGAGGTTTTTACCGCATCTTCACTGATGCGGGCAGAGCCACGGTCAGGGATTACCACCACATCCACAGAGCCGGCCAATGCGCTGCGGCATATCGCACCAAAATTACGTACGTCCGTTACACGGTCAAGTACAAGTACCAAGGGTGTACGCCCTTGCTCATATACCATGGGTATAATATCTTCCACAAACTGAAACTGCACAGGTGATATGTAAGCTACAACACCTTGGTGGTTGGCGTTACCAAAATCATAAAACTTTTCTCTGGGCACAAACTGATAAGGTACTTTGGCCTCATAGGCAATGCGTATGATTTCTCCTACCACATCGCCCTGCACACCTTTTTGAATCAGTATTTTTTCCAGCTCCTTTCCTTTTTCAAGGGCCTCCATTATGGCACGTGTGCCATAAATAAGTTGCGATTTGTCGATGTGCTTCTTGTTGTACATAAAAAAAATAAAGCCGGTGATAACTCACCGGCCTTTGATTAATTCAGTTGTTATTTTACATGGGCTGTTGCAAGCCGTTCAAAATTTTCTGTACCTCATCGGCAGTAGCTTTATCACCATACATATTGGCAATTTGCTGGCAATAGCCAATTACCTGATAAGATTCATTGATATTACTTTCTACACGTTTCACCAGTTTAGTACCTCTATAGCTGGTAAAGTAGGTATACTTGCCTTTGTAAATTTCTGCCAAACGTTTGTTAAGTGAGGCAGCCTTCTCTTTAGCCCCAGCTAAATAATATCCTTCGATAATACGAATCATGAACACATCATACGGAACATTTTTCTCCGGCATCACTTCTATGCATTTGTCCAACACTTTTATCGCTTTTTCCTTTTGCCCTTCATCTACTAATTTTTTAGCCAAACGATAGAACAGGTTGCGCATATTTTTTGTCTGACGCAGAATAGTTTCATCTAGATAAATGCCGTCCTTATCCATGTTGCCCCATACAAATTTATTCATGAGGTTATCGTACATGATATCGGTATTGATATGACCTATTTCGCGGTCCTGACCCATTTCGGTTCGTATAGGCACCAAACGGTAAGTAAGGCCTTCTAACTGGAAGTAAGCTTCCAGATTGAGGTAAGCCTCAGAACCTGTAGTAATGGCAAAGTATACCGGACG
This sequence comes from Bacteroidia bacterium, assembly GCA_018058135.1. Taxonomy (GTDB): domain Bacteria; phylum Bacteroidota; class Bacteroidia; order UKL13-3; family UKL13-3; genus JAGPCK01. Next base: position 6,049 of record JAGPCK010000007.1, on the reverse strand, counting down.
CTCCCAATTGTTGGTGGCAATAAAATCCAATGTAATCAGGTCGTTCTTCATCAACGTATTTCTGTTCACGGTGAACATAATCGAGTCAACCACTTTATCCACGTCTTTAGAGTGAACTGTTCCGTTTTTGATGAGTTGCTCTTTATTAATAGGAATGAAGAAGTTTTTAGTAGGGTAATAGCTCAAGCTTTCACCGCTGTTGGATTGCACCTTGGTGCGCTGATCTTTATCGTTTCCTATAAATTCAATAACCTCTTTCAGATTGTAGAAACCGTTCGGATTAATGCCCAAGTCTCTGTTCTCATAATACACCACATAATCACGCAAACCCTGAATGTATTGTTCGGATTTAAGTGAGAAAGGCACAGGCTCTGAATCGTATACTTTTTTCTTCAGCCCGTCAGCATACCAATCTGTATTCAACAAACTGAGATTAATTACGCGAATATCTGTGCGAATAGCTTCCACGTTTTGTGCATACCACAAGGGATAGGTATCATTATCACCGTTAGTAAAGAGTACTGCATTTTTAGCACAAGAGTTCAGATAATCTTTTGCGAAATCCAAAGCTGTAAAACGGTTGGAACGGTCGTGATCGTCCCAGTTTTCTTTGGCTAATATTCCTGGTGCAACCAACAATCCGATTGCTGTTGCTGCCAATGCTGCTACAGTTTTATTCGCTTTTCGGCCCAGCCAATCCATAATAAACAACACACCCAAACCAACCCAAATAAAGAAGGTTTGATAAGATCCAACGTAGGCATAATCTCGTTCACGTGGTTGGAGCGGAGGAAAGTTCAGGTAGATGATGATGAATACTCCTGTAAACAAAAACAAGAGTGTAATCACAAATGCATCTTCGCGTGCTTTTATATATTGGAAAGCAAATCCCAACAACCCGAGTATTAAAGGTAAAAAATAGTAGTGGTTCTTTCCTTTGTTATTAGCTAAATCAACCGGTAAATTATCCTGCGGACCGATTCGGGCTTTGTCAATAAACTTGACACCACTTTCCCAGTTACCTGAAGTAAGCTCACCGTGGCCTTGTTCATCATTCTGGCGACCAATAAAGTTCCAGGAGAAATAACGCCAGTACATAAAGCCCAACTGGTAATCAAAAAGGAAGTCAATATTTTTAGCGAATGACGGCTTTTTGCCTTCCGGAATTTTTTCCCATTGCTGGTAAGCCTGCACGTGATCGGCCCGGTTACTCCACATACGCGGGAAAAAGGTGGTATGTTCAGGTTCCCATACCGGTTCAACTTTAGGACCAATCTCTTCATATTTATCAACGCCTTTGCGGTACTGCATAGCACCCTCTTTGGTATCGATGTATTTAGCAGTATAATGCTGTCCATGCAACAAAGGGCGATCGCCATACTGTTCACGATTGATGTACGAAATTAAAGTATATGGATTCTCCGGATTGTTCATGTCTAATGGTGGATCAGAAAGTGAACGAATCACAATCATAGCATAAGAAGAATATCCGATAATGATAAATGAGAAAGCCAGTATAGCGGTATTAAGTGTAACGTTTCCTTTTTTAATGCTGTACATAATAGCAGCAACAATCATGGCTGCGAGCAGAATGCCGAAGGCCAACACTCCGCTGCCGAAAGGCATTCCGAAGCCATTTACAAACATCAGATCAAATTTGGCACACATAGCAGGCAAACCAGGAATGATGGCAAACTGTACTATACCAATGGTTGCAAAAGCAATAAGCGAGGCTTTAATAATACCCCACGAAGAGGCTTCGTACTTTCTGAAGTAATACACATAAACCACAGCAGGCAACACCAGCAAGTTCAGTAAGTGGACGCCAATAGCTAATCCGCACAGGTAGCCGATGAGTATTAACCAACGGTCGGCATGTTTTTCATCTGCCACATTTTCCCATTTAAGAATGCACCAGAAAGTGATAGCAGTAAAAAAGCAGGAAGAAGCATATACTTCAGCCTCAACTGCAGAGAACCAAAATGTGTCAGAGAAAGTAAGACCTAAAGCTCCTACCAAACCGGCACCAATGATGCTGTATAATTGCCAATCATTAACCTCTTCAGCATTTTTGGCAACAATCTTTTTAGCTAAATGCGTGATGGTCCAGAACATAAATAACACGGTAAGCGCGCTGGTTACTGCCGAAACCATGTTTACCCAACGGGCCACCTGAGTAAGATCTCCCATGGCCATAAATGAGAATAAACGCCCTATAAGCAAAAAGAGAGGAGCACCGGGGGGATGCACCACCTGCAATTTATAGGAGGCTGAAATAAACTCTCCGCAATCCCAGAAACTGGCTGTTGGCTCAAGGGTTAAGGTGTAGGTAACCAAGGCTATCACAAAAGTGATCCAACCCATAATTACGTTTACCAGATTATATTTTTTCATGCGTAATAATTGTGATTAGTAACGGGCAAATATAAACAGAGTATCGGGTTATAAAAATCCCTTATTGCTGTAAACAGTAACCAAAACGAAATTTATTCTGAAAATATTCTGCTATTCAAATAAAAAGATTAACTTAGTTGGACTTTTCTTACTAGCGTGAAATGGAATTTATTGACGAAAAATTAAGTGAATACGCTGAAATACACAGCAGTCCTGAGCCTAATTTGCTACAGCAACTCAACCGAGATACACATGCCAATGTAATGAGTCCACGTATGCTATCAGGGCATTTGCAAGGGCGGTTTCTGAGCCTGCTGAGTCATTTAATACGTCCCCAACAAATTCTGGAAATAGGCACGTACACAGGTTACTCCGCCTTATGTTTGGCAGAGGGGCTTGCTGAAAAGGGGGTTTTACATACTATTGACATCAACGAAGAACTGGAAGAACGCACCCGAAAATATTTTGACACATCTGATTTCAGCTCAAAAATTATTTACCACATAGGCAATGCTTTAACCATAATACCATCACTACAAGGACCATTTGATCTAGTGTTTATAGATGCTGATAAGGAAAACTACATCACGTATTACGACCTGGTTATTGATAAGATGCCCTCAGGCGGATTGTTGATTGCGGATAATGTGCTGTGGAGCGGGAAAGTTACAGATGCTGCTGCTTTAACCAAAGATAATACAACTAAACTATTGGATGCCTTTAACAAAAAGGTGTCATCGGATGACCGTATGGAAGTAGTGCTGGTTCCCATACGAGACGGACTTTTGCTGGCACGCAGAAAGTAATGACTTTGAATTTTCACCCTTAAATTTCGCATATTTGCGGGCATTTTTAATTTGACAATGCAAGTTAAACTCAGGTTCGTCTGCTGCTTTATTCTCATCACACTTATGCTGAGTGGATCGAAGTATGCACTTGCCTGTACCGGTCTAAGCCCCAACTTAAGCATCACCTCATCAGGAAGTTGTTTGCCCCGCAATGCTACATTTACCAATAACTCCACCGGTGCATTAGCTGCTTCAACCACCTACATTTGGAAGGTAAACGGAACCGCAGTTGATACTACTGTTGGTGTTGCCTCTACCACTTATCCTTTTAAAACTCCCGGTACTTTTACTGTTCGATTGGTGGCTATTACAGTTGGGGGATGCATGGATTCTTCACAATCAACCCATTCAGTAACTGCTGCAGCAGTACCCCGAGTTGAAGACGGTAACGGAAATGCTAGCTATGCACCTGTTTGGCAAAACTGTATCACACTCGTTAACACCCCAGACTCGTTTGTACTTTCCATAACACCAGTAAATACACTCAATAATTACACCTTTGTTTGGGGAGATGGAACAAGTAACTCATCAGGAGCAAGTTTGGCCCCACCGGCTACCATTTCTCATACCTATAGCGCCTTAGGCAACTACACTGTAGCCATACGCACACTAAACGGAGGCTGTTCCGACACCATCTTCGGAACAGTAATCAATAATCGTATTCCTACGGCAGGTATCGTTGGTCCTCCGGCCGGACAAAACAGTGGGTGTGCTCCTCACACCGTGCGTTTTATTAATAACTCCAGTAATGTTTCCAGCTCTACCTATTTCAGGTGGCGCTATGGTGATGGAGTTACAGAAATTAAATATGGTGCAAATGATACGGTATACCACACCTACCCACGTGGATTAGGCCCGGCAGGTTGTAATATTACAGTGAGGTTAGAGGCCATAAACAGTTGCGGTACGTCACAAACCACCTGGAATCCAGTAAACATTTACGACTTTGATGATGCCCGAGTAACTACTGCTGATTCTACCCTGTGTACACCCAACCAAACATTTACATTGGTTAACTCTTCCGTAAACAATTGCATACCCGGCACACGTTATTTCTACTGGGATTTCGGGGATGGCAGTACTCTTGGCTGGATAAGTTCCAGAGCTAATCAAACCAAAAGTTATCCCGTAGGTACGTATCCTGTAATGCTGGTAGACAGTAATGCCTGCGGAAGAGACACCAGCTACCTAAATGTAATTGTGAACCAAGTACCTACTGCGAGTTTTAATTTCAATAAATCGTCAGGCTGCGCTCCACTCACCGTTAACTTTGGCAACAGCTCCACCGGTTTGTTAAATAGCTACTCATGGAACTTTGGCGACCCGAGTAGCGGAGCATCCAATACCAGCAACTTAGCAACCCCCTCACATATTTATAATAACCAAGGCGTATTTCCAGTACAACTCTCTGTAACAAACTACTGCGGGAACGGTTCGGCACGTGATACAATTCGAGCATACGGAAAACCAACAGTTCAGATGGGTAATTTTTCATCCGGATGTGCTCCGTTAAACACCGCCATTACCAACACTACAGCCAATACATCAACTAATGCAACCTATTTTTGGGATATGGGCAACGGCACTACCGCCTTTACCAGAAATGCACCGCTGCAAACTTATGCCACACCCGGAACGTACAACATCAAACTAAAAGTAACCGATACCTGTGGAACGGATTCAGTAATTCAGGTACTACGTGTGTTCAGTTTGCCCACAGCAAAATTCGGAGCTAACCGAGTTTGTGCAGGCGATACCACACGCTTCAGCGATTCCACTTCGGTAGTTAGCGGAGATACCATTACTTCCTGGTTATGGAATTTTGCTGACGGAAATACTTCTGCTCAACAAAATCCTAAACATGTATACAATGCATCAGGTACATATCAGGTAATACTGCGGGTAACTACCCAAAATGGTTGCATAGATTACGATACCTTAAACGTGATAGTGGACATTGCACCCGTAGTAAGTTACAACTACTCACCTACATTAATCTGCACCGGAGTCCCTGTTGCTTTCAATGGCACTGCCACCACTTCTTCCGGAACCATCAGCAGTTATAACTGGAGTTTCGGAAGTTTTCAAACGGCTGTATCTGAAGATACTGTTTGCAGATTCACTACTGCCGGTCGTTACAGAGTAGTATTTTCCGCAGCCAACTCTTTAGGGTGCAGCAGAACCTTTAGCGACTCCGCAACCGTTTACGCCAGTCCGAATGCCGGGTTTACTTCTACTCCTGCCTGTAGAAACAGTGTTGTACAGTTTACAGATACATCGACCATTGCAACAGGTGCAAGCATCTCCACACGTCAATGGGATTTTGACAATAACGGAACCATAGATGCTACAGGTGTTACCTCAACTAACACTTATTCTACTGCGGCTACATTTAATGTACGGTTAAGGGTAGTAAGTAATGCAGGTTGCGTAGATCAGGATACGCAACAGGTTATTGTTCGCCCTTTACCTGCCATGGGTTTAAGTGTAGCCTCGAATAGTGTGTGCCTCATTGATTCGGCTGTATTTACCAACTCGACCACCGGTGCATCACAATTTACCTGGAACTTTGGTGACGGGTCTTCGCTGCTCAATACCACCTCCACAGGTACACAAAAGAAAAAATATGCCAGCACCGGAAGTTATACGGTAAAGCTAGTAGCCCGCACTACATTTAATTGTAGTGACTCTGCCACAGTTGCATTAAACATTCGTCCTATGCCGGATGCGGTATATTCCACGAATGATACAATTGCCTGCGCCCCTAAAACATTCACCTTCACCAATACATCAGTAAATGCTGATAC